>NZ_CP020330.1:318750-637500 GCF_002043005.1 Martelella mediterranea DSM 17316 | reverse complement strand
AAGACGTCAAGTCTGAAATAAATAAGGCTGCTGACTTTGTTGGGTCGGTGGTCAGATCGTGTTGATGGCATCGTCCGGGTTGTACAAAAGGCCGGACATAAAAGATGAACATCAGCAATGAGAACGATCAAGTGTCTTAAGGGCATTTGGTGGATGCCTTGGTATGCACAGGCGATGAAGGACGTGATACGCTGCGAAAAGCCGTGGGGAGCTGCGAATAAGCTTTGATCCATGGATATCCGAATGGGGAAACCCACCTTAGATATCTAGAAAATTTAAGGTGTTCTTCGTTGAACATCTTATCTTTCTAGATATCGCTATAAGGTATCTTAATCTGAATACATAGGGTTAAGAAGCGAACGCGGGGAACTGAAACATCTAAGTACCCGTAGGAAAGGACATCAATCGAGACTCCGCAAGTAGTGGCGAGCGAACGCGGATCAGGCCAGTGGCAATGAGGAATAAAGCAGAACAGGTTGGGAAGCCTGGCACTATGGGTGATAGCCCCGTATGCGTAGAACACTCATTGTCCTTGAGTAGGGCGGGACACGTGAAATCCTGTTCGAACATGGGGCGACCACGCTCCAAGCCTAAGTACTCGTGCATAACCGATAGCGAACCAGTACCGTGAGGGAAAGGTGAAAAGCACCCCGACAAGGGGAGTGAAAGAGAACCTGAAACCGGATGCCTACAAACAGTCGGAGCCCGCAAGGGTGACGGCGTACCTTTTGTATAATGGGTCAACGACTTAGTGTATCTAGCAAGCTTAAGCCGATAGGTGTAGGCGCAGCGAAAGCGAGTCTTAATAGGGCGATTTAGTTAGATGCATTAGACCCGAAACCGAGTGATCTAGCCATGAGCAGGTTGAAGGTTGGGTAACACCAACTGGAGGACCGAACCCGCATCTGTTGCAATAGATTGGGATGACTTGTGGCTAGGGGTGAAAGGCCAATCAAACTCGGAGATAGCTGGTTCTCCGCGAAATCTATTTAGGTAGAGCGTCGAGCGAATACCCTCGGGGGTAGAGCACTGGATGGGCTATGGGGACTCACCGTCTTACTGATCCTAACCAAACTGCGAATACCGGGGAGTACTACTCGGCAGACACACGGCGGGTGCTAACGTCCGTCGTGAAAAGGGCAACAACCCTGACCTCCAGCTAAGGTCCCCAAGTCATGGCTAAGTGGGAAAGGATGTGAGGATCCCAAAACAACCAGGATGTTGGCTTAGAAGCAGCCATCATTTAAAGAAAGCGTAACAGCTCACTGGTCTAAATAAGGGTCTTTGCGCCGAAAATGTACCGGGGCTCAAGCCATGCACCGAAGCTGAGGATGTGGATTTATCCACGTGGTAGCGGAGCGTTCCGTAGGCCGATGAAGGAAGACCCGTGAGGGCTTCTGGAGGTATCGGAAGTGCGAATGTTGACATGAGTAACGATAAAGGGAGTGAGAGACTCCCTCGCCGAAAGACCAAGGGTTCCTGCTTAAAGTTAATCTGAGCAGGGTTAGCCGGCCCCTAAGACGAGGCGGAAACGCGTAGTCGATGGGAACCACGTTAATATTCGTGGGCCAGGTGGTAGTGACGGATTGCGTAAATCGTGAGGACTTATTGGATTGTCCTTGCGGTGAAGCGGTTCCAGGAAATAGCTCCACCATGAGACCGTACCCGAAACCGACACAGGTGGTCAGGTAGAGTATACCAAGGCGCTTGAGAGAACTGCGTTGAAGGAACTCGGCAAATTGCACGCGTAACTTCGGAAGAAGCGTGACCCTTTTATACGCAAGTATATGAGGGTGGCACAGACCAGGGGGTAGCGACTGTTTATCAAAAACACAGGGCTCTGCGAAGTCTTTAAGACGACGTATAGGGTCTGACGCCTGCCCGGTGCTGGAAGGTTAAAAGGAGATGTGCAAGCATTGAATTGAAGCCCCAGTAAACGGCGGCCGTAACTATAACGGTCCTAAGGTAGCGAAATTCCTTGTCGGGTAAGTTCCGACCTGCACGAATGGCGTAACGACTTCCCCGCTGTCTCCAACGCAGACTCAGTGAAATTGAATTCCCCGTGAAGATGCGGGGTTCCTGCGGTCAGACGGAAAGACCCCGTGCACCTTTACTATAGCTTTACACTGGCATTTACCAAGACATGTGTAGGATAGGTGGTAGGCTTTGAAGCAGGGACGCCAGTTCTTGTGGAGCCATCCTTGAAATACCACCCTTATCTTCGTGGATGTCTAACCGCGATCCGTTATCCGGATCCGGGACAGTGTATGGTGGGTAGTTTGACTGGGGCGGTCGCCTCCTAAAGAGTAACGGAGGCGCGCGATGGTGGGCTCAGACCGGTCGGAAATCGGTCGTCGAGTGCAATGGCATAAGCCCGCCTGACTGCGAGACTGACAAGTCGAGCAGAGACGAAAGTCGGTCATAGTGATCCGGTGGTCCCGCGTGGAAGGGCCATCGCTCAACGGATAAAAGGTACGCCGGGGATAACAGGCTGATGACCCCCAAGAGTCCATATCGACGGGGTTGTTTGGCACCTCGATGTCGGCTCATCGCATCCTGGGGCTGGAGCAGGTCCCAAGGGTTTGGCTGTTCGCCAATTAAAGCGGTACGTGAGCTGGGTTCAGAACGTCGTGAGACAGTTCGGTCCCTATCTGCCGTGGGTGTAGGAATATTGACAGGATCTGTCCCTAGTACGAGAGGACCGGGATGGACGTATCTCTGGTGGACCTGTTGTGGCGCCAGCCGCATAGCAGGGTAGCTATATACGGAATGGATAACCGCTGAAGGCATCTAAGCGGGAAACCAACCTGAAAACGAGTGTTCCCTATCAGAGCCGTTGTAGACGACAACGTTGATAGGCCGGGTGTGGAAGCGCAGTAATGTGTGAAGCTTACCGGTACTAATCGCTCGATTGGCTTGATCGTTCTCATTGTTCATGTTCATCGGCTTCGCCGATGAACACGATCTTTTGTCCTCACGCTGTCGTGGCCTTCGGCCACTACGCTGCGGACGGCGCGCTGCGCGACGCAGGCAAGCTGCTGAGGGTAATCCCTCGACAGTCTTCGCCAATGTGCGTTACTGAAGCGACAACACAACAACAGACCTCACGACCTTGTATCCTTGCTCCTGCATCGCAGGGGAAGGTCGAAGCCAAAGGCTTCGCAAGGCCGACCGGCCGCCGGCGCTCATGCGCCGCCCCGTCCGGAGCGAAGCGGCGCAAGCCGCGTCAGCGTGAGGACATCAAAAAAGTCCAGCTTCTCGAAAACATGCTGCATTTGGCCGACCTGGTGGTTATGGCGGGGTCCTTAACACCCGTTCCCATTCCGAACACGGCCGTGAAATACCCCAGCGCCAATGGTACTTTGTCTTAAGACACGGGAGAGTAGGTCGCTGCCAGGTCTGCCAAATGCAGCAAAATATCTTCTCTTAACGGCGACTGCCGATATCAAGCCGCCGTAAAGGCGGCTTTCGTCGTTCTAAAACATCAATAACCCGGGCTGGAGCAGCCCCCGTCGACCCGCAGGAAGCAAAGCTTCCGAGGACCGACAAAACAAAATTCCGGGCGAGGCCAAGGACCATCCGTCTCAACCCTCAATCCCGGAAGCTCAGAAATAACGCGGGGTGGAGCAGCCCGGTAGCTCGTCAGGCTCATAACCTGAAGGCCGCAGGTTCAAATCCTGCCCCCGCAACCAACACTGTTTTATCAATCATATCAAAGGCTTCGCTCTCAACCGGCGAGGCCTTTTTTGCTATTCTGCCCCGAAACACCCGTCGCAAGATGTAGGAGGTGACCTGAGCCCCGACTTCCCTCCATTTTTCCGGAGAGTCTTGGGTTTTTATGCTCTGCGCCCATTTATTGGACCGCCGGCTGTTAGATTTTTCCGGCTCTGATCACGATGGCGGGCTGGCAGCGCCACCGGGATTGTGCAACGCGATCGGGACGTTGTATCCGATCGCCGAATGAGGACGATCCTCATTATAGTGCTTACGCCAATCCTCCAACTTTTCGCGCGCATCCGCAAGGGTCATGAACCAGTTTGCGTTCAGACATTCTGCACGCAGCTTGCTGTTGAAAGCTTCGATGAAGCCGTTGTCGGTCGGTTTGCCAGGCCGCGAGAAGTCCAGCGTGACCTTGTTCACATAGGCCCACAGATCGAGGTCACGGGAGATAAATTCGCTGCCATTGTCGACCCGTATCGTCTTCGGATAACCGCCTTTCCTGCAAATCCGTTCCAGCGTTTGCACCACATCCTCACCGCGATAGGTAAAGCGCGGGTCGGTGGCCGGGCTGAAGCGGGAATGGATATCCACAATGGTCAGGATTCGCAGCTTCTTGCCTGCCGCGAGCTGATCATGAACAAAGTCCATCGCCCAGATATCGTTCGGCCCTACGGCCTCCTGGCGATCCTCGCGCAGCTTTACCTTCACCCGGCGTTTCGGGTGCTTGTTCCTGAGCTGCAGCCCTAACGCCTTGTAAATCCTGCGGGTCTTCTTGATATTGACCATCCAGCCTTCTCGTCGAAGGAGTACGTGAACACGCCGATAGCCAAACCGGACGCGTGTCTCGCATATCTCCTTGATCCGTCTTTCAAGAGCGGCCTGACCGATGCGGCGGGATTTGTAATGGTAGGTCGAGGTGTCGAACGTCAGAACCTTGCAGGCTCGCCTGATCGACACCCCCCAGTCCACCAGCATCCCATCCACAAGCTTGCGCGTTCGGGCAGGTCTCAGAGCTTTCGGCGGATGACATCCTGAAGCATCTCGCGGTCCAGCGTCAGGTCCGCCACGATCCGCTTCAGTTTCGCATTCTCATCTTCCAAAGCTTTCAGCCGGCGCATCTCGTCAGGCAGAAGACCTGCGTATTTTTTCTTCCAGTTGAAGTAGGTCGCCTGGCTGATCCCGGCCTTGCGGCAAATCTCCGCCACAGGCACACCGTCATCCCCCTGCTTCAGAATAAACACCTTCTGGACGTCCGAAAACTTCGATGCCTTCATCTCTTCCACTCCTTCTCCCAGCCAGGAAAATACCGCGGAATACTCCAACAGCAAACGATCCAGTTTTCAGGGCGCAGAGCAGGTGTTCCCATCGTCGCAAGGCCAATGAAGCCCGTCGGTTGCTGTTGCCTCATGAGCGCGTTTCCCTCTTGCGTGAACGCAGCTCAATGTCAGCCCTCTGTTCAGAAAGAACGAAATTTATTGAAATGCGGATCGAGAAAATCGGGTAGGTTTATCATCCGCACAATGGCTGCCTGCCCCTTGTTCCGGGGTGAGAGAACCAGGCAGGGATGTTTCCGGCCGGTTCTTCCTTCCGGCTTTTATTTCAAGATGCGCGTTTTCGAAAGGCAAGCCTTGATCGTCGAATGGACGTCGCGAAACCTCCCCACTATCGGTTTGGTTGGGGCAGCGGTTTTCAGCGCTTCGGAGTTACGGAACGCAGGTGACGGCTGTGTTTACGCTGGGCTGGGACAGCGGCCTTATGTGAGGACGCGGACGGGCGATCCGGCGGCGAAGGCCTCGATTGCCTCCACGACCTGACGCCAGACTTCCTGTCTTGCCGCATTCGAGGCCCAGGCGATGTGGGGGGTGATGATGACGTCGTCTCTTGCGGCGACGGCGAGAAGCGGGTTGTCATCGCCTGGCGGCTCGCGCGTCAGGACGTCGATCCCCGCGCCCGCGACCAAACCGTTTTCGAGCGCATGAACGAGCGCATCCTCGTTGATCAGGCCACCGCGCCCGCAATTGATGATGATCGGCCGCTTCATCCGCGCGAATTCCGGCTTTGCGATCAGGTCGTGCGTCTTGCTGTTAAGTGGCGCGTGCATGCTCAGCACATCGGCCGTCTCGATCGCCTCGTCGAAGGGAATATAGGGCTTTTCCAGCTCTGCCGTTTCGCCCTTGCGCCCGGCAAACACCACATCCATGCCGAAGCTTGCGCCGATGCGTCCGACGGCCTTGCCGATTGCGCCGCCGCCGAAGATTGCCAGTCTCGCGTCCCTGAGCGCCCTGATATCGTGCGAGAAATAGCAGAACTGGCCGGACTCCTGCCATTTTCCGGCAATCACGCCCTGGCGGTAGCCGGTGAGGTTCTTCGACAGCGCGAGGATCAGCGCGAAGACGTGTTCGGGCACGGTGTCGATCGCATAGTCGCGGACATTCGAAACGGTGATGCCGCGTGCCCGGCAGGCGTGGATGTCGATATTGTCATAGCCGGTTGCCGCAACGGCGATGAATTTCAGGTCCGGCAGGCTTTGCAGCGCGTCCGCGCCGATCCGGGCCTTGTTGACGACAGCGATTTCGGCGCCGGCCAAACGGTCGACAAGCGCCTCCGGCGCGGTTTTGTCGTAGGATGTCCAGCGGTGCGGCAGGGAAGGGCGGAACAGGTCCACGGACGGCCCCATGGTTTCCTGTTCCAGAAAGACGATTTCGGGCGTGCCGGTGGGCTTTTTCATGCCTGCCGCCGCACGGGATCGCCCAGAACATGCATCAGGCGGTTCGCCCAGCCGAAGAGGGCGGCCGAAAGCACGAGATCGACGATCTCGATCTCGGAAAGCCCCGCCGCGCGCAAGGCGTCAAGCTGAGCCGCATCGGCCTTCGGGGGGCAGGCGGAGAGAGCGGCGGCGAAATCGAAGATCGCCCGGTTGCGCGGCGACAGTTCAGCATCGGGGCCGGCCATGAGAAGCTGATCGGTCACCTCGGTCGACTTTTCCAGCTGGGCATGGCGCGTGGCATGCACAGCGGCGCAATAGATGCATCCGTTCACCACGGAAGCGCTGATCGCGCCAAGCTCGCGCTCCGCCCGGCTGAGGCCATCCTTGCCATACATGATGGCGTTGAAAAGCGGCGAGCGGACCTTCAGCGTCTCAACGTCATGGGCCAGCGTCAGCACATAGGGGGAAATCCCGGCATTCGACGGCGTGATCTGCAGCGCTTCGCGCTGGGCCTCGGTCGCCGTCTCGATATCGACAGGCACCACGCGCGGCTGCCAGTCGGGAATGGTGCGGGTGAATTTCTTGACGATAGCGCTCATGCGTTGTCCCCCTTCAACAGCCGCAGTCCGGCAATGACGCGAACCTGATAGGATATGAAGGCGTTGAGCTCGGCCAGGCGAACGATATCGGCATCGCCGACGCCGGCATCCTTCAGCGTCGCGATGTCTTCCGTCGCGGCGCTTTTCGTCCGGGCGGCGGCCATGTCCATGAAGGCGATCACGGCAGCGTAGTCCGTGGCGGCGCCGTCATTGGCGAGATCGGCAAGCGAAGCCAGGGAACCGGCATCCGCCCGGTAGTGCGCGCCCAGCGCGGTTTCGCCATTGAGGAAGGCAATCCGCGCTGCCAGAGCTGCGCGCAGTTCATAGGACCAGGCGCCGTTTTCGGCCGGACGCAGCACCGCTTCTTCTGCGGCCTGGGTCATGTCGAAAATGCTGCTGCGGCGGGCAATCGCATCGGCAAGCCCGGTTCCGGCCGGCGCATCGATGAACGACAATGCCGTCGTACTCTGTTTCATCGTCATCTCATCCTTCCTCATGCACCGCCGCCAGTTCGCTCGGCGTCCATTCGCTGCCGTCGAGCTCGGGGGTGCAGTAATCCTGTATACACTGCCAGTGATGGTCGACGTCCTCCCCGTAAAGGGTGGCAGCAAGCGCCTTCGTCAGCCAGGCCGCGCCATCGGATATGCCCGGAATATCGCCGCTGACCTTGCCGAGGCTCGCTGTTGCGCCGTAATTGAAGCAGTAGATATTGCCGATCCAGGGCGCGCTGCCCGCCGACTTTTCGCGGAAGGTGAAATCGGAGTTGAGATAGGGGAAGGCCCCGAGGTCGATGGATTGTTCATCTGCCGGCGGCTGGTAGACATCCCTCCACAGCAGGATCTTGTCGGCATCGGTTCCGAACTCCGCGCGCGCCAGCGGATCAACGGTAAAGCCCGTGCCGAGAATGACGAAATCCGCGTCATAGGACGAACGATCGGCGAACCGGATCGTCAGCCCGTCATCGCTTTCCCCGATGGTGTCGACCGCCTTGCCAAAATGGAAGAACGCATTGGGGTGGCGGCTGACGCGGAGCGTCGAGCCGTGCGGCGGCGGGGTCTGGCAGGAGAATGCGTATTGCAGGAAGCGCCAGCGCCAGGCGTCCGGCAGCGCCGCGAAGCCGGCGGTAAAGCCGGGGCTGCCGACGCCGGTCATCTTGTTGATCGTCGGCATCTTCGCCCGGCGAACGAAGTGGCGCACCTCGGCCGCGCCGTGTTCCAGCGCTTCGGCGGCATTGTCCACGGCCGAGGCGCCGGCCCCGATGACCGCAACCTTCTTGCCCTTGAGGGCTTCAAAGTCGATCTCGTCGGCGCTATGGGCCCAGCGCTGGCGCGAAAGGCCTGCAACAAAGCCAGGTATATTGGGTTCGCCAGTGCCGTCGCGGCCGGTGGCGAAGATCAGCTTGCGGACCAGGATGGAGCCGTTCTCCTTGCCCGAAAGATGCAGTCTCAGCAGATCGCCTTCCGGCTCGACGCGGTCAAGCGAAATACCGTTCTCGACCGGAACCTCAAGCACCTTCCGGTACCAGCGGAGATAGTCCATCCACATCGGCCGCGGGATCTTGTCGAGCCGTTCCCATTTCTCCGCGCCGAACTGCGCGCGATACCATGCCTGGAAGGTGAGGGGGCCGTGACCGAAGGCGGGGCCCGGCAGTTCCTTGGGAGAGCGGAGCGTTTCCATGCGCGCATAGTTCAGCCAGGGGCCCTCAAGTCCCTCCGGGCTTCGATCCACGACGCGGACATTGGTGATCCCGGCGCCCCGAAGCGCGAACCAGGCCAGCATGCCGCACATGCCGCCGCCGACGATCACCACATCGGTGACGCCGGGGCGCTGCGGGATCCAGGTCTTGCCCGGATAGCACAGGAAGCGGAGATCTTCTTTCACGCGGGCTTCCAGCGCTTCCAGTCCGCTGCCATCTGCGGGAGAGTGATCATTTGACATGTGGTGAGTTCCTGAACGAAGTGTTGAATATTGCTGGTTGCGTGCCGGCCCTCTCGCCGGAGCAGCAGTTTATGGAAACGCCGCCGCGGCCGGCTCCCGATATTTGAACTGGGCGGTCTCGGCGTTGCCGTGGTAGGTTCGGGCCAGTTCCGTCGCCGTTCCGGCCAGTTCATCCACCGCCCTGACGATGGCCTCGGCCTTGGCATCGTCGAGCAGCGCGGAAAGGTTGAGGCGAACCCAGCCGGGCTTTTCGAGTTCGTCGCCAAGAGCGATTGCCTCCATGATCGCCGATGATTTCGCTTCATCGATGTCGAGCAACCGGTGGGCATAAGGGCCGGCACAGGCGCAGCCGCCGCGCGCCTGAATGCCGTAGACATCGCTGAGCAGCCGCGTGAACAGCTGATGATGGACATAGCCGCCTTCACCATCGCGGATACGGAACGAAAAGATCGGCAGCGAGGGCGCGCTTGCGATGCCCAGAAGTTCGAGCCGCTCGTTATGCGTCCAGACATCGAGCGCCATTTTCCGCAGTTCCTGATGGCGCTGGTCCAGCCAATCCTGGCCGAGCGCCTCCTTGACCAGCATGGCGAGCGCCGTGCGGATATCGCCGATGACGTTGGGCGTGCCGCCTTCCTCCCGCGTCGAAAGCCGACCGGAATAGACATGCCCCCACGGCGATACGAAGGAAACCGTTCCGCCGCCGGGAATGCTGGGCGTCGCGCGCCGGGCAATCGCGTTCTTCATGATGAGGACGCCGGATGCGCCCGGTCCGCCGGGAAATTTGTGCGGCGAGAAAACGATCGCGTCTTTCTCCGCATCCGTGCCGGGCTTCATGTCCATCGCCACATAAGGCGCGGCCGCGCCGTAATCCCAGATCGATATCGCGCCATGGCGGCGCAGCAGACGGGTAACGGTGTCCACATCGGTCAGAATGCCGGTCACGTTCGAGGCGGCACAGAAGGCGCCGACCAGGATATCCGCCGGTTGCGAAGCCGAAAGTGCGGCTTCAAGCTGCCCGAGATCGGGGCCGCCGTCGGGGCCTTCGGCGATCTCGATGATTTCGGCGCCGCTTTCCCGCCAGGGCAGGATGTTGGAATGATGCTCGTAAGGCCCGATCAGGACGACCGCGCGCTTGCCGGCGGCAACGCTTTCGGCAATGTCCAGAAGCTTTGCCAGACGGTTGATCCCGGCGGTCGAGCCAGAGCCGGAAAAGATCACGCTAGTCTCATCATCCGCGCCGACAATGCGCGCGATCTCGCCTCGCGCCGCCTCGCGCAGCCGGGTCATGTAGGAGCCGCAGAACGATGCCTGGGTGTGGGTGTTCGCATAATAGGGCAGCACCTGATCGCGAATAAAATCCTCGACAAGGGCGAGCGCGCGCCCGGAGGCGACGTAATCCGCATAGATCAGCGTCTTTCTGCCGAAGGGGCCGTCAATTGCCGCGTTGTCGCCGATCAGGGAGGCCTGAATGCGCGCGCGGGCGTCGGCGCCTCCCAGTGACTGTATGAATGTCTCGATTGGAGACATGCTTTTTCTCCCGTCTCAGAAATGGTCTAATCAATAAACTAACGAATTTACGCGCAAAAATATTACGCATTTTTTGTTGATATTTGTAAAGATTGTGTCATACGATATCAATATGAGCGAAAAATGGGACAGACTGGATCTCCGGATCCTGCGCGAACTTCAGCATGATTCCTCGCAGTCGCAGCGCGCCGTCGCCGACAGGGTGGGATTGTCGCAGAATGCCTGCTGGCGCCGGCTCAAGGCGCTTGAGGAATCCGGAATCATCCGCAACCACACCGTGGTCATCGACCGCTCCAAGCTGGGCTTCGGCCTGGTCGTCTTCTCCATGGTCAAAACGCGCCATCATTCCTCCGAATGGCTGGACAAGTTCCGCCGTCATGTCTCCAACATCCCGGAAGTCATAGATTTTTTCCGCATCGGCGGAGATTACGACTACCTGCTGAAAATCGTCGTCCGCGACATGTCCGGTTATGATGAGGTCTACAAGCGGCTGATCAAGGATATCGAGCTCGATACCGTCACCTCCTATTTCGCGATGGAGGCGATCGAGGAGCAGCGCCCGCTTCCCATCGGCTAGGCTTCGCCAGCCCCATTCATATTTCATCGCCACCTACAACACTCCCAATCCGCCGAAGCCGGCAGACCGGGATGTCATGCGTCGCTCGTCAAACCGAAGCCATCCAGTTGACACATATTGCCTAGGTTTCCGCACTTGACGCGCATCGTCAGGCTTGCAGAAGACCGCCTTCGGACTTCGTCAGGAACTCGCATCCCTCATCCGTGACCAGCACCGTGTCGGAGATCTGGGTGGCGACTTCGCCGGGAATTCGGATATTCGGCTCGATGGCCAGTATCATGCCGGGGGCAAGCGGTATGTTGGTCGCCGCGTCGATGGACGGCCATTCATGCGCGCCAAGCCCCATGGAATGGCCGATACGACCTGGAATATAGCTGCCATAGCCGCGCGTTTCGAGGCCGGTCTTGGCGGCGTTGAAAAGGTCGGAATAGAGTGTGCCCGGCCGGATCATGTCGAAGACTTCCGAACGGATTTCGAGGATGGCTTCCAGCGCCCGGCGCTTCTCCTGCGAGACGTCGCCGATCATCACGGTCCGTTCGTTCTCCGTATGGATGCCGTCGAGCACGCTCCATAGCAGGATCGCCGCGGTCTCGCCCTTTTGCGGCGTCTTGGTGGTCGGGTTGTCGCAGTTTAAAAACATGCGGTCTCCCGAAAGCACCCAGGCGAACATGCCGTTCTGGATGCCGTGTTCGAGATTGCCGAAATCGGCGACCTCCTTGTCCGGGTATCGGTCCGCCCAGCAGTGGCTCATCGCGGCCATGGAGGCGAGTGAGATTTCGCGCTCGTTTCCGCCCTTTCTGAGCGCCAGAATGGCCGCGTCCATGCCGATATCGGCGATTTCGCCGGCGGCGCGGGCGTTTTCGATCTCGTCTTCGTCCTTCACCGAGCGGCATTGCATGATGGCATCGGATGCATCGGCAAACTCCGCGCCTGCAAGCTCCGCCTCGATCTCGCGGAAGCGGGCAACGGAGATGAAGTCGAGATCGAGGCCGATCCGGCCCTTTTCGATGCCGCGTTCGGCAAGGATGGTCTTTAGCGCTGCGCGCCAGCTCGGCCCCATGGTCTTCTTGGTCGACCAAGCGCCATAAAGCCGGATGTCGGCGATAAAGCTGGCTTCGCGGGCATGATCGTCGCGCAGGGCGTGCACGAGCAGGGCGTCCGATCCCTCTGGCGTGAGGATGGCCACCACCGGATGGCTGTAGATGATCGGGTTGAACCCGCTCATGTAGAAACTGTTCTGCGGCTTGAAGGCGACAATCGCATCGAAGCCCTCGCGGGCCATCGCTGCGCGCAACCGCCGAACGCGTCCCGGCGTTTCTTTCGGCATTGGAGATCCTGTGTCGTTATGCGTTGGGGAGGGGCCGGAACTGGCCGCGCCATCATGGAGATGACGGCACGCCTGTCATGGGAAGGCGGGCTGTTCAAAGCCCGCCTTCAGCGTTTTCAGTCCTTCCAGTACCAGGTCTGGGGGTTTGCCTGCGTCGGCGTGGCAAGGTCCCACCAGTTCAGCATCTCTTCGGGGACGTTTCCGAGGTCGTTCTTGACGATGCCGTAGGTCGGCATGGCCTTGGCGATGCCGAAGACCTCGAATTCCTCGGCCGCGATATCCGCCGCCTCTCTGGCGATCGCCAGCCGCTCTTCGGGATCGGTTGCGCCGCGCGCTTCGTCATAAAGGCGGAAACGCTCCTTCACGCTTTCCGGCGGCTCCATGCCTTCCGCACCATCGCTCAGATACCAGTCGCGCCAGCCGATTGCCCAGCGGGCATCGTGATTGACGGGAATGATCTGGTGCGGATCGCTGCCGGGGATCCAGGCTGCGCCGCCGACCCAGACCGCAGCGTCATGTTCGTTGCTGTTGGAGGTGCGTTCATAGAAATAGGTGCGCTCCACCGGGTTGACGGACATGTCTACGCCGATTTCGGCCCATTGCTGACGAACCAGTTCGAGCATATCGACCCAGTCGGCGCGGTAGGTCGGGATGGCATCGATCTGGAAGGCCAGCGGCTTGCCGCTTGGCAGTAGCCGGATACCGTCGGGGCCGCGCTCGAGGCCAAGCCCGTCAAGCAGGGCATTGGCGCGTTCCGGGTCATACTCGATGTACTGCGTGGCGAGTTTCTCGTTGTAATAGGGGTTCTCCGGCTCGAACGGTCCCTGCTGCCAGGGATCGCCCTCGCCGAGCAGCACCGTATCGATGATCTGCTGACGATTGATGCCGAGCGAAAGGGCGATCCGGAAATCCTTCTCGTTGAAGACTTCGCGCAGTTCCGGATCCTTGCTGGTCAGGTTGAGGTCGATCATCATCTGGTTGAAACCGCTGACGATGGCGGCGAACATCCGATAATCGCCCTGTTCCCGGTTCTGGGCCAGCACCGGCCGGTTCGCCGGGGTGTCGAGATGACGTAGCCCGAAGTCGATCTTGCCGGCGATCGCCGCGAGAATCAGGCTTTCGACATCCTGCGAGACCGAGGCGGTGAGCCTGTCGATATAGGGAAGCTGGTTACCCTCGGTATCGACCTGCCAGAAATACGGGTTCCGCTCCAGAACCACGCGCGTCGCGCCGCCCGTATAGGGCTCCTTGATGACCCAGGTATCAAGTGTGGGACGGTCCGGGTTGGCCCAGCGGGTCGCGACTTCGGTGTCACCGCAGTTCTGCAGGAAGAGTGTCTGCCAGTCGGGCGCGCCGGCTTCCTCTATGAGCTGATCGACATTTTCATTGTAGTCCGGGTGAAACTGCGAGCAGTAATGCTTTGAATAGAGCACGGGATGCTGTCCGGTTGGCGCAGCGAGTACGGCCAGAAAGTCGCCGTTCGGCTCATCGAAGCTGAAGCGAACCGTATCCTCGTCCACCACCTCGAATGCCACGGGGTCTCCGTTGAGCGTGTAGCGGGTCTGGACCGGCGCGAACGCCTCGTTCAGCATCAGATCCTCGACATTGAACGCGACGTCTTCGACGGTGAAGGGCTCGCCATCCGACCAGCGCACGCCGCGGCGCAGGTCAAAGGTGAAATCCCGGCCGCCATTGCTGACCTCGTAGCTGCTGGCCAGATTCGGGATGATCTCGGTGTAGGTCGGGTCCCAGCGCACCAGTCCCTGATGGCCGACCATGCGCAGGATGTGATTCTGGTCGGAACTGCCGCGAAGGCCGAAACGCAATTCGCCGCCATAGGTTCCTATGCTGTCAATCGGTTCGATGACGAGAGGGTCTTCTCCGACCCGTTCTTCCACGGGCGGCAGTTCGCCTGCTTCCACGCGTTCGGCCAGTTCCGGCGCCTGCGAATAGCTCATCTGCGCCTGGAGGGCGCCGGCCGGGAATGAAAGCGCCGTTGTCGCCAGAGCGATATGCAACAGCCTGCCGCGCCGAAGAGCAGGCAGATATGATCTTGATAACGTCCCCATGATTTCCCTTTCTTGTCATTCTTTCCAGTCGCTGCGCCAGCTCCGCCCGCGACTGCCGGCCCGCTCCGGTTTCCGCAGATGGGACTCGTCTTCGTCCGCCTCGCGCGGACAGATCTGTACCGCGGCCGCAGGGAGCACATCTAAAGCATTGACCATGAAATTGTAATTAATTGTTACTCAGAAGTCTTCACTTATTTTTACCTCGGCAGCGTTGATTTTCTATCGCCTGACCACATGGCCGCCTCTACGGCGATTTTTTTTGAATTCGGCGAAAATCGACGATCCCCTTGAGAAATGGCTGATTTAGCGTACGTTCTGGAGGGTCGGCTGCTTGCTGATGGAAGCGTCTACCGGCGAGCTGCCATCCAGCCAAACGCCGGATAAGTTGCCGCGACGAACGCCGTGTCAAGAGTCGCGGTGTTTATTGTTGTTATTTTCTGTAATACAGAGCTTATCATCCGTGCGCCGGAACACCGGTTGCGCGCGACAGCCAGCTCCCGTTGTCATCATCTCAACTGAAGGAACAGCTTCCATGGGAAAAGTCATCCCGGCTCACGATCGTCTCCTGTCGGAGATCGCCCGCAGGGAATGGCAGTTCCGACGGCGTCATTTCGTACGCGAACTCGGCGCCTATGTGCCGCTGCGGCCGGAATTGCCCCGCGTCTGCGCCGAGGTCCAGCGCGAGAAGCTGGCCTTCTGGCAGGGTATTCTTGAAGAGCTGGACGCGCTGGATGAGGCGCAGCTTTCCGAGGTGGCACGGGAAGACCGGTTCGTTCTCCGACAGCAGGTCGAGACATTCGTGGCGCAGCAGCATTTCCGCGAATATGAGCGTCCGTTCAACGCCTTCACCACCTTCTGGGGCGATGTCGCGGCGGTCATTCGGGAGGAGCGTTTCGACAGCGAGGACAAATACCGCACGGCGCTTGCGATGATGGCCGATGTGCCGCGTTATTTCGAGGAAATGATGGAGGTCATGAAAGACGGTCTCGCGCGCGGCTTCTCCCAGCCGGCGCGGATCGTGCCGCAATGCCTGAAATCGCTGGAATCCTTCGTGCGCCAGTCGCCCGCCGAAACCGATTACTACAAGCCCTTCAAGGCGCTGCCGCCGCAGATGCCGGCCGCGACCCGGGAAGCGCTGCGTGAGGCCGCGCTCGATACCATTCGCGAGGCCGTTCTGCCGGCCCATGAAGCGCTTCTTGCCTTCATGAGGTCGACCTATCTGCCGGCGGCGACGGACGTGATCGCCGCATGCGATCTTCCCGGCGGGCGCGCCTATTACGAGAGCAGGCTGCGCGAGTTCACGACGCTCGAGACGACGCCGGAGGCCGTCTTCGAGGCTGGTCTGGCGGAAGTCGAGCTGTGCCAGTCGAAGATGACCGAGGCGATGCGCGAAACGGGCTTTTCCGGCGATATTGCCGCCTTCGTCAAGCATCTGGAAACCGCGCCGGAATTCTACGCCCGAACGCCTGAGGAATTGCTGATGCGGGCGTCCTGGATCGCGCGGCGGATCGAGGGCAAGCTGCACCTGTTTTTCGGGGTCCTTCCCCGGGGCCGTTACGCGATCGAGCCGGTTCCGGATGATATCGCGCCGAATTTTCCGGCCGGCACGGGCGCGCCCGGCCTGTTTCTGCTCAACACCTACGACTTGCCGTCACGGCCGCTCTATCTTCTGCCCGATCTCACCCTTCACGAGGCCGTTCCCGGACATTGCTTCCAGACCGCGCTGGCGGCGGAAAATCCCGACCGGCCGGACTTTCGCGCCAAGACCTACAGCATTGCCTATGGCAATGCCTGGGCGCTCTACTGCGAAAAGACGCTCGGCATCGAGATGGGCGTCTATGAGACGCCCTATGAGCTTTTCGGCATGTGGAGTTCTCTGGCGCTGCGCGCCGTGCGCATGGTCGTCGATGTCGGCATCCATGCGAAGGGCTGGTCCTACGAGCGGGCGCTGGATTATCTGATCGACAATACCGGCCTGCACCCGCGCGCCATGGAGGCGGAATTGCGCCGCTATATCAGCTGGCCGGGTCAGGCGCTCGGCTATTATCTTTGCATGATGGCGATCGAGCGGGCGCGTGCCAGAGCCGAAAACGCGCTCAAGTCGGATTTCGACATCCGCGCATTTCACGACCGCATCATGGGGCTCGGGCCTGTGCCGATGTCGCTGGTTGAAGACAGCATCGACGCGATGATCGCCGAGAAGCTGAGCGCTCAGCGCCAGCCGGCCGCCACGCGCTGACGGCGTTGTGGTTCAGGGCCAGCGACGTCGGCGAACCTGGCCGTCATGGTCGATCACGCAGTAACGTCCGCCCTGGAAGTAGTCGTTGATCTCCGGAAATGCGGTTACCGCCAGTCGGCTTGGCCCCGGTGCAGCGTCTGTCTCCGCATCCTGCTGCGGGCAATAGCCCAGGGCCTGCGCATTTGAATTGTCCCACCATGTCTGATCGCTCTTCGAGACTCCGAACACCGTCGTGCAATCGATATCGGGGTGTTCGAGACCGATGCGGACGAGTTCCGCGAAATCGCGATATCCAAGCCAGGTCACCCGCGAGCGCTCGTCGAAAATGCCGGCAGTGGCGTTGCCGATCCGGATGCTGAGGGTCTGGATGCCATAGCGCTCGAAATAGAGGCCGGCCTGAAGCTCGCTCCAGCATTTGCCAAGGCCGTAGAAGGTGTCTGGTCGCATGGCGTCCTGCGGGGAGATCCTGGCGGAGCGTGGATAAAAGCCAACGGTGTGGTTGGACGAACCGAAGACGATGCGATTGACGCCGGTCTGCCGCGCCGCTTCGTAGATGTTGTGGGTGCCCATCACGTTGACGCGGAATATCTCGTCGATCGACCGCTCATTGGGATAGCCGGCGAGATGGACGACGCTATCGGCCCCGTCCAGAGCCTGCCGAACCGCTTCCGGATCGCAGATATCGACCCGATGCCAGCTTTCGTTTTCCGCAAGGTCGTCCGGCTCGACGATATCGACGACGCGGATTGCTTTAAGCATTCCGGCAAGATGCTTGCGGCTGGCGCGGCCGATCTTTCCGGCGCCGCCTGTTATCACCACGGTCTGCGCGCTGACAGGCTTCACCGGCTCGGCACCGGCCTCTCGGGCGGCCTCGCTTTCTCTATGGGGCATGCTATGTCCTTGAATTGTCCAGGCGGCTGTTTGAAGAATTGCGGCCGTCGATCTCAGGTCCTGAACCGATGAACGGGAACGCCGGGCACATCGACGCGAAGGCTGAAGACCAGGCCGCAATTGGGGTTTTGGCTTTCGGGCCGCCGCAGGCTGGTGAAGAAGAGCGTCTTCATGTCGCTGCCGCCGAAACAGGGCATTGTCGGAGCATCAGGTGGGACCGGGATGGACTTGAGAAGTTCGCCCTCGGGGCTGAAGCAGTTGAGACGACCGGCGGAAACGCCGGCGCTCCAGTAGCGGCCTTCCTGATCCGTTGCCGCCCCGTCCGGCCTGCCATCCTCTTCCTCAAGATCGGCGATGCGGGTGCGTTCGCTGATTGCGCCCGTTTGCGGGTCCAGCCGCCAGCGGTCGATCCAGCGCTGCCTGGAGTCGGAGTGAAACAGCATCCTTCCGTCCGCGGAGAACGCCAGTCCGTTGGAGGTGCTGAGGTCCCGGATCTTGCGTTCGGCTCTTCCCTCCGCGGTGACGCGCCAGAGCGCCGCCGTCGGCTTGTCCCGGTGCATACTGCCCACCCAGAATGCGCCATCCGGCCCAACCTTGCCGTCATTGAGGCGGTTTTTGGCAGGGCGCGCATATTCTCCGGGTTCGGGTTCGACAAGGCAGTCGAGCTTTCCCGTATCGGGCGCGAAGAGATAAACGCCGGAGGCCATGGCAACCACCAGCCGGTCGTCATCCGTCAGGCCGAACGATCCGACCGGCTCCGGCAAGTCCCAGAATGTCTCCGCGCCCCCATCCTCGCCCTTGGCATGAATGCGCCCTTTGGGAATATCGACCCAGAGCAGGCGTTTGCGGGCATCGTCCCAGACGGGGCTTTCGCCCACCCGGCACGGCGTCATCGAGAACACATCCGCCGATATTGTCGTCATTTTCAGTCTCACACTTTTTTGCGCAGCGCCAACATGGCGCCGGGCCCAAAACATATTTACGGCAAAGCCGCCCGCTCAGACACGTTTCGAATAGACATCGCGGCTGGTAAGCTGGTTCAGCATCGGCTCGCCCGCCCGGTAGCGCCGGATGTTTTCCAGCAGGATTTCGATGACCCGCCGTGCCCTGTCCGGCAGGGCAGGGGTCATGTGCGGGGTGATCAGCACGTTGGGCGCATCCCAGATCGGCGCATCCGGGGGCAGGGGCTCCCGGTCGAACACGTCAAGCCCCGCGCCCGCGATCGCCCCGGAGCGCAACGCCGCAGTCAGCGCCTCCTCGTCGATCACCGGTCCGCGCGCCATGTTGATGATGAACGCAGAAGGGCGCATCAGCGCGAACTCGCGGGCGGAAAACAGATGATGGGTTTCGTCATTGAGCTGCGTGGCAAGCATGATCACGTCCGCGTCCTCGATCAGCGTGTCGAGGCTGCCGCCGGCATCGGCGCAGATGAGCCTGTCGACATTCGGCGGCGTGTCGGCGCGCGCGCTGCGGGTATAGGCGATGACATTCATCTGGAACGCCTTGCCGAGCGCCGCCATTGCCGCACCGGTATGGCCTAGCCCGACAATGCCGAGCGTCTTTCCGGCAAGACCAAGTCTTTCGTCATAGCCGGGGATGCCCCGCCAGATATGCGCCGCCTGACATTCGATCAGCCGTCTGGCGTCGAATGTCAGCGCGAGCGCGAAGTAGAAGGCATGCTGGGCAAGCGCTTCGGCCGAACGGCCCGCCGACCCGGTGACCACGATCCCCTTTTCGAACACACCCGGCATGGCGGATTTCGTCAGCCCGGAATGGCCGCAATGGACCCATTTCAGCTTCGGGCCGGCAAGAAACCGCTCGTCTATGTCGGATTGCACGACGGCGACATCGACGGTTTCGAGTGCTTTTCTGATCGTCGCATCGTCATCGGGGGTTGCAAAGATGATCCTTGTCGGGGCCAGAACCGCCTCGACCTCGCGGCGCGCGTCTTCCGGCAGCGCGAGCGTGAAAAGCACCTCTTCGATGCGGACCTCGGGTGGTGTGTCGATCACTTTGAGCCGGTCTCCTCTTTGCCTGCACGCATGGCGCAGGCTATTCCTCCCGACAGGCATCGGACGCCTGCCATGGTTGAGAATCAAACTACAATTATTTACCAATTTAAACAACATGCCTCTACATGGTTCCGGGTTCCGCCATTATTGCGGCGTGCGCAGTCCTCGCAAGCGTGGCCCGGAACGCGGCGGCAGGGGCTGACAGGGAAGGGCCAGCCGTCTGAAACCTGAGAAGATTTAGACATCTGGGCGCTTCGCTCCGCGGTGATGGCAGGCCGTGGGCCCCGTTCCCCGCCAGGTCTCTGCTCCCGCGCGTAGAAAGACTTATGCCGCCTTACGTTTATTGACATCCCGACCGGCCGCGCCTAACCCTGCCTGCCATTCTTTTGCAGCCAGGACGGAGGGGCCCATCATGCGACAGAAAAGCAGCGACGATGATCGTCAGGAAAAACACGCCCGGCCGCGCCCGGCCGAGCAGGAGGCGCTCGATTTTCATGCGCGCGGGCGTCCGGGCAAGCTGGAAATCACGCCCTCGAAGCCGATGGCGACCCAGCGCGATCTTTCGCTTGCCTATTCGCCGGGCGTGGCCGTGCCGGTCCGGGCAATCGCGG
This sequence comes from Martelella mediterranea DSM 17316, assembly GCF_002043005.1. Lineage (NCBI taxonomy): Bacteria > Pseudomonadati > Pseudomonadota > Alphaproteobacteria > Hyphomicrobiales > Aurantimonadaceae > Martelella > Martelella mediterranea. The sequence continues at coordinate 617,283 of NZ_CP020330.1, read as the reverse complement.
AAGATCCGGATCGCGCCTTCGACTACACCACGCGGGGCAACATGGTCGCCGTCATTTCCAACGGGACCGCGATCCTGGGTCTTGGCAATCTCGGCGCGCTTGCCTCCAAGCCGGTGATGGAAGGCAAGGCGGCGCTGTTCAAGTGTTTTGCCGACATCGATTCCATCGATCTTGAGGTCGACACCACCGATATCGATGTCTTCGTCAACTGTGTCAGGTTGCTCGGCCCCTCCTTCGGCGGCATCAATCTTGAGGATATCAAGGCGCCGGATTGCTTCATCATCGAACAGCGCCTGCGCGAGGCGATGGACATTCCGGTTTTCCACGACGACCAGCACGGCACGGCCATCATCGCCGCGGCGGGACTGATCAACGCGCTGCACCTGACCGGCCGCGACCTCGCGTCGACCAGGATCGTGTGCAACGGCGCGGGGGCGGCCGCGATTGCCTGTATCGAGCTGCTGAAGGCCATGGGAACGCCTCATGACAACATCATCCTCTGCGACAGCAAGGGCGTTGTCCATGAGGGGCGCAATGACGGCATGAACCAGTGGAAATCGGCCCATGCCGTCAGTACCGACCGACGCTCGCTGGCAGACGCCGTCGACGGTGCCGATGTTTTCCTCGGCCTTTCCGTCAAAGGCGCGCTGACGCAGGACATGGTCGCCACCATGGCGCCGAATCCGGTCATTTTCGCAATGGCCAATCCCGATCCGGAAATTGCGCCGGAGGATGTCGCCGCCATTCGCTCGGATGCGATCATGGCGACGGGCCGGTCGGATTATCCCAACCAGGTCAACAATGTTCTGGGCTTTCCTTACATCTTCAGGGGCGCGCTCGATGTGCGCGCAACCGAAATCAACGAGGCGATGAAGGTGGCCGCCGCACGGGCGCTTGCCGCACTCGCGCGTGAGGATGTGCCTGACGATGTCGCCGCAGCCTATGCCGGCAACCGGCCGAAATTCGGGCCCGGTTACATCATCCCGGTTCCCTTCGATCCGCGCCTGATCTCCGCCATCCCGGTGGCCGTCGCGCGGGCGGCGATGGAATCGGGCGTTGCGCGGCGCGAAATCACCGATTTCGAGGACTATGAGCGCGTGCTGTCGGCCCGGCGCGATCCGATCGCCTCGACCATGCAGCGCGTCTATGAGCGGGTTCGCCGCCAGCCGAAGCGCATTGTCTTTACCGAGGGTGAAGAGGAGCAGATGATCCGCGCCGCGATCTCCTTCGTGAACCAGAAGCTTGGCACCGCCATCCTGCTTGGTCGCGAGGATCTGGTGCGCAAGGCTGCCCAACAGGCCGGCGCCGATATCGAGCGCCCCGGCATCGAGTTGATCAACGCCTCGCTTTCCCACCGCAACGCCGATTATACCGCGCATCTCTACAAGAGGCTGCAGCGCGACGGCTTTCTGTTCCGCGATTGCCAGCGGCTTATCAACAATGACCGCAACCACTTCGCCGCCACCATGGTGGCGCTCGGCGATGCCGACGGCATGGTGACCGGGGTGACGCGCAACTATTCCACCGCGCTCTCCGATGTGCGGCGCGTGATCGACGCCCGTCCCGGGCACCGCGTGATCGGCCTTTCGCTGGCGCTTTGCCATGGCCGCACCGTGCTGGTGGCCGATACGGCCGTTCACGACACCCCGAACGCCGCCGAGCTTGCAGATATCGCCGAGGAGGCCGCCTCCATGGCCCGCCATATGGGTTACGAGCCGCGCATCGCCATGCTTGCCTACTCAACCTTCGGCCACCCGCGCGGCGAGCGCGCGAGCCAGGTGCGCGATGCTGTGCGTATTCTCGACGAGCGCGGCGTCGATTTCGAGTATGACGGCGAGATGGCGGCCGATGTGGCGCTAAACGCCGAACGCATGCGGCAATATCCGTTCTGCCGGCTTTCGGGTCCGGCCAATGTGCTCGTCATGCCGGCCTTCCACTCCGCCTCGATCGCAACCAAGATGCTGCAGGAACTGGGCGGCTCGACGGTCATCGGTCCGCTTCTGGTGGGGCTCGACAAGCCGGTGCAGATCGTCTCGCTCGGCGCGCGCGATGCCGACATCGTCAACATGGCGGCCATGGCGGCCTATAGTGCGACGGTGCAGACTGACGACGAGACCTAATCCGCCGAGGCAACCGAGAGACACGCATATGGCCGCCGCCCCCCGGAAAGGGCGGCGGCGGCCAAACGTCATCTCCGGGCGATGTCAGTCCCGGCCGGCCAGATCGGCCGGCAACAAATCTTCGGGGACATCCTGATAGCAGACCGGCCTCAGGAAGCGCCGGATCGACAGCGTGCCGACCGATGTGTGGCCGAAATTGGTGGAGGCCGGATAAGGGCCGCCATGCACCATGGAATCGACCACCTCCACGCCGGTCGGAAAGCCGTTGGCAAGCACCCGCCCGGCCTTGCGCTCCAGAACGGGCATCAGGGAGCGTGCGAGCCCGGAATCCGCTCCGTCCATGTGGATGGTGCAGGTCAGCTGTCCCTTGAGCGACGTCGCGATCCGCCGCATCTGATCTTCCGATTGCAGGCGGACGACAAGTCCGAGGGGTCCGAAGACCTCTTCGGCAAGCGCATGGTTTTCGAACCAGCTCTCCGCGTCGGTTTCGTAAAGATAGGGCGTCGCGCTGCGCCCGGAACAGGATGTCTCGAGGAGTTCGCGTACGCCGCTGCCTTTCCTCACGCGCTCGCGCCCTTCGCGATAGGCCGAGGCAATGCCGTCGGTCAGCATCGTCTGCGGCGGCGTTTGCGCCAGCGCTTCTCCGGCGGCCGCGATGAAATCATCGGCCCCCTTGCCGTCGATCACGAAGGCGATGCCCGGATTGGTGCAGAATTGTCCGGCGCCCATGGCGAGCGATGCCGCCCAGCCCTTGCCTATATCGGACCCGCGTGCCGCTACGGCCGCCGGCAGCAGAAACATCGGGTTGACCGAGCCAAGCTCGCCGAAAAACGGGATCGGCTCCGGCCGTGAGGCGCACAGATCGAACAGCGCGCGACCGCCCCTGAGCGATCCGGTGAAGCCTACGGCCTGAATGCAGGGGTGCTGGACCAGCGCCGTTCCCACATCCCGGTTGCCGCCCTGGATGAGCGAGAACACGCCCGGCGCGAGATCGCACCGGCGGCGTGCCGCATCGATGGCGTCGGCGACGATCTCGCTGGTGCCGGGATGGGCGGAGTGGCCCTTGACCACGACCGGGCAGCCGGCGGCAAGGGCGGCGGCGGTGTCGCCGCCGGCTGTGGAGAATGCGAGGGGAAAGTTGGAAGCGCCGAACACGGCGACCGGACCGATGGGTCGCTGCACCATCTGCAGGTCTGGGCGCGGCGCCGGTTTGCGCTCCGGCATGGCCTCGTCGTGGCGTCGATCGAGGTAGTCGCCTTTTTCTATATGGTCCGCGAACAGGCGCAACTGGCCGGTGGTGCGGCCCCGTTCGCCGTTGAGACGTGCCGCAGGCAACCCGGTTTCCTCCGTTCCGATTTCGGTTATGGTGTCGGCGCGGGTCTCGATTTCGTCGGCGATGGCGCGGAGGAATGCCGCGCGTTTTGCCCGGCCTGTGTAACCGTAGGACCAGAAGGCCTCCTCGGCAGCCTTTGCCGCGCGGTCGACCAGCTCGGGCGTCCCGGCGGAAAATTCACGGGCCGGGCCGGTGGAAGGTTCGGACGAGAACCGTGTTTCGCTGCCGACCCATTCACCGGCGATGAGGTGTTTTCCTCTCAGTGCAGACGTCATTGAATGATCCCTTTTTTGAAGCTTGCTGGCGAGGCTGGTCGTTTTTCAGGCTGAAAAATGCGCGAGAGCCGCGCGTGCTACTTCCAGATCCTGGGTTGGCGTGCCGGAGCTGATGCCGATGGCGCCGACCACCATGCCGTCCGCCGTCACCGGCAGTCCGCCGGCCACCACCATCAGCCTGCCGCCAATGGCGGAGTTTATCCCGTAGGCCGGTTTGCCGGGCTGGCTGGCCTCGCCATATTCATGTGTCGCCTTGCGGGCGGCGGCGGCCGTATACGCCTTGTCGATGGCAATCGTCGTGCTCGTCACCTTGCCGCCTTCCATTCGCTCGAAGGCGATCAGATTGCCGGCATTGTCGGTGACCGCGATGCACATCGGCACGCCGATCTTGTCGGCATGGTTGCGCGCGCCTTCAATCAGCTTGCGCGCATCCGTGATGTCCAGTGTCGTGATTGTCTGCATTTCGGGGTCCTCGTTATCCATTGTTGCGGTTGTAAGGGCTATAGCATATGTCGCGCCTGCGCCGGACGAAGCCTTTGGCGGCTTTTGTCCGGCGCGGATGGTGAGCCAGTGGTTTGGGCGGCCACCTCAGGAGGCGGCGTTACCACCCGGGGAGATGTTGCGGAGCACCGACAGGAGGGCCGAATGATCCTTGTCGGCCAGGCCCTGCGACAGGCCGGCATTCATGAGCTGGATTGTCGAGGCCGTATTGGGAAGCGAAAAATCGAGCGAACGGGCGACGTCATGGGCGATGTTGAGATCCTTGCGGTGCAGGCGCATCGCAAATCCGGGTTCGAACGCGCCGTCGATCATCCGTTGGCCGTGAACCTCGAGAATGCGCGACTGGGCAAAGCCGCCCATCAGCGCATCCCGCACTTTCGCCACGTCCGCGCCCGCGCGCTCGGCCAGCAGGAACGCCTCGGAGACGGCTTCGATCGTGAGTCCGACAATAACCTGGTTGGCAACCTTGCAGACCTGTCCGGCGCCGACATCGCCGACCCGGGTGATGTTCTTGCCCATCAGTTTCAGCACCGGCAGAGCGCGTTCGAAATCAGCCTCGCTGCCGCCGGCCATGATCGAGAGCGATGCCGCCCGCGCGCCGACATCGCCGCCCGAGACCGGGGCATCGAGATAGCCTGCGCCCATGTCCTTGATACGGCGCGCGAATTCTTTGGTGGCAACTGGCGAAATCGAGCTCATGTCGATGACGAGACTGCCTTCCGTCAGCGTTTCGGCAACGCCGTCAGGGCCGAACAGAACCGCTTCGACATCCGGGGTGTCGGGCAACATTAAAATGACGATATCGGCGTCCCTCGCCGCTTCTGCCGGAGACGATGCGGCGACCGCGCCGCGTTCGAGAAGGTATTCGGACACGGGCTTGATGCGGCTGCACCGCGTCTGGATGTCGGCCGCCAGAATGTGTTCGACCATGGGGCGTCCCATGGTGCCGAGACCAATGAATGCCAACTGCATGCTACTCTCCCTTGTTCATCACAGCGAAAACGGTGATCATCATTATAAAATTTGTCAATTTTGAATTCATGTCACTGGTCGCATCGCGGTAGTGATAGGCTCATTTCCGTGCCATGTTGTTGCCATATCTCACGATATGAAATCGCCCTGAATCATATGAAAAGACGCCTTAAAGTACTGAAAAAAGGAAATTTGAGATAAACCTGTTCCGGATGGGGAAGAGGCCTCATGCCGCGTTTCCTTTCATTGATGGAGCGAACGTATAAGGTTCAATACCCATTACAACTATTGACAATTTACGTCAAATCAAACTAGAGGTCGATCATGCGCTGCGGGCACGTACGAGACTGTCCCGGAATGCCCATCGAGGAAAATGCACGGAGGAGTTTTCGATGCCTGTGATGAATGAAGATATGCGCGTGAAGCTGATGTCGATCTCGACAGCCACGCTGACGACAGTGCTGTTCAAGCGCGGTTTCCGTAACACCTTCATCTGTGGGTCGGGCCTGATCAACCCTGACGCCCCGCGCATGGTCGGGCCAGCTTATACGCTGCGCTATATCCCTGCGCGCGAAGATCTCGATGACATCAAGGTGTTCGAGGACCGCGAACATCCGCAGCGCAAGGCCATAGAGGAATGCCCCGCCGGCGCGGTGATGGTCATCGACAGCCGCAAGGATCCTTCGGCCGCCTCGGCCGGCGGTATTCTCGTCACCCGGCTTTACAAGCGCGGTGTTGCCGGCATCGTCACCGATGGCGGCTTCCGCGATACGCCCGACATCGCCAAGCTGCCCTTTCCGTCCTACCACCGGACGCCCTCCGCCCCGACCAATCTGATCCGCCATCACGCAACTGACATAAATGTACCGATTGGCTGCGGCGATGTTCCCGTCTTCCCCGGTGACATCATTGTCGGCGATCAGGAAGGTGTGGTAGTTATTCCCCAGCATATTGCGCAGGAAGTCGCAAACGAGGCGTTCGAGCAGACCGCTTTCGAGGACTTCGTATATGAGAAAGTTGTGGAAGGTTCGTCAATTTTTGGTATCTATCCGCCCGATGAAGAAGCGCAGAAGGCTTTCGGCGACTGGCGGCAGAAAAACGGACGCTAAACCGGAAAGAAGGCATGGCAGCGACCTTGGATGAAGAACAGTCGGAAACGCATATAAACGGTCGCATGAGCGGCGTCGTCTACGAGAAGATCGTTGAACTGATCGCCAGCAATGTGTTTCCGGTCAAGAGTCGCCTTCCCTCCGAAATGGATCTGTCGGAGCGATTCGAGGCCTCGCGTCCTGTTGTTCGAGAGGCCTTGCAGCGCTTGCGCGATGACGGGCTGATCGTCTCCCGTCAGGGGTCTGGTTCCTATGTTCAGCGGCGGCCCGATGTCGAGGTGCTGCAACTGGTGCCGGTGGGGTCGCTCGCCGATGTTCAGCGCTGCTTCGAGTTCCGGGCGGGTCTTGAGCCCGCAACGGCGGCGCTGGCAGCGCTTCGGCGCGATAACGAGGATCTCGCGCGCATCGATGAGGCGATGGCCGTGCTGGACAAGTGCGTTGCCGAAGGACGGCTCGGGGCCGAGGAAGATTTCGAGCTGCACAATGCCATCGCGATCGCGACAAAAAATCACTATCACAGTTCCATCGAGGCTTCGCTGCGTTCACACGTCATCGCCGGTATGAATGTCACCAGGAGCCTGAGCATGCGCCGGTCCGAGCCGCATCTCCGCGCCGTCCAGCAGGAACATGAGATAATCGTGAAGGCGATCAAGGCGCAAAAGGAAGATGACGCCTTTGACGCCATGAAGAACCATATCGTCAATGCCAGAAAGCGCATGTTCGAGGGCATCTGAGGCAACGGCCCAGAGGCGGGCTGCGTCTCAAAACGGCGCATTCAGAAAATCATCGATATTTGCCGGATCGAGCGCGTGGAACGCGATGACCATGCGGTGTATGTAGGTCTCTCCGGCCCGAATGAGCTGCGGCTTGAAGGACGGCGTGTTCGGGGTGTTGGGATAAAGCTGGGTTTCCAGCGCCACCGCGTCATGGGCGTTGTAGATCGCGCCGCCCTTGCCTTTCAGCCCCGACCATAGATTGGCGGTAAAAAGCTGGACGCCGGGTTGATCGGTTGAAAGCGCCAGCGCGCGTCCGCTTGAGGGATCGGCCAGTCTGACAACTTCCCCCAGCGCTTCCGGCGCTTTCCGGTCAAGGCAGAGATTGTGGGCGTAACCGCGTCCAAGCCGGTCTATGCCCTCGCCGATCTCCCGTGCCTGCGTGAAATTAAACGGCGTGTCTGTGACAGACATCATCCGCCCATCGGGCGCTCCATCCGCCCGTTTGGGGAGATAGTGATCGGCGGCAATCTTGAGACGGTGGCACCGCACGGAACCCGAGCCATGGCCGCGAAGGTTCCAGTAGCCGTGGAAAAGCATGTTGAGATAGGTGTCACGGTCTGAGTGCGCCGTCATTTCGATCGTCAGTTCGCGGTTTTCGCTCAGCTTGTATTCGACTGCCGCGCGCACGCGGCCGGGCCATCCCTGGTCGCCGTCGGGGCTTTCCAGCGACAGGCGGATCGTACCGGCGTCGATCTTGTCGCCGCTCCAGAACCGGGTTCCGAAATTGCCGGCCCCGCCATGCATGCTGTGCGGTGGCCTGTTGGCTGACAGGGCGTATGTCTTTCCGCCGATTTCGACCTTGGCGTCGCTGATGATATTGCCATAGCGACCCAGAACCGCGCCCATGGTGCCGCCGCGTGCCGCATAATCTTCCGCACTGTCCATGCCGGGCGCGACATCGGCAATGCTGCCGTCACTCCCTGGCACGAGGCACCTGGTCAGCCGGGCGCCATATTCGGAGACTTCAATCGTCAAGCCGCCACGAGAGATCGTTAACTGCTGTTCGGCGGGCATTCTGTTTTCTTTATCCATGCACGATCGATCTTTCTGAGCTGGCCTCGTGACAGGTACTGTCCGATCTGCATCCTATTTTTACAAATATTGACAATAACCGCAATATCCTTATAAAAACAATCAATTGAAACAAGCGGAGACAGGCCTCATGCCGGAAGTTGATCGGATGAATATCGGAATTGTGGGCGGGTCCGGGCGTGTCGGGACGGCTCTGCGGCGCGAGCTGTCGAAAAGAGTGAGGTCGATCCGCGTCCTGGACCTGAACGCCCCGTCCGAACTCGCTGAAAACGAGGAATTCCGCGCCGTCGATATGCTGGACCAGGCCTCGCTCGAGACGGCTTTTGCCGGTTTGGACGGGCTTGTTCACCTCGCCGGTATCCCCAGGGAAGCGTCGCTTGACGATATTCTGGAAATCAATGTGCGCGGAACTTCCACTGTTTACGAGGCCGCGCGGGTCGCCGGCATCGGCCGGATCGTGCTCGGATCCAGTAATCATGCCGTCGGGTTTTATCCCCGCACCACCCGGGTTTCGCCGGAAAGTCCGATGCGGCCGGACGGGCTTTACGGTCTGTCAAAATGCTGGAGCGAACTTCTGGCAGGACTCTATTACGACAAATACGGACTCAGGAGTTTCATTATCCGCATCGGCAATTCGGCCGATCGTCCAAAGACGCCGCGTGCTCTGGAAATTTGGGTCAGCGCGGCGGACCTGCGGCAACTGGTTCTCATCGGTCTGACCCACGAAGACGTCGATGTCACGACCGTATTCGGCGTTTCGAAGGGCGGCGGAAGCTGGTGGGACAATTCCGCGGCAGAAAAGCTTGGCTACGCTCCCGTTGACATGATTGTCGAACGCGCCGCACCCGAAGCTTTTGCCGAAAGCGATGAAAGCGAGGTCGAGGCGTTCTATCAGGGCGGGAGGTTTGTTGCCGCCGACTACCAGGGCCCCATACGTATTCGCTAGAGCATTTCGCAGTCAGGTGGAATCACCTGACGTCCGCGAAAATGCGCCAAAACAAATAGATAGAGCATTTCTGGTGATTCCGTTTTTACCGGAAATGCTCTAGCGGAGCCGAGGCGGCTTTCCCACGAGGGCGCTGAAAAAGAGGGTCGGGAAAGAGGATGTCGTTTTTTTAGCTGAAGAGCCTGCCGCGCTTTTACCGGCCATTCCGAGCGGAAAGCATGGGTCAAGGGCGAATAAGGCCGGGGAGCATTCCCCGGCCGTATTTGCTGGCGATTCTGGAACGGCTATTTGTCGCCGGTTCTTTTCAGCCGGAGGCGCGAACCGCGGCGCAGACGCGTCTGGAAGTAGACACATTCATCGACCGTGCCCGGCTCGTAGGCGCCATCATTCTGGGGCATGTCCGAGACGTTGCGCTCGCTCGGATATCTGGCGATCTCCTCCTCGACCAGTTCCACGCCGAGCCCCGGCGCGTCCGGCACGGGCAGATGGCCGTCCTCGACCTTCAGCACCGGATCGACAACCTCATAGCGGCCCTGCCAGTCGAACTCGACACGCTCGAGCATCAGCGCGTTCGGGATCGTGGCCATGACGTGCAGCGCGGCGAATTCCGCGACGGGTCCGAGCGAGCCGGAATGCGGGGCCATGGTGATGTAGTTCGCCTCGGCCATCGCCGCCATCTTGCGCATCTGTGTAATGCCGCCGGCGCGTCCGGTGTCGGGCTGGATCACATCGACGAGCTGGCGCTGGACGTAAGGGCGGATGCCGTAGATCGTGCTGACCCGCTCGCCGGCGGCCAGCGGTATCGCCACCTGATCGCGCACCCGTTCCAGCGCGTCGAGATTTTCCGGCGCGATCGGGTCCTCGTAGAACAGAAGGTCGTGCTGCTCGAGTTCGCGGCCCACAAGGATCGCGTCGCGCGTGGTCATCCAGGACGGCCCATGGGCATCGACCATCAGATCAATATCGGGTCCGATCGTATCGCGGATCGCTCCGACGAGGTCGAGGTCGACAGCGCCGGTGAAGCCAACCTTCACGGCCTTGTAGCCGCGCTCCAGCAATTCGCGGGCGCGTTCCGGTTTCTTGGCGTGGCCATAGACCTGAATGCGATCGCGGAACCGTCCGCCGAGAAGGTTCCAGACAGGCTGGCCGAGTGCCTTGCCCTTGATGTCCCATAGCGCCATTTCAATACCGGTTAGCGCGCCCCCGCCCACGGTTCCAACCATGCCGTGCCCCATCGAGCCCACGAACAGGCGTTGCCACAGCCGGTCGATGTCGCGGGGATCTTCGCCGATCAGGATGGAACGATAATCAAGGACGGCGCGCTCGATGACGCGCGGCCAGCCCGAGCACTCGCCGACGCCGCTGATGCCTTCATCCGTCTCTATCCTGACGAACAGCCAGTTGCGCGATCCGCGAAACGAGCCCTCGGCGCCGCTCAGGCCGGGCCGGGCGCCAACCTGCATCAGATAGGTTTTGATATCGGTGATTTTCATGAAACGTCCTCAGTTTGCTTCCTGATAGCGAAAGCGCTGCGCCATGCCGCGTCGGCGCGGATCGGCGGACGGCACGGCAGATAGAAGAGCCTTGGTGTAATCGTGTTGCGGATTGGTGCAGACCTCTTCCGTGTCGCCGGTCTCGACGATCCGCCCCTTGTACATGACGGCGAGACGATCACAGAAATAGCGGATGACGGCAATGTCGTGGCTGATCAGGATGTAGCTGAGATGCAGCTTGTCCTGAAGATCGAGCAGCAGGTCGAGAATCTGCGTGCGCAGGCTGACATCGAGCGCCGATGTCGCCTCATCCGCGATGATGATCCGCGGATTGGGCGCAATCGCGCGGGCAATGGAGATGCGCTGACGCTGGCCGCCCGAAAAGGCATGCGGAAAGCGCGAATAGGCAAGCGTCGGCAGGCCTACAAGTTTGAGCAGTTCCATCACCCGGTCGCGTATCTGCGCGGTTGTCAGCTTGCCTTCGACCACCAGCGGCTCGGCGATGATCTGCCCGACCGTCATGCGCGGGTTGAGCGAGGCGAAGGGGTCCTGGAACACGGTGCGAATATCGCGCCAATAGGGCTTGAGCTGGTTGTCCCCGAGCGGCGCCAGATCGGTCGTCCTGCCCTCGGCATTGGTGTAAAGCACGCGACCATCGGTGACATTGTAAACGCGCTGCAGGCAGCGCCCCAGCGTGGTCTTGCCCGAGCCGCTCTCGCCGACAATGCCGAGATTTTCGCCGGTGCGCAGCTCGAGACTGGCGGTATCGACGCCAACAATGCTGCCGCGCTTGCGCCCCAGAAAGCCGTGATTGTAGTAGAATTCCTTGCGGATACCGTCCGAAACCAGGCACGGCGCTCCCACCGGGCGACTTTCGCGCATGGCAAGGCGGCGCTGCGAGGGATTGTCGAGTTCGCGCACCGCCGACAGCAAGCGCTTGGTATAGTCGTGCTGAGGGTTTTCGAAGATCGCGTGCACATCGCCGCGCTCGACCACCTTGCCGAAGCGCATCACCGCGATCTCGTCGGCGATTTCCGCCACCACGCCCATGTCATGCGTGATGAACAGCACGGCCATGTTGCTGGATTTCTGCAGCGAGCGGATCAGCGCCAGGATTTCGGCCTGGATGGTCACGTCCAGCGCCGTGGTCGGCTCGTCGGCGATCAGCACCGACGGATTGCAGGCGAGCGCCATGGCGATCATCGCCCGCTGCCGCATGCCGCCTGAATATTCGAAGGGGTAAGCGTCGATGGCGGTTTCGGGACGCGGAATTTCGACCTTGCGCAGCAGTTCGAGCGTGCGTTCGCGCGCTTCCTTCTTGCTGACATTCTCGTGCAGGCGGATGGCCTCGCCGATCTGGTCGCCAATCCGGTGAACCGGCGAGAGCGAACTCATCGGCTCCTGAAAGATCATCGCGATGTCGCGGCCGCGGATGTTGCGGATCGCCTGCGATTTGGGATCCAGCTGGACAAGGTCGATTACCTCTTCCTCCCCGCTGCCCTTGGCCGTGCGGTGTCGGTGGAGCAGGATCTGTCCACCGGCGATCCGGCCGGGCTTGTCCACGATCTGCAGGATCGACCGCGACATCACGCTCTTGCCGGAGCCGCTTTCGCCGACGACGCAAAGCGTCTTGCCGGCATGGAGTTCGATCGAGACATCGTCCACGGCGCGAAAATTCTGCTCGCGGCCGGGAAACTCCGTCGTCAGGTTCTTGATCTCGAGAACGATCTCTTCGTTCGACTGGGTCATGTGCAAACTCGCTTCAATGCGTGACCTGGGAATACGGATCGGCGGCATCGCGCAGACCGTCACCGAGGAAGTTGAGCGCCAGAACGGCAAGGCAGACCGCACCGCCCGGCGCGAACAGCCACGGGGCCTGCGCGATCGAGCGGACATTCTGCGCTTCCTTCAGGAGAACGCCCCAGGAAATCGTCGGCGGCATCAGCCCCAGCCCGAGGAAGGAGAGGGAGGTTTCGGCAATGATCATGACCGGGATTGCCAGCGTCACCGAGGCGATGATGTGGCTGACCATGGAGGGCATCATGTGCCGGAAGATGATGCGCCCCTGACTGCCGCCGTCAAGCCGGGCGGCGGTGACGAAATCCTCGGTTCGGAGCGCCAGAAAGCGCCCGCGCACCACGCGTGCCAGTTCCGTCCAGGCGACCAATGAAAGGATTACCGTGATCGCGAAATAGCGGGTCAAGGGTGACCAGCTTTGCGGCAAGGCCGCGCTTAAGCCCAGCCAGATCGGTATGGTCGGCAGTGCCAGGATAAGCTCGACGACGCGCTGGATCAGCATGTCGATCCGTCCGCCGAAATAGCCGGATATACCGCCGAGCAGCAGACCGAGAAAGAGGCTCAGTCCGACGCCGATAAGCCCGATCGACATGGAGATACGGGTGCCGTAGATGATGCGGCTCAGCATGTCGCGGCCAAGCCGGTCCGCGCCCAGAAGGTAGAAGCGTTCTGCGCTGTCTGCCGGGGCGATCAGATGGCGCTCCATGGGAATGAGGCCCCAGAGCTCGTAGGCTTCGCCCTTGCCGAAGATGTTGATATAGATCTTCTTGTCCGGATTGGCCGTATAGGTCGTCTGCAGCGTGAACGGGTCACGCTTGAAATCCATGCCTGTGACATAGGGGCGGATGCGCCAGCCGCCATCCTCGCTCGCATCAATGAAGTGCAGCGCCTGTGGCGGGTGGAAGATGTTGGCGGACGATGTCTGGTTCGGCGCAAACGGCGCCAGGAATTCCGCAAAGATCGCGATCAGATAGAACAGGCTGACGATCACGAGGCCCGTCATGGCCAGCTTGTGACGCCGGAAGGTGAGCCAGATCAGACGCCATTGGGACGCCTGGTCCTCCTTGGCGGTGACGATGGAGCGGGGGTCGAGAGATGCTTCGTCTGTCATGGGGTCACCGGTAGCGAATGCGCGGGTCGATGAGCGCGAGAAGGATGTCGGAGACGAGCATTCCCACGATCGACAGGCAGCAAAGAAGAAGGATGAAGGCGCCGGCGAGGTACATGTCCTGCGCCAGGAGCGCCTGCAGCATCAGCGGGCCGGCGGTTGGCAGCGAGAGCACGAAGGCGGTGATGACCGCGCCGGAAATCAACTGCGGAAAGGCCCAGCCAATGGTCGACACAAAGGGGTTGATTGCGATGCGCACCGGATATTTCAGGATCAACTGCCACTCCGACAGGCCCTTTGCGCGCGCGGTCGTGACATAGGGGCGGTGAAGCTCATCCAGCAGATTGGCGCGCATGACGCGGACAAGACTTGCCGTGGCACTGGTGCCCAGAATGATAACGGGGATCCAGATGTGCTTGGCGAGGTCGATGAGCTTGCCCCAGCTCCATGGGGCGTCTTGATACTGATCGGAAAACAGGCCCGAGACATCGGCCCCGAAATGGACGACCGCGACATACATGAGCACCAGCGCGAACAGGAAGTTCGGCGTTGCAAGGCCGATGAAGCCGATCGTTGAAAAGACATAATCGCCGATCGAATATTTTCGGACGGCGGAATAGATGCCGATCGGCAAGGCCAGCGCCCAGGTGAAAGCGAGCGTCGACAGCGCCAGCGTCACCGAAAGCGCCATGCGTTCCCAGATCAGCGTGGAGACGGGTTGCTGCCACTCGAAGGAAATGCCGAAGTCGCCGTGAAGGACGCCCGAGATCCAGTGCCAGTACTGGACAAGGAATGGCTGGTCGAAGCCATAGCGCTCACGCAGCGCGTCGAGCCGCGCCTGATCGACGACATCGCCCGATGCCGCCAGCGTTGCCGCGAAGGTGGTCAGATAGTCGCCCGGCGGCGCGGTGATCAGTGCGAAGGCGATCAGCGAGACCGCAAACAGGAACGGTATCGACCAGAATATCCTGCGCAGGATGTATGCAAAAAGCATTTCGGCGCTCTCTCATGCTAGGGTGCTAAACGGCGGCGCCCTCATTCGGCCGCCGCCGTTCGGTTCAGGATTCTTACGGCTGTTTTGCCCAGAACCAGGTCTGGGGCAGTGTCGGTGACGGCGTTGCGTAGTACCAGGAACTCGGCATGGACTCAGGCACGTTGCGCAATCCGTTCTTGACGATGCCATAGGTCGGGACAGCCTTGGAGAGGCCGATCACCTCGAATTCCTCAGCCGCGATGTCGCCGACCTGCTGCATCAGTTCGATACGCTTCTGTGGATCGGCGGTCGCGCGGGCCTGATCGTAAAGTTCGAGGCGCTTCTTCACGCTCTCGGGCGGCTCTTCGCCCTTTTCTCCGCCGCTCTGGTACCAGTCACGCCAGGCAATGCCCCAGCGGCTGTCGTGGTGAACCGGAACGATATGCTGAGGAATCTGGCCGGGAACCCAGCTCTGCTCTGCATTCCAGATGGCGGCATCGTGATCGTTGGCGACGGAGCTGCGCTCATAGAAGAAGGTGCGTTCCAGCGGGTTGACGTCGACATCGACGCCGATCTCCTGCCACTGCTGTTCCATCAGTTGCAAAGCGTCGACCCACATGGGATCGAAGGTCGGGATCACGTCGATCTGAAACTTGACAGGGGTGCCGTCCTTCATGAGACGGGTGCCGTCGGGACCGCGCTGGTCGAGACCGAGGCCGTCAAGCAGCGCATTGGCCTGCTCCGGGTCATACTCCAGATATTGTGTCGCAAGTTTCTCGTGAAAGTAGGGATGGTCCTCGAAAGGCCCCTGCTGCCATGCTTCGCCGTCGCCGAGCATGACCGTATCGATGATCTCCTGGCGGTCCATCCCCAGCGAAAGCGCGACCCTGAAGTCCTTTTGCCGGAAGAGCTCCCGCCATTTTGGATTCTTGTGAGTCAGGTTGAGATTGACCACCATGTTCGAACCGCCCGGAGGGGCCGCTTCAAAGAAATGGTAGTCACCAGCCTCCCGGTTTTCCGCCAGAACGGGCCTGTTGGACGGAGGATCTATGTGGCGGAGACCGAAATCGATGCGTCCGCCGATGACCGCCAGAATGAGGCTTTCGACATCCTGATCAATGGAGCCGACGAGCTGGTCGATATAGGGAAGCTGGTTGCCGTCCGTATCGATCTGCCAGAAATAGGGGTTGCGCTCCATAACCACCCGCGTCGCGCCGCCGACATAGGGCTCCTTGATCACCCAGGGGTCGAGCGTCGGCCTGTCGGGATTGCCCCAGCGAGCCGGAATTTCCAGGTCTCCGCATTTCTGCAGGAACAGGTTCTGCCAGTCGGTTGCGCCATTTTCGGCGATGGCCTCATCGATGGCGTCGTTGTAAGCCGGGTGAAACTGCGAGCAGTAATGCTTGGAGTAAAGCACGGGATGCTGCCCGAGCGGGCTGGCGAGCTCCGCCAGAAAATCGCCGTAAGGCTGCGTGAAGGTGAAGCGCACCGTGTGCTCGTCAAGCTTTTCTACGCTGACCGGGCTGCCGTCGGTTGTATAGCGCAGCGGAGTTGGCGCGAATTCGTCGTTGAGAACCAGGTCCTCCATGTTGAACAGCACGTCGTCGGCGGTGAACGGGGTGCCGTCGGACCACTTCATCCCCTCGCGCAGGTGAAAGGTGAAGACCTTTGCATCCTCGCCGACTTCGAAGCTTTCCGCCACGTTCGGAACGATTTCGGTATATTGCGGGTCCCAGCGCACAAGCCCCTGGGGACCGACCACGCGGAGAATGTGATTGTGGTCGGAACTGCCGCGCAGGCCGATCCGCAACTCGCCGCCATAGGTGCCGATTTCATCGAGCGGCTTGATGACCTCGGCGTGCGTGCCCGTCCGTTCGGCCACCGGCGGCAGTTCGCCGGCATCGACCATCTCTTTCAGTTGCGGCGCTTGCCCTGTGGCTTCCTCCGCATGGGGCGAACCCGTCGCCAATGCCAAGGCCAACGCGGCAGAGCCTGCCAGCCAAAGAGCCCGCCGTTTGCCGGCGGGCAGCCCTTTCATTTCCGGTAAAGTCATTTTTTCCTCCCTTTCTGATTGTTGATCACCGCGCCGGCTCCTCCCGCCATCGCGGTCCCAAATACAAAACAGCCCGTCAATGGGTAAGGAACAAAATTACAAATGTCAACAAATTAGGAGTAAAGTGAACAATAATGACGAAAGCCTAAAAATCTCACGGTCCGAGCAGAAAACCGCGTGTTTTTCTTCGCTTTCACGGACTTTTCCGGCGTTTTCGGTTCCGCACCGGCGCGGCGTGTGGCAAACCGTCCGGCCCGGATGGCAGCGATTTGTCAATAGCTGTAGACGGAAGGGCGCTTGCGGACGGGCATGATCCGCCGCGAACGTCGGCAATGTCCGAACCCGGAAAGGGCGGGCGGGAACACAATCCGCCCAACCCAATTCAGGAGCGTAGTGCAGCGCCAAGCCTGCGCATCTCGGTCGCAACATAGTCGACCACATCGTCCAGGCTCATGGCCTCGTCGTGCGACCAGACACTGAAGGCGTGCGCCTCGATGCGGGCGGAGAGTTCGGCCAGAACCTGCGCCAGAAAAGCCGAGTCGGGGCCGAGGCGGGCTTCGAGCAGGTCCGCGATCTGCCGTGTGATCTGCTCCCGCGAGGCGAGAAATGCCCGCCTGAGCGCCGGGTGCCGCTCTGCCGCGTCGCTGATTGCCCGGATGCGCACCCTGTTGGTGTCGTTGATGCCGATGAGATCGCTTAGAAGCCATGCGAGGTCTTCCACAAGCGGGCCGTTCGATGCGGAAAACCGTTCTGCGCTTTCCTTGTCCATTTCCAGCGGCGGTCCGAGCGCGGCCGCTTCCTTGTTGGCGTAATAGTTGAAGAAGGTTCGCCTGCTGATGCCGGCCTCATCCGCGATCATCTCGGTGGAGACCTGATCGAGGCCGTGCCTGCTGATCAACCTGAGCGTTGCGAGCTGGATGTCCCGCAAGGTCTGAAGGCGTCGGCGATCACGCAGGCTTGATTGGCTCGGCGTCGACATTATCTTTATTGCCCTTAGTGCATGTTTTGCATAGTGTGCAACTGTGATCTTTTCCTTCTCACAGATCAACATCATTTTCACCAGTCGTTCAATGTCGAGGACATCATGCCGAATCCGGTCTCAAGCTTTCTCGCCCTCATTCTGGTAGCCTGTGCTGTCGCCGCGGCCCCCGCCGCGGCTCAGCAGCAGATGCCACCGAAAAAGGTTGGCGTGGTCGAACTGAAGCGCGAGAATGTCCCGCGTATCGTCACCCTGCCCGGGCGCGCTGTTGCCGTGCAGCGGGTTGGCATACGTCCGCGCGTAAGCGGTACGGTCACCGAAATCCTGTACCGGGAAGGCACGACGCTGGAAGCCGGCGATCCGATGTTCCGGATCGATGACACGACTTACCAGGCCGCCCTCGCGAGCGCGGAAGCCGATGTCAGCGCCGCGACGGCCGCGCAGTCGCAGGCGCGTCTGGCCTATGAACGCGCTGACCGCCTGGTCGGGCAGGGCCTGTCGCAGGCGGAGCTGGAAAGCCGGAAGGCGGATCTTGAACGGGCCACGGCACAGCTGAAGGCGGCCGAGGCGGCCCTTGACGTTGCGCGCGCGGAACTTGGCTGGACGACGGTGAGAAGCCCGATCGCCGGCGTTGCCAGCGTTGCAACCGTCTCCATCGGCGACCTCGTCTCCGCAGCGCAGGCGGATGCGCTGGCAACCGTCATCCAGCTCGACCCCATCGATGTCGATATGTACGAACCATCGACGCGGATCCTCCGGGTTGTTGACGACATCGAGGCCGGGCTTCTTGATGTGCACGACACGCTCAGCGCAAGCCTGACGCTCGAAAACGGGCGCAGCTATGATTTCGAGGGCGAGCTGCTGTCACCCGGCTTTACCGTTTCGATGTCCACCGGCGCCGTCGACCGGCGGTTTCGCTTCGACAATCCGGATCATCTGCTGCTGCCTGGCATGTTCGTACGCGGCAGCATGGAAATCGGCACCATGAATGCCATTCTGGTTTCCCAGTCGGCCGCGACCCGCGATCGCTCCGGCCAGTTGACGGCCTGGGTGCTGGAGGATGGCAAGGCCGCGCAGCGCAAGCTTGTCGAGACCGGAACCTATCAGAACCAGTGGATCGTGGTCGAGGGCGTCAGGGCCGGCGACCAACTGATCGTCGACGGGTTCCAGAATCTGCGCGTCGGGATGGATGTCGTGCCGGTTGCCGTGGAATACGACGCTGCCGGCGTAATACGCGAGCAGTCCGCCGACGCCGGTTCATCCCAGCCCCCCTCCCAGAGCGAGTAACGCCCAATGGCCCGCTTCTTCATCTACCGCCCGGTCTTCGCCTGGGTGCTGGCGATTGTCGTGATGCTTGCCGGCGTTGTTGGTCTGTCGTCGCTTCCCATCCAGCAATACCCGCAGATCTCGCCGACAACCGTCAGCATCCGCGCCAACTATACCGGTGCTTCGGCGCAAATCGTCGAGGCCTCGGTCACCACGGTGATCGAGGATGCCATGACGGGGCTGGAAGGCCTGCTCTACATGACATCCTCGTCATCGCCGGGCAGCGCTCAGGTGACGCTGACCTTCGATGACAGCGTCGATCCCGATATCGCTCAGGTTCAGGTGCAGAACAAGCTTCAGCTCGTCTCATCGCAACTGCCCGACACCGTGCAGCGCAGCGGCGTCAATGTCGCGCGCTCCACCTCGTCGATCCTGCTTGTCGGCGCCATAACATCGCGCGATGGCCGTTTCTCCACGCCGGAGCTTGGCGACATTCTTGCGCAGGTCATTGAGGATCCGGTCAAGCGTACGCCGGGCGTCGGCTCGATCAACACCTTCGGTTCAGGCTATGCCATGCGCATCTGGCTCGATCCGATGAAGATGATGCAGTACCAGGTGACGCCTGCGGACGTGACGGCGGCCGTGGCCGAACAGAACACCAATGTCACCGTTGGCGATCTCGGCAGCCAACCCGCGCCGGACGGTCAGCGGCTGACGCTCTCACTGTCGTCGCAATCGCAGTTTTCGTCCGTTGACGAGTTCGAAAGCATTCTCCTGAGGGTCGATGCCGATGGCTCGACCGTTTTCCTTGGCGACGTGGCGCGGATCGAGATCGGGCAGGAGAGCTACGGCATGTCCGCGCGGTTCAACGGTGCGCCGTCGAGCGGCTTTGCCGTCAACCTCGCCACCGGCGCCAATGCGGTGGATACCGCCGCAGCCGTGCGCGCGACCATTGACGGCCTGTCCTCCGCGCTGCCGGAAGGGGTGGAGGTCGTCTACCCTTACGATACCTCGCCCTTCATCGAAAAATCGATCGGGCAGGTCTATGCAACGCTGGGAGAAGCCGTTCTTCTGGTGTTTCTGGTCATTCTCGTCTTCCTGCAAAGCTGGCGGGCAACGCTTATTCCGGTGGTCGCCATTCCGGTCGTGCTCTTGGGCACGTTCGCCGTGATGGCTGCAACCGGCTTTACCATCAACACGCTGACGATGTTCGCCATGGTGCTGGCGATCGGACTTCTGGTGGACGATGCCATCGTGGTGGTCGAGAATGTCGAGCGCGTGATGGAGGAGACCGGCAAGAACGCCGTCGAGGCGACCGAGCAGAGCATGGGTGAAATTACCTCGGCGCTGGTCGGCATCGTGCTTGTGCTGTCCGCGGTATTCCTGCCGATGGCCTTCATGGCGGGCGCCACGGGCATCATCTATCGCCAGTTCTCGATCACGATCGTCACGGCCATGGTGCTGTCGCTCGGCGTCGCGCTGATCCTGACGCCGGCCATGTGCGCCACGCTGCTCAAACCCCGCAAGCACGCGGAAGTACGGTTTGCGCCGGCCCGGTGGTTCAATGTCGGGCTTGACCGCGCAACGGGCGGCTATGGAGCGGTGGTCGGGAAGCTTGTCAAGCGGCCCTTCCGTCTTGTGCTGCTGCTTATCGCATTGAGCTGGGCCGTTCTGGCGCTCTACGAAAAACTGCCAAGCTCCTTCCTGCCGCAGGAGGATCAGGGTGTTCTGCTGGCTATGGTGCAGACGCCCGAGGGCTCCACGGCGACCCAGACGCAGGCTCTGGTGGATGACGTCGAGCGCTATCTGGTCGAGCAGGAAGCTGCCACGGTGGATTCCGTCTTTTCCGTGCTCGGTTTCAGCTTTGGCGGCTCGGGCCAGAACAATGCCATGGTGTTCATCAAGCTGAAGGAATACGAGGACCGGCAGGGGCTTGGCGCTGCCGAACTGGTCAACCGCACCAACGGCTATTTCTACACGCAGGGCCGCGCCGGTACGGTCTATGTCCTGCAGCCGCCGGCCATTCCCGGCATGGGAGCGTCTTCCGGCTTCGAAATGTATCTTGTCGACCAGTCCGGCGAGGGGCAGGCAGCCCTTGCTGCCGCGGCCGATACGCTTGTCGAGGAGGTTGCGCAGGATGGCCGGGTTACAAGCCTTCGCGGCAATGACGATCCGTTCAAGACCTCGCTCCGGCTCGATATCGACCAGCAGAAGGCAGCCGCCTTCGGTCTGTCGATCTCGGATGTCAATTCCATGCTTTCCGTCATCTTCGCGGGCCGCGATGTGAACGACTTCGCGCTCGGCTCCGAACTGCGGCCGGTGATCGTGCAGGGCGAGGGCTTTGCCCGCAGCCAGCCCGAGGATGTGGAGCTCTGGCATGCCCGCAATTCGGCCGGCGAAATGGTCTCCTTCGGCGCCATTGCCGAGCAGGTCTGGGATCAGGAGCCGGCCAATCTCACCCGCTATGGCGGCACCCGCGCCATGCAGTTGAGCGGCGCCCCCGCACTTGACGTTTCCTCCGGCGACGCGATGCTGGCGATGGAGGAAATGGTGGCCGAGCTTCCCGGCGGCTTCGGCACGGCATGGACCGGCATTTCCTATCAGGAGCGGTTGTCGGGCAATCAGGCGCCGATGCTGTTTGCGCTCTCGGCACTGGTCGTGTTCCTGGCGCTGGCAGCCCTTTACGAAAGCTGGACGGTGCCGCTGGCAGTGATCATGACCGTGCCGATCGGCATTCTCGGCGCGGTTGTCGCCTCGCTGCTGCTCGGTCAGGCCAACGATGTCTACTTCAAGGTCGGCCTGTTGACGACGATCGGCCTTGCCGCCCGAAATGCGATCCTGATCGTGGAGTTCGCCCAATCGCTGGTGAAGCAGGGCGTTCCGCTTCTCGAGGCGGCAACGCGCGCCTCCAAGATGCGCCTGCGCCCGATCCTGATGACCACCTTCGCCTTCATGCTTGGCGTCATGCCGCTGGCGCTTGCGACCGGGGCCGGGGCGGGCGCCCAGCGCTCGATCGGCATCGGCGTCCTCGGCGGCATGGCCTCCTCGGCGATCATCGGCATCTTCCTCGTCGCCGTCTTCTATGTCGCGGTTCTCTCCGCCGTGAACACGATCACGCGACGGTGCGGTTCTGACTAGCGGATACAGAGCGCTTCGATCATTGGTCGAAGCGTTCGTTCACGGTTTGAGAGGCGCCAGACCTCCCCGAGGTGTGACGTCGCTTCGTCGGGTTGCCATCATGGATGATGCTGAATGAGGAGCCATGAGGATTGTCGGCCCGATCGGCGCTGGCGTTGTCTGGCTTTGATGGGGGCAAGTCAAAAAAACGAGCTACGCTCGGCGTCGCCACCCGTTTATTCGGATCCGCCTTTTTCGGCCTGGGCCTTCGGCCTGGACCAGAGGGGCTGTTCCCGGTTAGCTTCCAGGGCGGCACCTGCCGCAATCATGGCTTGGACCGTGTCTTCTTCGTAACCAAGTTTTCTCAGGATCTCGCTCGTGTCCTCGCCAAGAAGAGGTGGGGCGTCGGCGCGGCCTTCGGTGCGCAGAAGCGACGGGAGCGGGAAATCGGGCGTGGTGAAATCATAGTCGCCGAAGCCGAATTCCGAGAGCTTGTCGCCGGCCATGGCCTGCGGTGCATCCAGCACCCTGTCGGTGGACAGGATCTCGGTGAAGCCGACGCCATGTCTGGCGAGTTTTGCCGTCAGCGCCTCGAAATCATGCGCGGCAACCGCGTCGGCCACCAGTTTTTCGACGCGCGGACGCTCGCGTCTGCGGTCGCGCAGGCCGGCAAGCGCGGGATCGGGAGCAATGCCCGCCGCGGCGCAGAACTTGCGCCAGTGGTCATCGGTCAGCATCACGAGATAGACCCATCGTCCGTCGCGGGTCTCGTATGCGCCGTAGCCGGGAATGCTGAATTCCGCCGAGGGTTCGGTCTCCGGCCGGCCGAGAAGCTGCGACTTGAGCTGGACGCCGAGGAGGTCGCGCGCGGCGATGTGCAGCCCGGTCTCGTAAAGGCCGAGTTCGATATTGCGCTTGGCGGGGTCGTCAGACAGCAGCGCCGAGAGAACGGCGATCACGGCATAACAGCCCGCGAACTGATCGTGATAGGAGGGGCCGAGCCGGGACGGGCGACCATCGACGCGGTTGGAAAACATCACGCCCGTCGCCGCTTCGGCGATCGGGTTCGACGCCACCTCTTCGGCAAGCGGGCCCTCGCCATAGCCCTTGATGTGGCAGAAAATGATGTCGGGATTGAGCCTGATGCAATCCTGATAGGTCGCGCCGAGCTTGCGGGCCGCGGATGGCGAAAGGTTGTGAAGGATGATGTCGCAATCCGCCACCAGCCGGTTGAAGACCTCGCGCCCCTGATCCGACTGAAGGTCGAGGCACAGGCTCTTCTTGCCGCGGTTGAAGGCAAGATAGCTGCCGCTCGGACCGCCGCGCACCAGCTTGCGGGTGGTTTCGCCGGCCGGCGGTTCGATCTTGATCACCGTTGCGCCCAGCTGCTGAAGAATGTGCGTGGCGAAGGGGGCTGCGATCATGCTGCCCAGTTCCAGAACCTTCTTGCCCGTCAATACGCCGCTTTCCATGCAATCCTCCCTCGTTGCGCCGCGCGTCAGAAGCGCGGAATTGCGCAATGTCTGTCAGGTCCGGCGCTTTTTGACAAGATTAAAATGCATTATTTTATCCCGGAGTAGTCTCTACGACCTTCATTGGAGGGTCGAAGAACCGCCTAATCGGTTATGATATGTCAGATTCTGAGTGATATCTGACTGTAGAAATCATGAAAAAAGAAAATAAGATGCATTTTCTGTTGACCTGCTGATAGGGACTGTTATCGTCGCGATAGAGGAACGAAACATGTCTGGGAGGAGATTGCATGTTTTCGAGTTTGAGAAGGGCGGCTTCTGCCGCTGCCATTGGCGCAGTGCTGTTGTCCGCGGGGCCGCTGGCCGCCGCCGATCCCGGTATTGATGCGGAAAACAAGGTTGTCACGATCGGCGCGTTCACGCCGGTCACGGGGCCGGTGCCGTTCTATGCCACTTTGACCCATGCCGCCGAGGCCTATTACAAGAACCTCAACGACAATGGTGGTATTGACGGCTGGACCGTCAATTACATCACCAAGGACGATGGCTACGAGCCCGCGCGCTCGGTCGCCGTTACCCGGCAGATGGTCGAGGACGACGGCATCTTTGCCCTGTCCGCGCCGATCGGAACGGCAACCAATGTCGCCGTTCTGCCTTATGCGCGGGAGGTTGATCTGCCCGTGGTCGGGCCGATCGGCGGCGCCAGCGCCTTCTTCGTCGAGCCGACCGTGTTTCCGCTGCTGCCGGATTATGGCTGGTCGGCGGCATCCAATGCCGAATATGCGATCAAGACGCTCGGTCATGAAAAGATCGCGCTTCTCTGGGAGAACGACGAACTCGGCAAATCGGCGAAGCGCGGCTTCGACACCTATATGGCCGACCTCGGCCTGGAGCCGGCCGAATCCATTCCCTTCGACGTGAAGACCACGAGCTTCAGCCCGCATATCCGCCGCGTCGCCAATTCCGGCGCGGATGCGGTGATCCTGTTCGGCTCCAACGCCAATCTGGCGGCCGCGCTGAAGGCTGCTGACCTGCAGGGGCTAGATGTTGACTGGTTCGCGCCGTTCTTCACCGCTGATCCGTCGACCTTCAAGCTGGCCGGCGATCTGCTGGATGGCGTCTACTTCTCGTCCTGGCTGCTGCCGGTCAGTTCCGATGTGCCGGATATCGCCGCTTACCGGGAGTCCATCGAGAAGTACTACCCCGACGATCCGGTTGGCGTGTTCGGCCTCAATGGCTGGAGCAATGCGGCGATCTTCCACAAGGGCTTCGAGGCGCTTCTGGCCTCCGGCAACGAACTGACCCGCGAAAACCTGATCGCGGCGCTGGAGACGCTGAAGGATGCCGATGTCGGCGGCGCGAAGGGCGTGACCTTCGAGCCGGGCGACCACCGCGGCACCCGCCAGGAGGGCATCATCCAGGCCAAGGGCGACAGCTTCGAGCTGGTGCAGCCGTTCCGGCCCTATCCCGCCGTGGTCTTCGACGCCAAGCCTGAGTGATGGCTTTCGCGCGCCGCGCTTTGTCGCGGCGTGCATTTCCTTTGAAATTGCATTGTTGAATGACGGGAGAACACAGGGATGTCCCTGATACCAGTCAGCGCCCCGGCGCGGATGGACGGAAAGATCGCATTTGTAACCGGCGCTGCCGGCGGCATCGGCCGCGCCACGACGCTGGCGCTTGCCGAAGCGGGCGCGACGGTGATCGCAACAGATATTGCCGATAAGGCCGAATTCGATCATCCGGCGGTCAGCTATCGCCGCTACGACGTCACCTCGCGCGAAGAAACGGATGCGCTGGTCGCTGATATCCGCGCGACCCATGGCCGTATCGATGCGCTCGTTCTGTGCGCCGGCACGATCTCGCACCGTCCGCTCGGCGAAAGCACCGATGAGGAATGGCGCGCGATCCTCGACGTCAATCTGATGGGCGTCGTCAATCCGGTGCGGGCGGTGTTTCCGGTCATGGCCGAGCAGGGCATGGGCAAGATGGTTGCGCTCGGTTCGATTGCCGCCAAGATCGGCGGCGTTGCCTCCGGCCCGTCCTATGTGGCGGCGAAATCGGCGGTTCATGGGCTGATGAAATGGGTCGCCAAGGCGGGCGCATCGCAGGGCGTTTATGCCAGCATCATCGCGCCAGGGCCGGTGGAAACGCCGATGTGGGAAACTGTGACCCAGCGCGCGGCGCCGTCCGCCAACGGCAATGTGCCGCTCGGCCGTTTCGGTCAGCCGGAAGATATCGCCCAGGCCATCCTGTTCCTGTGCTCGCCCGCCTCCAACTGGATCACCGGTACCGTTCTCGACGTGAACGGCGGCATGTTGATGGATTGATGTGATGAGCAACAACGAGACGATCGGATTTATCGGACTTGGCGTCATGGGCGGGCCCATGTGCGCCAATATGGCGCGCAAACATGACGGCAAGGTTCTCGCCTTCGACCTGTCCGAGGCGGCGCTGAAGGCCGTCGAGGACGCCGGCGCCGAGCGTGTCGGCTCGGTGAAGGCGCTTGCCGAACAAGCGGACGTGATCTTCCTGTCGCTGCCCGGTGGGCCGCAGGTCGACGCTGTCGCAGGCGAGATCGCAGCGGCCTCGGGCCGGTGCTCGCTGGTCGTCGACCTGTCGACCACGCCGGTGGCGACCGCCCGCAAGGTGGCGGCCGACCTTGCCGCGCATAATATCGGTTTCGCCGATGCCCCCGTCGCCCGCACCCGCGAGGCCGCGCAAAAGGGCGCGCTTGCGATCATGGTCGGCGCTTCCGATGCCGTCTACCAGCGCATCCGGCCGATGCTCGACTATATCGCGACCGACGTCACCCATGGCGGCGATGTCGGCGCGGGCCAGGTGCTGAAACTGGTCAACAACATGCTGGTCTTCGCCAACACCGTGGCGCTCGCCGAGATGATCGTGCTCGGCGAAAAGGCGGGCGTTGCCGCCGATGTGTTGCTGGACGCGGTCTCCAAGGGATCGGGCGACAGCTTCGTGCTGCGCAATCACGGCATGAAGGCGATGCTGCCGCGTGAATTTCCAGACAAGGCGTTTTCGCCGGAATATGTGCTGAAGGATATTTCCTACGTTTTCGAACTGGCGCAGCAATCCGGCGTGGCGCTGCCCTCAGCCGCCGCGGCGCGGCGTTACTATGAGGTCGCGACCACGACCGACCTGTCAGGACGCTATTTCCCCGGCGTGATCGAACTGGTGGAGCGCGGCGTCATGGCGAGCGACAAGGGAGAGGCCGAATGAGCGATATCTTTCGCGACCTCTTTCCGCTGCTCTGGTCGGGCATGATCACCGGCTGCCTTTATGCGCTCGGCGCGCTCGGGCTGGTGATGATCTTCAAATCGTCGCGCGTGGTCAATTTCAGCCACGGCAATGTCGCTGGCTTCGCCGCCTTCCTGATCTACGGTTTTTCAAGCGGCGCGCTGATGCAGCTGAGCTGGGGCGCGGCGGTGCTGCTTGCCATTCTGGCGGTCATCGCGATTGCCTGCCTCACCTATGCGGTGATTGCGCCGCTGGTGTTCGAGAGCGATCTCACCGCCACCATCGCGACGCTCGGCATCGGCCTGATCGCGCAGGGCGCGACGCTTCTCATCTTCGGGGCCGATATCGTCAGTCTCGACCTGCCGGTGCCGCGTTTCGGCATGTCGGTGCTGGGCCTGTTTATTACCGGCTATGACCTGACGGTGCTTGCGGTTGCCGTTATCACCATCGCGATTTTGTTTTTCGTGGTCGATTTCACCAAGCTCGGCGTGGCCTTTAGGGCGATCTCGGTCAATCCGTTCGCGGCGGAAGTCTGCGGCCTCAATCTGCGCTCCGTCCATCTGTTTTCGTGGATCGTCGCGGCGGTGCTCGGCGTGGTCGGCGCGCTTCTGATCGTGCCGACCACGTTTCTGAGCGTCACCACGGTCGCTTCCTTCATGCTGCAGGCCTTTGCCGCGGCCGTCATCGGTGGCTTCGCCAGCCTGCCGGGCGCGCTGGTCGGCGGCATCCTCATCGGCGTTTTGATGAACCTTTTCACCTTCTATGTCTCGCCGGAGTTCTCCAGCACATTCTTGTTGGGCGTCATCCTTCTGGCGCTGAACATCTTTCCGAACGGTATTCTGGCCCGTGTAGGAGGCAGCCGTGTCTGATCATCCCGCAAGCCTGCAAAACGAACGTATCCTGCCGGCCCGCCTTGCGCTCAGAAGCGACATGCTGAACCTCGCGCTGATCGCGGTGCTGCTGGTTCTGCCCTTCCTGCTCGGCGGGTCCTGGGTGTTTTCGCTCGGCCTGTGCTTCGCCAACGCCATCGGCGTGCTGTCGGTCAGCGTCCTGGTGCGCTATGGCGGCGAGGTCTCGATCGGCCATACCTTCTTTGCCGCCGTCGGCGCTTATTCCGTTGCCGTGCTGGACACGCGCTACGGCCTTTCGGTGCTGTTCAGCCTCCCGCTGGCGCTGGCGCTTGGCGTCGTCAGCGGCATTGCCTTTGCCTGGCCATCGCGCAAGCTGTCGGGCATCTACCTTGCCGTCTCGACCATGGCGCTGGCGCTTGCCGTGCCGGAACTGATCAACAATATGGACGGGCTGACCGGCGGCTATGAAGGGCTTTATGTGGCAACGCCTGCCGTGCCCGGCATCCCGATGGGGCTGCAACGTTATTATGTCGCTCTCCTGGTGCTTGCGGCTGCCGTCTACGGCGTGTCGCGGCTGCGCAATTCGCGTCAGGGTCTTGTGCTGCTTCTGTCGAAAACCCATCCGGCTGCCGCCGATGCCTTCGGCACGCGGCAGGTCTGGGCGCGGGTGGCGGTCATGGGCATCAGCGGCGGCATCGCCGCGCTTTGCGGCGCCATGCTCGGCTTTGCCGGCTCGACGGTCAGCCCCAGCGGCTTCACTTTCTGGTCGGCGATCTTTCTGCTGGTCGGTTCCGTCGTCAGTTTCTACGGCCTCACTCTGTGGCGGGCCCTGCTCGGCGGTGCGTTCCTGACGCTGGTGCCGCAATTGCTGTCGTCCTCGGGTGCGTGGATACCGGTGTTTTACGGCGTGGCCCTGCTCGCGATGATCCTCGCCGGCCACTACCTGCCGCGGCTTCGCGCGATTGCGGCCAAGCGAAAGGGAGACGAGTGATGGATGCGATGGCAAAAGCGCTTCGCGGTGACGGCATCTCGCTGTCCTTCGGCGGCATCACCGTTCTCAAGGATCTCGATGTGGAGTTTCGCGCCGGCGAAATCACAGGGTTGATCGGCCCCAACGGCGCGGGAAAGACCAGCCTGTTCAACTGCATGACCGGCGCCTATCGACCCCAGGGCGGCGCGATCACCTATGCCGGCGAGAGCCTTGACGGCCTGCCGCCGGCGGCGCGCGCCGGCAAGGGTATCGTGCGCAGCTTCCAGCATGTGGCGCTGAGCCCCGATCTCACCGTGCTGGAAAACGTGATGATCGGCGTTGCCCGCAACTATCGCGCCAGCTGGGCCCATGCCTTCCTGCCGACAGCGCGCGGGCGCAACGAGATGACGGCGATGCGCGAGGCCGCGATGGCGGCGCTCACCGAACTCGGCCTTGGCCAGGTCACCGGCAAACTGCCCTCGGAGCTGCCGCCCGGCATGCTGCGCCTCGTCGAGATCGCCCGCGCGATCGTCGGCAAGCCGGATGTGCTGCTGCTGGACGAGCCGGCGGCCGGGCTCAACAACTCGGAAACGCGCGATCTGATGCGCAGCCTCAAGCGTCTGGTCTCGCCCGATCTGGTCATGGTCGTGGTCGAGCATGACATGGACCTCGTGATGTCGATCTGCGACCGGATCTACGTCATGAATTTCGGTTCGCTCGTCACCTGCGGCGCGCCGGCAGAGGTGCGTGAAAACGAGGATGTGATCCGTATCTATCTGGGGAGCGACGATGACTGATCTTCTGACCATATCGGATCTCTCCGTGTTCTATGGCGCCAGCGCGCAGGCGGTGGACAGCGTTTCGTTTTCCGTGCCGACCGGCTCGGTCGTTGCGCTGCTTGGCGCCAACGGCGCGGGCAAGACCTCGATCATGAAGGCGATCGCCGGGCTTATCCCGGCGGAAGGCCGACAGGTCTTTGAGGGCGAGGACGTCTCCGGGCTTTCTGCCCGCGAACGGGTCAAGCGCGGCATCGTCTATGTGCCGGAGGGTCGCGAGATCGTTGGCGACATGACCGTGCGTGAAAATCTGACGCTCGGCGGCTATCACCTGAGCGGCAGGGAACGGAAATCGCGCGCGGAAATGGTGCTGGACCTGTTTCCCGAAATCGCCAACAAGGCCGACCGGCATGCCTGGCGGCTTTCCGGCGGCGAGCAGCAGATGCTGGCGATCGGTCGCGGGCTGATGGCGAAGCCGCGGCTTTTGCTGCTTGACGAGCCATCGCTTGGGCTTGCGCCGATGCTGGTCCGACGGGTGTTCGACCGGCTGGGCTCGTTTCGCAGCGAGAGCGATCTGGCGATCGTGCTGGTGGAACAGAATCTGGCGATGACGATGCGGATTTGCGACGAACTGCATTTCCTGCGCGGCGGAAGGATCGTCGGTCATCGCACCGCCGCCGAGCTCAGCGACAGCGCCGCCCGCCAGGAAGCCATCGACGCCTATCTCGGCGCCGCATCGGCGGCATGAGGGGGCGGGAATGAGCGAGACCATCTGGAAGACCTACGGCATCCGCCACGCGATCAACCCGACGCGGACGCGCGGGCAGAACTTCATCCTCGAAAGTGATCCGGCGGCCAGCCTGCCGCTCGATTTCTATTCCTGGCTGCTGGTGAGCGACGACCGGACGATCGTGGTTGATACCGGCATGGACCCGGCCAAGGCGGAAAAGCACGGGCATACCCATGTGCTGAGCCCGGTTGAGGCTTTGTCGCGCTTGGGCGTTTCGGCGCGCGACGCCGATACCGTCATCCTGACCCATGCGCATTACGATCATCTCGGCTTCCTCGACGCGTTCGAAAAGGCGCATTTCTTCATGCAGGCCGCCGAAATGGAATATGTCACCGGCCCGTGGATGGAGAAATGGTGGTTCCGCAGGGCCTATGAGCCGGATGAGATCAACCGGCTGGTCAACCTGCTGCATGGCGGCCGGCTCACCCTGCACGGGCGCGAAAGCGAGATTGCCGACGGCGTGACGGTGCACTGGGTCGGCGGTCATTGCGCGGGCCAGGAGATCGTGCGGGTCCGGACCGCGCGCGGCTATGTGGTTCTCGCTTCCGATGCGCTTCATTATTATGAGGAATATGAACGCGGCGTGCCCTTTGCCGTGGTGTTCAATTCCTCCGACATGCTTGCCTCGCATGACGTGATCCGCGCGCTGGCAGACAGCGACGACCATGTTCTGCCGGCGCATGACCCGCGCCTTGCCGACATCTATCCTCGACATGATGGAGAGGAGCACATTCTTCGTCTGGATGCCGCACCAAAGGCTTGGAGCGCTTCGTGAAATATTGCATTATCCCGCAAGGGCGATGGTATAGTGGCCTGCGAAATTTCATGGAAGGTCAGCACGTTGAAGCATCAGACCAAGGAAGAGCAGGTCGCGGATTATCTCAGAGAAGGCATTATTTCGGGCAAGTTTCCGCGCGGGTCGAAGCTGAAACAGGCCGAAATCGCCGAAAGCATCGGCATGAGCATCACGCCGGTGCGCGAGGCGCTGAAGCTGCTTGCCGCGGAAGGCTTCATTCTCGGGACCTCGCATCGCGGCGCGACGGTCGCGCCCTTCGATATCAATGCGACGGAGGAGATCGTCGATCTGCGCGTGACGCTGGAATCGAAATTGGCGCTGCGCGCCATGGAGCGGCTGACCGCGCAGCAGGTGGACGAGCTGCGCGATCTGCAGGCGCAGCTGGAGGCGGCTGCCGCGCGCGACGACAAGGACGCCGTGCGCTCCATCAATTACCGCTTTCACGAGGTGCTCTATTCCGCCGCCGGCCTGCCGCAGACGCTGCGTTTCGTCCGGGCGCTTTGGGCGCGTTACCCCTTCGACCTGATCAACAGGCTCGAAAACCGCATCGATCGCGCCTCGAAGGAGCATCGCGAGATGCTGGGCGCGATCCTGTCGCGCGACGAGGGTGCGATGCTGACGGCATTGCGCAGCCACATCCGCGCCGGCTGGGACGAGTTCAAGGCCAGCTATACCGGCTAGGGCATCCTTCTGCCTGTTCCGGCCGGTTCGCCGAAACATTGCAGAGAGGAGATCCAAATGCCTGCCGATAGTATCCTGCTTGTCATGGACATGCTCAACGACCTCGTTCACCCGCACGGGATGGGTGCGAAAACCTATGTTCCGCAATGCCAGGAGCGGGGCATCTACACCAATACCGAGCTTGCCATCCGCCGCGCCCGCGAGGCCGGGGTCATGGTCGGCTATGTCCGCGTCGGCTTTTCGCCGAATTATGCCGAGTGCCCGCCCACTTCCCCGGTCTTCGCCAAGGCGCGCGATGCCGGGGTATTCAAGCTCGGCAGCTGGGGTACGGAAGTCTATTCGGACTTCGCGCCGCAGGAGGGCGATCCGGATATCATCAAGCATCGGGTCAGCCCGTTCTACGCCACAAAGCTGGAGCCGCTGCTGCGCGCCCAGGGCATCAAACGGCTTATTCTGTGCGGCGTTTCCACCAATGGCGTGGTTTCCGCCGCCGTACGCGAGGGGCATGACCGCGACTATGCCTGCGTGGTGCTGGAAGACTGCTGCGCCGGGGCCAACGCTGAAGAGCATGATTTCGCGCTCGCCGGTCTGCGACGCTACGCCGAGATCACCAGGGCTTCGGATGTTTCGCTAGGATAAAATGCATTTTATTGAGCGGATTTAGCCGTTCTCTGGGCCGGATTGTGCTTAATCCCGGGTTATTTTGGGCGATATCGACCAAAAAATGCATTATTCTTGGAAAAGGCATTGACCGAAGAAAATAAAATGCATTAACTGGCGGTCAGTAAACGAAGCTTGAACGCGGCGCTGGAGCGTCGGCGGAGCGTCTTGAGAGGAGAGAGACACGTGACCATGGGCGACACCAAGGAACAGACCAAGAAAGCCGTCGGCGGCGCGCCGGCCGAAGGACTGATCACGGACGAGGCGGTTGCGGCCGCCCGCAACATGATCGGCCTGCAGCTGCGCCCGGAAGGGCCGTACCTGCAGGACGCCACCACGGATACGCTGCGCAACTGGTGCAACGGCATCGGCGATCTGAACCCGCTCTATCGCGAGCAGGAATATGGCCGCAATTCGCGCTATGGCGGGCAGGTCGGCCATCCGATGTTCCCCATGGCCTTCGGCTGGGTCGGGCGCACCCGCTGGGGCCTGCCGGGCGTGCACGGCTTTTACGCCGGCAATGACTGGGAATTGTTCCGCCATATCCGTCCCGGCGACCGCATCAGCGCGATCGAGCGCGTCGTCGGCGTCGAGGAGAAGGAGAGCAAGTTCTCCGGTCGGCTGGTGCTGCAATATGTAGAGGCGAGCTATTCCAACCAGCGCGGCGAACTCGTTGCCCGCGCGCTCGGCACCTGCACCCGCCACGAGCGCAAGGCGGCCCGCGATGCCGGCAAGTACAAGGACATCAAGACCCACGAATATACGGCCGACGAATATGAGGCGCTCGACGACGCGATCATGCGCGAGCCGGAACGTATCCGCGGCGCCAATGTGCGCTACTTCGAAGACGTCACGGAAGGCGAAAGCCTCGACCCGATCGTGCGCGGCCCGCTGTCGCTGATGGACACGATGGGCTTCCTCGTCGGCTGCGGCCGCGGCCATACCCATGGCGTGGTGTTCCAGGCAGCGATGAAGCATCCGGGCCATTTCTTCCGCAACCCGGAGGCCGGCGGCGGCATCGAATATACAGGCATCGGCCATCACCGCGAAAGCACGGCCAAGGAGGTCGGCGTGCCCGGCGTCTATGATTACGGCCCGCAGCGGTCTTCCTGGATGGCCTCGCTGGTGACCAACTGGATGGGCGACGCCGCCTTCCTCAAGCGGGTCCGCACCGAAATGCGCCGCTTCAACACCATGGGCGACAGCACCTGGTGCAAGGGCAAGGTCTCGCGCAAATACGTCAAGGACGGCCATGCGCTGGTCGACCTCGAAATCTGGGGCGAAAACCAGCGCGGCGAAATCACCACGCCGGGTGTGGCGACGGTGATCCTGCCGAGCCGCGATCCCGAGCTTCGGGTGTTCTTCGACGGTTCCGCGCTCGATCTCGAGCTCCCCGTCGTACGCTGACAATGAAGCGTTTCCGCCGGGCCCGGAGACAGGGGCCGGCGGAGCGCGATCGCAATGCCGGCGCGCCCCTCAGCGGGAGCGCTCCGGGACTTGAGGAGGAGGTCCCGCCATGCAACAGGACACGCCGCTCAGCGGCATCAGGGTTATCGAGCACGCCAGCGGCGTTGCCGGGGCCTGGGCCGGACGCCTGCTCGCCGCCATGGGGGCGGAGGTTATCATGGTCGAGCCTCCCGGGCTCTGCCCCTTGCGCCAACGCGCGCCGCTTTTCGAAAACGGCAGCAGCGCGCTTTTCGCCTATCTCGCGGCCGACAAGCGCAGCGTGGTTCTGGATTTGGCGACATCGGAAGGCCGGGGCGCGTTCGACGCCCTGCTTGCGGGCGCTGCCATCCTGATCGACGACGCGCCGCTTGGCGAACGCGATGCGCTCGGCCTCGATGAGGCCGGCATTGCCGGTCGTCATCCGGACCTCGTGCATCTCTCCGTCCTGCCCTTCGGCGCGTCCGGCCCGAAGGCGGACTGGAAAGGCGAGGAAATCAATCTCATTCACGCCGGCGGCGAGGGCTATCTTCTGCCGAACGGCCTTTCGGCAACGCTTTTTCCGGATCGACCGCCGCTCAAGATCGCCGGCCACTTTGCCGAGATGCAGGGCGGCGTCGCCGCAGCACTCGCCGGCCTTGCCGCGCTCTGGTCGGGCGAGGGGCAATTCGTCGACGTCTCGGTTCAGGACGCTAACCTCGCCGTCGGCGCCTTCGCGCTTCAGCGTTACGGCGACGGATCGATCGAGCACCGGCTGACGCGCTCCTTCCGCTATGGCGGGGTGATCGAATGCCGCGACGGTTATGTCGAGCTGCTGACGCTGGAAGAGCGGCAGTGGCGCGGGCTTGTCGAACTGATGGGCCATCCCGAATGGGCTGCCGATGACGCCTTCAACGACGCCGTGGAACGCAGCGCCCGCGGCGAGATGATCAACCGTGAAATCCACGCCTTCGCGCGCGCCCATGATGTCGAGGATATCGTGGCGCGGGCGCAGAAGCTCGGCGTGCCGATGGCCCGTTACAACACGCCCGAACAGGTGCTTTCCGGCGCGCACGAAACCGCGCGCGGCATCTTCCAGAAACAGGAATGGCCGGGTGTCGGCGCAATCTCGGTGCAGACCGCGCCGTTCCGTTTCGGAGCGGAGGCGCCCAGGCTTGCGGCGGCCGCACCCCAGCCGGGCGCCGATCAGGCGCTTGTCTCTTCGGCAGCGGAAAAACGGAGGGCTTCGGCATGAAACCGCTTGCCGGCATCAGGATCGCCGATTTCACCGTTCATGCCGCGGGTCCGTTCTGTACCCATATGCTGTCGCAGCTCGGCGCCGAATGCATCAAGATCGAGACCGCGCTGCGCCCCGATATTTTCCGAAAGCCCCATGCGGTTTATGGCCGCGTGGGCCCGGCGACCTTCGATCAGGTGGCCTCGAACAAATTGTCGGTGCGGCTGAACCTCAAGCATCCCGAGGGCGTGGCGCTCGCAAAGCGGCTGGTTGCAAGCTCCGATCTCGCGGCCGAAAGCTTCCGCGCTGGCGTCATGGAGCGGCTGGGGCTCGGCTATGAAGCGCTGAAGGCGGTCAAGAATGATATCGTCATGCTTTCCGTCTCGTCGTCCGGGCAGACCGGGCCGGACAGCCATTTTGCCGGCTATGCGCCGCTGTTCGGCGCGTGGGGCGGTCTCGGGCATCTGACGGGCTACGAGGACGGGCCGCCGGTGGAGATGCGCCATGTCATGGATCATTCGGTCGGCATGAACGCGGCGCTTGCCGCCGTTGCCGCGCTGACGCGGCGCAGGCGAACAGGCGGGGGCTGCCATGTCGATATCGCCGCGCGCGAGGTTGCCTCATCGCTGGTCGGTGATGCGATCACCGCGGCGTCTGCCGGCCTGCATCAGCATCGCATGGGCAATGCCGACCCGCAATTTGCCCCGCACGGGCTTTATGCCACGCGCGAGGAGGACCGCTGGCTCTCCATCGCCGTCACCTCGGATGCCGAATGGGCGGCCTTTGCCGGCATCATCGGTCATCCGGAGCTTGCGGGTGATTCCCGCTTCGCTACCGCAGCGGCGCGTGTCGAGGCACGCGCGGCACTTGACCCGATCGTCGCCGCATGGGCGGCGGGTGTGGAAGCCGAAGCGGCGGCGCGCGTCCTTCAGGCAAAGGGCATTGCCGCGCATGTTTCCTGGCGCGCTGCCGATATCGCCGCCGATCCCCACATGCGCGGCCGCGGCAGCGTGGTGGAGGTTACCGAAACTGATGGAAGCCACCGCATGGCGGCGGGCTTTCCGGCACGGTTTTCGGCAAGCGATGCGCCGGGCATGACGCGCGGCACGCCGGGCCTCGGCGAGCACGAGGACTATGTCTATGGCGAGCTTCTGGGCATCGGCCGCAAGGAACGCGACCGGCTCGTGGAAGAGCGCGTCATCTACTGATCTGCAACGCGGGTGGGATTTTTGTCCGGAGGCGCGCAAAAGCAAAATGGGTTTGAGGAGTGAGATTTTGACCGTTGAAGCCGCAATGACAGGCCCCGAAAGCGCCATCGGGCGCCGAGAGACCAAGTCCGAGACGATCCTGGCCGAGCGCGTCGCAGCGCTCGTCGAGACGTTGGAATTGCCGGACATGCCGGTCGCCGGCCAGCCGCTGCCGGCCGGTTTCCACTGGCTGTTCTTCAACCCCTTCGTCCGTCGCTCCGGCCTCGGCGTCGATGGACACCCCAAGACCGGCGGTTTCCTGCCCGACACCGGTCTACCCCGACGCATGTGGGCCGGCGGCCGCATCTCCTATCACGCGCCGCTTGCCGTTGGCGCGGTCGCCGAGAAGGAAAGCGAAATCCTCAACGTCGTTGAGAAGAACGGCCGCGCTGGCCGGCTGGTCTTCGTCACCGTCCGCCACCGGATTTCAAGCGGCGGCACGCTTTGCATCGAAGAGGAACAGGACATCGTCTACCGCGAGCCGCCGGCGGCCGGCACACCGAAGCCGGTTCCGGCCGCGGCCCCCGAAGGGGCGATCTGGACCAAGGAGGTCAAGCCGGATCCCGTCCTGCTGTTCCGCTATTCGGCGCTGACCTATAACGGCCATCGCATCCATTACGACCGTCCCTATGCCACGCAAGAGGAAGGCTATCCGGGCCTCGTTGTCCACGGGCCGCTGGTGGCCACGCTGCTCCAGGATTTCGCCCACCGCTGCCGTCCTGAAGGAAGTCTGGCGCGGTTCGAATTTCGCGGCATGGCGCCGCTTTTCGTCGACGACAGTTTCACGCTGGAGGCTGCGGAAGGTGAAACACCCGACAGTCTTTCGCTGTGGGCGAGAGGCCCGAACGGCGAACTGGCGATGAAGGCCGAAGCGGTGTTCGGGGCGTGATGCTGATGGCCACACCGCGCAGCTATCTGTTCGTGCCGGGCAATCGCCCCGACCGGTTTGCAAAGGCCGCCGCCGCCGGCGCCGGCGCGGTGATCTTCGATCTCGAGGATGCCGTCGGCCCCGAGGCCAAGGATGATGCCCGGTCCCACGTCGCGCAATGGTTCGCTGACGGCGGGACGGGCATCGTTCGCATCAATGGCGCGGACACGCCCTGGCATGGCGATGACATCGCGGCTTTGCGCGATCTTGCGGCGGAGATCATGGTTCCCAAGGCCGAACCGGCGGGAATGGCGGAGATTGCCGCTAGATTGACCGCCCGCCCGCTCATGGCGCTGGTGGAAACCGTCGCCGGTCTTGCCGCGCTGCGCGACACGGTGAAGGTTCCGAGTCTGACGCGGCTTGCCTTCGGCAATCTCGATTTCAGCGCGGATGCCCGCATTCCCGAAGGCAGCCCCGCGCTCGATCATGCCCGTTTCGAACTCGTGCTGGCCTCAAGGCTCGGCGACCTCCTGCCGCCGATCGACGGCGTCACCACGGCGCTCTCCGACCCGGAGGCGATCGCCCGCGATGTGCGCCACGCGCGGTCGATGGGCTTCGGTGCAAAACTGTGCATCCACCCCGCGCAGGTCGCGCCGGTCAATGCCGGCTTTGCGCCGAGCGATGACGAGATCGACTGGGCCCGACGGGTCATCGCAGCGCTTGAGAACGCCAATGGCGCGGCGGTGCAGCTCGATGGCAAGATGATCGACCGTCCGCTGATCGATCACGCCCGGCTGATCCTTGGGGACATAGCCTGAACCTTTGACGTGCGCGGGTGAAATCACCTGCCGCCCGCGAAAATGCATCAAGACAAAAGGAGCAGTTGCGCATTCTGCCTGAATGCGCAACCGCTCTTTAAGCTTTACGGGATGGGCGCACCGGCTTGGCCGGAGATCCCTCGTGCGATGGCTATCGCGATAGCCGCGTTTCCGGAAGCCAGGTCGCTATTTCCGGAAAGGCGATCAGCAGCAGCAGGAATGCCATCGCCGTCAGCGCGAAGGGCGCAATGCCCGCGAACACCTGGGGAAGCGAGATCGGACGTCCGAGATTGGCCGCCGGGTCCGATGCGATCCGATGGACCACGAATGACAGGATCCCGAGCGGCGGCGTCAGCAGCCCGACCTCGGCCATCACCACGAGAAACACGCCGAACCAGAGCGGGTCCACGCCGACGGCCTGTAGCGGCGAGAGCAGGACGGGGATGGTGAGCAGCATCATCGCCAGCGTGTCCATGAACATTCCGAGGAACAGGTAGACGAGGATCAGCAGCAGCAGCAATTCGGTCTTTCCGAGGCCGAGATCGAGGATCAGTCCGGCGATGGTGTTGGGAAGCTGGCTGAGCGCCATTGCCCGCGTCAGTACCGCGATGCCGACGATCAGCAGGAAGACGGCGGCGGTTCCCGTCAGCGCGCCGAGCAGCGATTCGCGCATCATGACCAGCACGTCGCGGGGTCCCTGTCCGCGCCACAGCATCGAGGCGCTGCCGAAGATCAGCGAGGCGATCATGCCGTAGACACCGGCTTCGGTCGCCGTAAAGATGCCGGCGAAAATGCCGCCGACCACGCACAGGATGACAACGCCAATCGGAGCGATGTCGATAAGCGACGCCATGCGCATGCGCCAGGTAATTCCGCTCATGTCTACCGCCGGGGCGAGGCCCGGCGTCACCATGGCTCGGATTATGATCATCGCGGAAAAGCTGCCCGCCAGCAGCAAGCCTGGCACGAAGCCGGCAAGCAATTGCAGGCCGACGGGCGTGGAGGCAGCGCCTGCGTAGATCACA
Organism: Martelella mediterranea DSM 17316; assembly: GCF_002043005.1. Classification (NCBI taxonomy): domain Bacteria; kingdom Pseudomonadati; phylum Pseudomonadota; class Alphaproteobacteria; order Hyphomicrobiales; family Aurantimonadaceae; genus Martelella; species Martelella mediterranea. The sequence goes on along the minus strand of NZ_CP020330.1, from coordinate 578,565 downwards.
AGCAGCAGGCTGGGCGGGATGATCTGGCCCAGCGTGCCTGCGGCCGCCACGCTGCCGACCGCAAGCCGGGGATCGTAACCCGATTTGAGCATTTCGGGAATCGACACCCGGCCGAGCGCGAAGGTGATGCCGATTGTGCTTCCGCTGCTTGCCGCCAGGACCGCGCCTGCGGTGTTGGTGGCCACGGCCAGGCCGCCCGGCATCCAGCCGAACCAGCGCCGCGCCGCTTCGAAGGCGTTCGACGTCAGGCCCGATTTCCACAGGATCATGCCCATGAGGATGAACATCGGGATCACGCTGTATGACCAGGATGCGACGGAATCGAACGCAACCGACTTCATCGACGAAGTCACGACGCGCAGGCCCGCCAGCGAGTAGAGCCCCAGAAGCGCCGCCCCCAGCATCGCCACGCCGACGGGAATGCCCATCAGCAGGAGAATGATGCTGAGCAGGATCACCAGGATGCCGGACATCTGCTTGGAAAGGTCGCCGAAGAGCAGCGCCCCGGTGGCGCCGAGCGCCAGAACCATCATCACGATGAACACTGCCACGGCGGGGCGGGCGCCGCGTTTCTCCCGTGCGGAAGGATCGATGCTGTCTGCTGTCACAACGCGGCCTCGTCGACGTCGAAATCTATTTCTCTTGGCAGCCGGCCGCTGAAATTCCGCCAGGCGGTCGCCAGCAGTTGCAGCGACAGGACGATGACGCCTGCGACCGCCACGAATTTGAACGGCCAGATCATCACCGGCGGCGAGGACGACGTGGTCTCGCCGATCTTGGCGCTGCGGGCGGCGTCAACCCAGGTATAATAGGCCAGAAACATCAGCAGGACGGCTGCGAGCAGGCTGAAAACCCCTTCAATGGCGCGCCTCAACCCGATGGGCAGGGAATCCAGCAGCACAGTCACCTTGATGTGGTCCTGCATCTTTTCAGTGTAGCCGAAGGCCAGCAATGCCAGCATCGGCATCCACCAGTTGATCGTCATGTCGATCGTCCCCGGAATGGCCCGGTGCAGGAAGGTCCGCCCCAGCACGTCGAGGAACACGTTCAACGCCAGCAGCACCAACCCGGCTGCGGCCAGCGCCGCGGACAAGCCGGACAATCCGTCGATCAGCCTGATCGGCAATGGCAGCTTCTCGGCCGTCTGTGACGTTTGCGCCTCTGGCGATCCGGTCATGGTGTTTCGAGCCCCTCAGTCAAGGACGTATACGACGGACGAGTATGCCGAAAATCCCCGGCCGGCGGAACCGGCCGGGAAGGTCCGCGCCCGGATTACTGGCCGATGATCACCGGCCCGGCTTCTTCCTTGTAGGTCTCGATGAAACCGGAAAGGTCGACGTCGCTCAGACCTGTGAAGGCGTCCATGATCGCGGCGGGCGAGCGTTCGGCAATCGGGTGCCCCTGATCGATCAGCACCTGGCGCCAGTAGTCCAGCCGTTCCAGATAGCGATCGACCTCCTCCTGCGGGTTCTCGATCGCCGGCGGCGCGGTCTCGGCCATGGCGGCAACCGTCTTGGCGCGCTGTTCGGCGATCACCGGCTCCAGTTCGGACACGTCGTTGACGCGGATTTCCTCGGCGGTGATCAGGTCGCCGACCTTGGCCTCGAGTTCGAGATAGGTCTTCCAGATATTGCTGGCGGCGATGATGTTCTGTTCGTTGATGAAGGCCTGCAATTCCGGCGGGAAGCTGTTCCAGGTGTCAAGGTTCATCACCCAGGCCGAGGACTGCATGTGCGACAGGGTCACCGGGACATATTCCTTGGCGACGTCCTTGTAGGTCATCGCGCTGGCGAGCTGATAAGGGTTCTGGCCAATACAGTCGATCACGCCGCGCTGCAGGGCTTCGTAGGTCTCGTTGAAGGCGATGCTGACGGATGTGGCGCCGATGGCGGCGACCTCATCGGCCCAGACCGGGCCGCTGGTGCGCATCCGCTTGCCCTTCGCGTCCTCAAGCGTCGAGACGGGCGTGTTGCAGAGAAGGTTGTAGGGCGGGGTCGACGTGGTCTGCAATATCTTGAGATTGTGCTCGGCGAATTCGTCGATCAGCGGCTGGAAGGTATAGGCGGTCTCCAGAGCCGTCGCGCCGCCGGCGGCGACATCGTGCACGGTCGATCCGGTAAGCGCCGAGCCGAAGCCATAGAACCAGGCGCCGACCGGGAATTCCTGCGGAATGTAGCTTGCCAGAACCAGACCGATATCCGCCACGCCGTCGGCAACCCCCTCGGCCGTGTCCAGCGCGCCCAGCAGCGAGGCCGACCAGTAGTTTTCGAAGGTGATCTTGCCCTCGGTGAATTCGGTGATGGCCTCTTCCCACTTCACCATGGCAGCGCCGAAATTGGCGTTCTGGTCGCCGGAAAAATCGGCCAGTTTCAGCGTCTGCGGCTCAAGATCCTCAAGCCATTGCTCGGCGGCATGTGCGCCGCCGGCGGAGATGACAAGTGCGATGGCCGAAACGGCGGCAAGATACGGTACGCCCGTCATTTTCGTGAGATGCATTCATTCCTCCCTGAGTGCCTTCGGCGCGAAAAGGTGATGAACGCGCCGACCTCCACCCTCCGCTTATCATATACCATTATATAGAACAAGTCGAAAAAGGCTTTGACGCAACGCGGACGGTGCGTCTCTGCTGCATGAAAACGGCGAGATACCTAATAAACATGAGGAATGTTGCAGGCGGCATCGCGGATTGACTTTATCCAGCGGTCTCATTGAAGCGCTTGTGTTGTCAAGCGCTCCATGAGAGGCTGTTCGTGTATTCCATATTATGGTACATATTTATGATGGCGCCGCGGGCGGTGGAGCGAGGCGCGCGGGATGGGAGAGGAAGAATGACGAAAGAAGAGAGGGTGGTCGAGGTGGAGATGCGCGGGGCGATAGCGGTGATCACGCTCAATCGACCGAAGACGCGCAATGCGGTCAACCGGGCGATGAACGAACAGGCCGTCGCGGCGATGGATGCTTTCGATCGGAACCCCAAGTTACGGGTGGCGATCCTGACGGGGGCGGGTGGCACGTTCTGTTCCGGCATGGACCTCAAGGCCTTTGTCGCCGAGGGCATTCCCTCCGTCCATCCGTGGGGATTCCTGGGGCTCGAGCATCATCGCTTCCGCAAGCCTGTCATTGCAGCGGTGGAGGGCGATGCCCGCGCCGGCGGTTTCGAGGCGGCGCTTGCCTGCGACCTGATCGTCGCCGCGCGCGATGCGCGGTTAGGGCTGTCGGAGGTGAAGCGCGGTCTGGCGGCGCTGGGCGGCGGGCTGTTTCATCTGCCGCGCAAGGTGCCGGTCAATGTCGCGATGGAAATGGCGCTGACCGGCGAGCCGATCACCGGCGAGCGGGGATATGAACTCGGCCTGGTGAACCGGCTGTGTGCGCCGGGAGATGCGCTGACCGAGGCGCTGGCGCTGGCCGGACAGATCGCGGCCAACAGCCCGCTCGGCGTCGAGGTGAGCAAGGCCGTCATCGCAAGCCAGCACGACTGGAGCTTCGAGGAGAAGACGGCCCGGCATCAGGCGATCGGCGGACATCTGGCCTCGTCGCTGGATGCGCGCGAAGGCGCGCTCGCCTTCGCCGAGAGGCGCCCGCCGAAATGGCAGGGTCGGTAGGCCGGCAGTCGTCAGGCGCTTTCGCCCGGTTGCGGGAGCGCCACAAGTGCGGTTCCGGCGAGCACCGTAGTGCCGTCCTCAAGCGCAGCGGCGATCGCAAGGGTCAGGCGGATCCCGTCGGCGTCGTCACGCCGGTCGGTCACGGTTCCTGTGCACGCCAGCGTCGCGCCCAACGGGGTTTTGGCGAGAAAGCGAAGGTCGAGCTGGCGGAGCGCGGCCTGCCCGTACCAGCCGGAGACGAGCCGGGTCAGGACGCCCATCGTCAGCATTCCGTGTCCGAACACCTCATCGGCGCCGGCGGCGCGGGCGAAATCACTGTCGAGGTGGATCGGGTTGTGATCGCCCGAGGCCCTGGCGAAACGCGCCAGCCGGTCGCGGGTGATCGGGCCGAAGCGAAGTTCGGGCAGCGCATCGCCAACACGGGCCGCGGCCAGCGCGCCGGTCATGCCGCCCCCTCTGGCCGGACGTGGATATAAATGCGGCTCAGTGTGGTCAGAAGTCCGCGTTCGGGGTGCCCGATCCGCGAGGTGACGCGCGCAAGGTCGAGAGCGCCGCCCTTCTTCAGCTCGAAACCGTCGATCCGGTGGCGTATCGTCACGGTGTCGCCGGAAAGCATCGGTGCGAACAGATCATAGGTTTCGGATCCGTGCACGATGTGGCGCAGATCGGCGCCGATGAGGTCCAGAACGGTCGGGTTTCCCTGCTCCCGCGCCTGCCGGGCGGTTTCCTCGTCGATTACATGGGCGAAGGTCGGCGGCGCCACGATGCCGGCGTAACCGGCCCGGCGCGCGGCCTCCTCATCGAAGTGAATCTCCGAGCTTTCGCCGATTGCCTCGCAGAGCGCGGCAATGCGGCAGGCCTCAATTGTCCAGGAATAGGGGCCGACTTCCCGGCCCAGCGCGTCGCGCCTGAAATGCCAGCCGGTCATGACGCCCTCGAAGACATTGTGTCAGGCCCGCTCGTCGCGAAACCGTGCGATCTCGCTTGACATGACCGAGATCCATTCGCGCACATTCTCCGGGGTCGCGTCTGGCCCGTAAGCCGCAAGCGATACGGCAAAGCCCGGCGGCCCAACGCTCGCGGGAATGCACATGCCGAGGCCGAAGGTCGAGGAATAGACCTGACGGTCACTGATCGCATAACCGGCGGCCCGGGCCTTCGCAACGTTCTGCCGGATGTTCTCGACCGTGAGGTCGGCATACTGGCCGAGTTCCGGCTTGATGGCGGCCAGCACCCGCTCGACATCCGCATCGCCGAGTTCCGAAAGCAGCGCGGTCGCGCCCGCACCCGCGCCCAGCAGCCGTCGCTGCCCCACATCCACGGGCATGACGCGGATCACCGACGTGCCTTCCGCCTTGGCGAGACAGACCGCTTCGAGCCCGGAGCGGCGCATCAGATAGGCGGTGATGCCGGTCTTCCTGGCAAGCCGCTCGGGCAGCGAGCGCAGTCCGGCGATATCGACGACACGGTCCGTCACCGCAAGCCCGAGTTCGTAGCACAGAAGGCCGATCCCGTAGCGCCGCGTGACCGGGTCGTAGGTGGCGAGATCGGTGTCGGTCAGCGATTTGAGGATCCGGTGCACCGTCGATTTCGGCAGGTCGAAACTCGTGGCGATCGCGCTCAGCGTGGCGGGAGCGTCCTCGGTCGCGCGGGCGATGCGCGTCAGTATCGCGACGGCGCGGCGGATCGCCTGTGTTCCCTCCTGTGACAATGGTTCGGTCCTCCATGTTGCGCGGATCGGTCCATGTTCTAGACGCCCGGCTTCGCCGCCACAAGCCGGACGAGAGCCGCACCTCAGCTTTCGACCGTATCGGCCTCGCCGATCGCGATCTCGCGCAGGTCGGATTTCCTGACCTTGCCGATCGCGGTGGTCGGCAACTCCTCCACGACATGGAGCCGTTCGGGAAATTTCTGGCGGGCAAGGCCGAATTCCGTCAGATGCGCATCCATGATAGCGAAGTCGAAATGGTAGCCAGCCTGCGGCACCACGAAGGCCACGACCATCTCCCCACGTTCCTCGTCCGGTATGCCGACGATCGCGCATTGCCGGACGGCGGGATGCTGCATCAGCGCATTCTCGATTTCGAGCGGGCTGAGGTTCTCGCCCTTGCGGATGATGATGTCCTTGGTCCGTCCGGTGATTTCCAGAAAACGTCCTTCGATCCGGCGACCCAGATCGCCCATCATGAAATAGCCGTCCGGTCGGAAATTGCCCTCCTCATGGGCAGGGTCGAGATAGCCGATCAGCATGCGCGGCGCGCGGGCGGCGATCTCGCCGATCTCGCCGTCGGCCACGACTCGGCCTTCGGGGTCGAGGATCAGCATCTCGGCCTCGATCTCGCCATCGGTCTCGGCGAAAGCCTCGGCCTCGGCGCGGGTCCTGATGCCGGGACAGGCAACCGGAACCTCGCTCGATCCGTAAGCCCGCGAGACCACTGCGTTGGCAAACCGCTCGAGCCCGCGCCGGATCAGTTGCGGCGGTACGCTCGCCCCGCCGCAGATGAAGCGGCGCAGGCTGGGCAGGCGGGTATCGGCGCGCTCGGAAGCCGCGATGAGATTGACGAGGAAGGGGGTGGCTCCTGCCATGAAGGTCGCGCGGTGGGCGTCGATCTCGGCGACCGCAAGATCGGGGTCCCAGCGCGTCGTCAGGATCGCGGTGATATCCGAAATCCACGGAAACTCGAAGGCATAGATCGATCCGCCGATATGTCCGATGGGCGAAGGGATGTAGAACCGGTCCTGCCCGGTGATGCCCCAGAACGCGCTGGTCGAGCGCACGAAGGAGTCCATCGAGGCATGGCTGTGCAGCACCGCTTTCGGCATGCCCGTGCTGCCCGATGTGAAGAACACGGTCTTGATGTCGTTGAAATCGGGCAGGCTCGGCTCGGCGGGCGGCGTCGCAATCAGTGCCTCGAAACTGTCGGGCGATGCTTCGCCGGCGCGCACCGTGAGCACCATGTGATCGAGCCCGTCCAGCCCGGCATGAAGCGCGGGAAAGTCCGTCCGGCCCAGCATTTCCGGTATGAACACGGCGCGAATGCCGCAGGTCGGCAGCATATGCCGCAGCTCTGCCGCGCGGTAGATCGTCATGAGCGGCACGATCCGGAAACCGAACAGCGCCGCCGCCATGTTGATGACGCAGGCCTCCCACCAATTGGGCAACTGGAAGCCGATTGCGTCGCCGGGCCGCAGGCCGCGCGCCAGCAATCCGCCGCCAAGCCGAAGCGCCAGATCCACTATCTCGCCGCGAGAAAGCGTGCGTTCGCTGTCGATCACGACGATCCGTTCGGGATCGGCCTCGGCCTTGGCGAGCGCGATGGCCCCCAGGCTTTCGCCGTCGGCCGGCAGGATCCGTCCCGCCGCTTTCAGCTCGGCTAGTCTTTTGTCCAGAACGTTCATGTCTTGCCTTTCTGGTCGCAACCGCGCCTATTCCTTGGCCTTGGCGGCTATCCGGGCCTTCATGTCGTGAACGGCGCGGCGATGCGCCTCGGTGCGCACGGAAACGGATTCGTAGGCGATGCCGGGGTCCATCAGCGCATGGGCGATGCGCTTTAGTTCGAGGTTCACCGTCACCTTGGTCCAGCGGATTGCCTCGGTATTGCCCGAAAGGAGCTCCTCGCACAGTTCATCGACGCGCGCGTCGAGCTCCTCGGCGGGCAGGGCGTAGTTCACCAGCCCGAGGTTTGCGGCCTCGGCCCCGGTCAGGAGACGCCCGGTCATCAGGAATTCCTTGGCCCGCGGAAAGCCCAAGAGTTGCGGCCAGATGATCGCGCCGCCATCGCCGGCCACAAGGCCAACCTTGACATGGGGGTCACCGATCTTGGCCTTCTCGTCGATGAAGATCAGGTCGCAGAACAGCGCGATGGTCGCGCCCAGCCCGACGGCTGCGCCATTGACGCGCGCGATTACCGGCTTTTCGATGTCGAGGAGTGAAAACACGATCCGCTTGGCATCGGCGGCCTCACGGTCGAATTCGCTGGGGTCGGCGATCAACTCTTCCATCCGGTTGAGGTCGCCGCCGGCGGAAAACGCCCGTCCGGCGCCGGTGAGCACGATGACGTCGGAACCCGGATCGCGCCCGGCGAATTGCAGGGCTTCGACGAATTCCTGATGCATGACCTGGCCGAAGGCGTTGAGCACATCGGGACGGTTGAAGCTAATCGTCAGCCGGCGGCCCTTGCGCTCCAGCAGCAGGGCCTCGAATTCGGGCAGTTTCGTCATGCATTCCTCCAGAGCCGATCGGCGGCCAGTTGCAAATTCGTCGATGCGCCGCCCAGTTCGGAGCGCAGGTGGCGGAGCCGGTAGGTCCAGCGGTGGAGCGGATGTTCCAGCGTCAGACCCATCGCGCCCATGAACTGGTGGAGATCATAGACGATCTGCGTGGAAATTGACGCGGTATAGCCGAGCGCGATCGCGGCGTCGGCACTGTCGAGCTCCTGCGCGGCCTTGAGGGTCAGCCAGTAGGTGGGTTCGAGCCGCGCCGAGGCCATGGCGAGGCGGTGCTGAACGCCCTGGAAGGCTCCGAGCGGCCGGCCGAACTGTTCGCGGTCCTTGACGTGAGCGATGACGGCATCGAGCCCGCCCCGCATCGCGCCCGCCAGTTCGGCGGCAACGGCAATCCGCCACAGGTCGCGGATCCGCCCGGCATCGGCGTCGAGGCGGCGCCATTCCAGCGCATCGTTGACGATCTCGCCCATGGGATAGGCGTTGATGGTCGGCAGCTCGCGCACATCGCCATCGGATAGCAGGGCGGCATGGACGCCATCGTCATCGATGCGCAGCACAGCCTTCGCCATCGGCAGGAAGCGCACGGCCCCGCCGCGTCGGTCGGTCATCACCGCGATCGGGCGCGGCAGGTCCTCGCCAAGCGCCGGCCGCAGCATGGCCGAGGCGGCGGCCTCGATATTCACCGACAGCCGCGACAGCCGCCATATCATCGCGGCGGCGGCGATGGCGCCAAGGCTTTCCTCCGCGCCGGCGTCATAATAGCCGTTCTCATCCAGCGTCCGGTCCAGCGTGTGCGACCAGACCTGCCGGCTCCAGTCGCCCGAGGGCTCCCATTCGGTGCCCTCGCCAAGGGCGATCTGTTCAAGGCCGGACAGGAGCGCGGTCATGTCCTCGTTCGGTTCGAAATACATCAGCGTGGCCCCCTCGGCAGTTCTAGATGGCGCTGGGCAATCAGGTTGAGCTGGATCTCGGTCGCACCCGAGGCGATGCCCGCGACGATCGCCCGTTCATGATGCGCCAGATATTCGGGATAGACGTTGCCGGTGGTGAATTCGGGCAGGAAATCGAGCGCGAAATCGAGCACCGCGTTATCGGCCGCCACCGTCGCCACGCGGGCAAGGCTGGCGTCTGGCCCGGGCGTCTGTCCCCGCGCGCGCATGTCCACGAGCCGGTAGACCAGAAGCCGGGCCGCCTCGCAGGCCGCCGCGGCTTCGCCCGCCCGCATGCGCACCACGCCGTCGTTGAAGCGGTCCTGTCGCTTCAGGTCGGCAACGATATGGCCGAGCACCCGTGACGACATCGCGTAGCGGGGAATGCCGACCCGTTCGTTGGTCAGCGAATAGTTGATGATTTCCCAGGCCTGGCCTTCCTCGCCGAGCCGCGTTGAAACCGGCACGCGCACGTCGGTGAAGAACACCTCGTGGATATCGCCATGTCCGACAAGGCTCGGGATCGCGCGCACCTCGATGCCGGGCGTATCCATCGGAACAAGCAGGATCGCGATCGCGGATTTCCCCGCTGAAAGCGGCCCGGTGCGCACCAGCAGGAAGCAGGTTTCGGCAAGGCTGGCATAGGATGTCCAGATCTTCGTGCCGTTGATCACATAGTGATCGCCATCCCGTTCCGCGCGGGTGCGCAGCGAAGCGAGGTCGGAGCCGGCATTGGGCTCGGAGAAGCCCTGGCACCAGATCGCCTTGCCCGCGGCCATCGGCGGAAGATAGCGGTCCTTCTGCGCCTCGCTGCCGTAACGCATCAGCGTCGGGCCGATCCAGTTCACATTCATGTACTGTCCGCCGCGCGGCTCGCCAACCGCCCACATTTCCTCGCCGAGAATCAGATGTTCCCATGCGGTGCCGTTCGCGCCGCCAAGCGCTTCGGGCCAATGCGGCACGAGAAATCCCGCCTCTGCCAGCTTCGGGCAGAAGTCGAGACTGAATTCGGTCTGTTCCTTGGAACCCGGGCCATGCCGGGCGATCTCCGGCCATTCCGCCGGGAGTTCCTGTTCAAGAAAATGGCGGACACGCGCCCGGTAGCGGCGATTGTCGTCGCTCCAATCAAAATCCAAAGCTTCCTCCCTGCGGACAGCAGACGTTCCGTATTGCGGGAATAGTGATTTGAAAGATTTTTGGTGTCAAGTGGCGGAATATGTTGAAAACCATGAAATCATTCACTAGCGTGAAAGAAAACGAGATGAACGCTTTCAAGTATCGTTCCATAATGTGGATTTTAAGAGAGAGGGCGACATGCGGACCAGCGTCGTAACCGGCTGTGCGGGAGGCATCGGCCGTGCGATTTGCGAGGCGCTCCGGGCCGGGGGCGACCGGATCATCGGGCTCGGCCAGGGCACGACCCCGAAGGACTGGCCTTCCTCGGATCGGTTCCTCGCCTGCGATCTGACGGACATGGATGCGCTCCAGCGTCTGCTGCCGGAACTCGATCGCGACGGGCCGGTGGCCTGTCTGGTTAACTGCGCCGGGCTTTATGAAAAGCGCGGCGTGTTCGACACGACGCTTGCCGATTTCGACCGGGCCATGGCGGTCAATGTTCGCGCGCCGTTCGTTCTGTCGCAATATCTGGCGCGGGGCATGGCCGAGCGCGGCGGCGGGGTGATCGTCAACGTCGCCTCGCTGGCGGCGACGATCGGCAGCCCGTTGATCAGCTACGGCACGAGCAAGGCCGCCGTGGTCGGCCTGACCAAGAGCCTGGCGCGGGCGCTGGCGCCCCATGGCATCCGCGTGAATGCGGTCTCGCCGGGGATCACCGACACGGCCATCGCCCGCGATGTCGATCCGGCGCAGATGGCGCGCCAGATGGAAAATGTGGCTATGAAACGATGGGCGGAGCCGGCGGAGATCGCGCGTGTAGTCGCCTTTGTCGCATCGGACGGCGCAAGCTACATGACCGGTACCGATGTCAGCGTGAACGGAGGATGGATCACGTGAGGATGAAATGCATCTGAAAGATACCGAAGATCATATCAGTTTCCGCGCGGCGGCGCGCGCCTGGCTTTCCGAAAACGTGCCGGCGGGCCCGGCCCCGCGCGATGGTGCGGCCTCGCGCCAATATGCGTTGGACTGGGTCGCGAAATGCCATTCCGGCGGCTGGTCGGGGATCGGCTGGCCGGCGGACTATGGCGGGCGGGGGCTTGGTCCCGACAAGCTGGTGATCTGGTACGAGGAATATGTCCGCGCCCGCGCGCCCTCGGTGCATGACTGCACCTTTGTCGCGCTCAACCATGCCGGGCCGACGCTGATTGCCTGCGGCACGGAAGAGCAGAAGGCGTTTCATCTGCCGCAGATTCTGGAAGGTCGCTCAATCTGGTGTCAGGGTTTTTCCGAGCCGAACGCCGGCTCCGATCTCGCATCGCTGTCGACGACCGGGGTCGTGGATGGCGACGATCTCGTCGTGAACGGCCAGAAGATCTGGACCAGCTTTGCCGATATTGCTGACTATCAGGAACTGTTGATCCGCACTGAACCGGGGTCGAAGCGGCACAAGGGGCTGTCCTGGGTGATCTGCGACATGAAAAGCCCCGGCATCACCGTGCGCCCGATCCGCAACATGGCGGGAACGGTGCATTTCGCGGAAGTGTTCTATGACGATGTGCGCATCCCGCTTTCCAGCGTGGTCGGCGGTCTGCACAATGGCTGGGCCACGGCCATGACCACGCTCGGTTTCGAGCGGAAGACGGCGGCGATGGGGATGCAGCTCGACCTGTCGGTGCGGCTGGAGGACCTGATCGCGATGGCCGCGCCGAAGCCCGGCAGCGCCATGGCGGAGCGGCTTGCCGACCTTCGCGCCGAGGCCGCTGCGCTTCGGGCGATCACCTATCGCACCCTGTTTCGCGATCAGGCCAATCCGTCGGAGGGTTCGCTCATGCGGCTGCGCTTTGCCGAACTGGCGCGGGAAATCAGCGAGACCGCGATGGAATGCCTCGGCGCCGAGGCGCTGGCCGACAGCGACTGGAGCCATCTCTATCTGGAATCCTTCAGCGAGACCATCGCCGGCGGCACGGCCGAAATCCAGCGCAACATTATCGCGGAACGCCTGCTTGGCCTGCCCCGGGAGAAGCGCGCATGAGCTATGATCTGAACCGGAACGCTGACCAGCGCCAGATCCTTGATGCCGCTGAAGCCATGCTCGCCGGCAGCTATCCGCTCGCGCGACTGCGCGAAGGCGCTTCGGACAATCTTGCCGAAGCGTCCGGTTTCGGCGCTTTTCTGCTTGGACTGCCGGAAGAGCAGGGCGGGGCGGGGTTCGGGATCGTCGAGGAGGCGCTGGTGCATGTCCTCTTCGGGCGGCACCTGCTTACGCCCCGCAGCCTTGCCGCAGCACTTGCCGTACGGCTTGCCGCGTCCAGCGGAGACGATGCGCTGATGGCGGCGATCGCAGCGGGTGAGACGGCGGTCGCGCCGGCCGTGCGCAGCGGCAACGGCTATCTGTTGATCGATCCGGCGCAGGCCGGGATGGCGCTGGTGTTCGGGGCGGAACGTCTTGAACTCGTTCGGATCGCCGACGCCGCGCCGGAGGCGGGGCTGGGGCACGACCTTTCCATCGCGCGCATGCCCGCGAATGACGGACAGGCGATCGCGGAAACCGACGAGGCCGGGCTTCTCCTGTTGTCGTCACTCTTGGTCAGCGCACAGCTCCTGGGCGTAGCCGAGGCCGCCCGCGACATGGCGGTCGAATATGCCGGGATCAGACGCCAGTTCGGCAGCGTGATCGGCAGTTTTCAGGCCATCAAGCACCATTGCGCCAATATGGCGGTCGGGACCGAGCGTATCTCCGCGCTACTGGACATGGCCGCGCTCGCGCTTTCGGACGGGCGCGAGGACGCGGCCTTCCAGGTGGCGGCGTTGAGGCGTCTGGCGCCGAAGACCGCGCTCGCCAACGCCTCGCTCTGCGTCCAGATTCACGGCGGCATCGGCTTTTCGGACGAGGCGGACGCCCATCGTTTCGTGAAGCAGGCCCATATTCTCGGCCGCCTCGGGGAGGGGCAGCCGCTTCTCGACCTGCCGGCCCCGCTGGTGGCATTTTCCAGAGCTTAGGGAGGACTTCATGCGTGTAGCCTTGATTACCGGCGCCTCGAGCGGCATCGGACTTGCGACGGCCCGCCGCTTTCTTCAAGACGGGTGCGCCGTCGTCGGCGTCGGCCGCAGCGCCGAAAAGCTTGGGGAACTCGAGGCCGCCTGCGCCGAATACGGCGAGCGGCTCGCAACCGTTTCGCTCGATGTGATGGCGGACGATGCGCCGCAAAAGGCGGTGGCGACAGCGCTCGACCGGTTCGGCCGGCTCGACCATCTGGTCAACAATGCCGGGATCGGAAGCCCGAAACCGGTCCACGAAACGGATGACGAGACCCTCGACTATTTCCTGGGCCTGATGCTGCGCGCGCCGTTCCGCCTGTGCCGCGAGGCGCTGAAGGCCTTCGGCGATGAGGCGACGATCGTCAACATCTCGTCCACCTATGCCATCCTCGGCGGGCTGCGCGGCGGGGCCTACAGCGCCGCCAAGACCGGGCTCGACGGGCTCACCCGGCATCTGGCCGCACAGTACGGATCGTCCGGCGTTCGCACCAATTCGGTCGCGCCAGGCGTGATCCCGACGCCGATGACCAATCACCGGCTGGAAGATGAGGGCTTCCTGAGAATGAACCGCGACATGACGCCTCACAATCGCATGGGCCGGGCCGAGGATGTTGCCGAGGCGGTGTATTTCCTGTCCTCGCCCGCCTCCGGCTGGATCAACGGCCAGGTGCTGGCGGTGGATGGCGGCTGGACGACCACGAAATATCTGTCCGAGGAAGCGCTGACGGCCGAGCGCGTCATCAACACGCCGGACTGGACGCATTCGGGCAAGCCGCGCCGGACCTGATCCCGGCGGCGGCCCATGATTGCGGCCGCCGTGGGCGAGCCGTCCTGCCCTGTCAAAGTGATGCTTCGGCGCTCCGGCGACGGGAGCTGAATTTCAATCCACCGGAAACGAATGAGGAAATGCCATGAAAGTCGTCGTGCCCGTGAAGCGCGTGATCGACTATAACGTCAAGGCCAGGGTAAAAGCCGATGGGTCTGGCGTTGATCTTGCCAATGTCAAGATGTCGATGAATCCGTTCGACGAAATTGCCCTGGAAGAGGCGATCCGTCTCAAGGAAGCTGGGCAAGCCGAGGAAGTCGTTGCGGTCTCCGTCGGCGTGAAGCAGGCGCAGGAAACCCTGCGCACCGCTCTGGCCATGGGGGCGGACCGGGCGATACTGGTCGTAGCCGCCGATGACGTGCACGCCGACATCGAGCCGCTGGCGGTGGCCAAGATCCTGAAGGCCGTGATCGACGAAGAACAGCCCATGCTGGTCATCGCCGGCAAGCAGGCGATCGACAACGACATGAATGCGACCGGCCAGATGCTGGCGGCGCTGCTCGGCTGGGGACAGGCGACCTTCGCCTCGAAGCTCGAACTCGACGGCGCTGCCGCCAGGGTCACGCGTGAGGTCGATGGCGGACTTCAGGTCGTCGAGGTCAGGCTGCCGGCGATCGTCACCGCGGATCTGCGGCTGAACGAGCCGCGCTACGCCTCCCTGCCCAACATCATGAAAGCCAAGAAGAAGCCGCTTACGGAGAAGACCGCCGCCGATTACGGCGTCGATGTCACGCCGCGGCTCGAGATTGTGAAAACGGCCGAGCCGGCCGCGCGTTCGGCGGGCATAAGGGTCGCCAATGTCGATGAACTGGCGGCGAAACTCAAGGAAACGGGGGTTATCTGATGGCTGTTCTTGTTGTTGCGGAAGTGAAAGACGGCAAACTGGACGTTGGCGCGACCGCTAGGGCGGTGAATGCGGTAAAGCCGCTCGGAGACATTACGGTGCTCTGCACTGATGGCGCAGCGGGCAAGGCGGCGGGAGGGATTGCCGGCGTGACGAGCGTCATCGTGGCCGATGGCGACAGCCTCGCCCATCGCCTGGCCGAGCCTGTCGCCGACCTGATCGCGTCGCTCGCCGGCGATTTCACCCACATCGTCGCGCCATCCACCAGCGATGCGAAGAACATCATGCCGCGCGTGGCGGCGCTGCTGGACGTGATGGTGATCCCGGACGTTTCCCGCATCGTCGATGCCGATACGTTCGAGCGTCCCGTTTATGCGGGTAACGCGATCCAGACCGTACGGTCCAGGGACGAAAAGAAGGTGATGACGATTCGCACCGCCGCCTTCGATCCGGCAGGCGACGGCGGTTCGGCGGCGGTGTCCGAGGTCAACGTGCCTGTAGCTTCTGAACTGTCCTCCTGGGTTGGCGATGAGGTCGCCAAAAGCGACCGTCCGGAACTGGCCTCGGCCGGTATCGTGGTCTCGGGCGGCCGCGGTCTTGGCTCGGAAGAGAACTTCGCCCTGGTCGGCGAACTGGCGGACAGACTGGGCGCCGCCGTTGGCGCTTCGCGCGCCGCCGTCGATTCCGGATTTGCCCCGAACGATCTCCAGGTGGGCCAGACCGGCAAGATTGTCGCGCCCGATCTCTACCTTGCCGTCGGCATCTCGGGTGCGATCCAGCATCTTGCGGGCATGAAGGATTCGAAGATCATCGTCGCGATCAACAAGGATGAGGAAGCGCCGATCTTTCAGGTCGCCGATTACGGCCTGTGCGCGGATCTCTTTACCGCCGTTCCCGAACTGATCGAGAAACTCTGAGGGGCATCGCAGCCCCTCCCGTGAAGGGCCGGGCTCTCGCCCGGTCCGTCCGGCCTATTTCGGGCCCATCCGCAGCGCGCCGTCGAGGCGGATGACCTCGCCGTTCAGCATCGGATTTTCGATAATGAAGCGCGCGAGCCTTGCATATTCCTCCGGCTGGCCGAGCCGCGAGGGGAAGGGGACCGACTGCCCCAGACTCTCCTGCGCCGCCTGTGGCAGGCTCTTCAGCATCGCCGTCTCGAAGATACCGGGCGCGATGGTGCAGACGCGAATGCCGAGTGATGCGCCCTCGCGCGCGGCGGGCAGCGTCAACCCCACCACCCCGCCTTTCGAGGCAGCATAGGCGGTCTGACCGATCTGGCCCTCATAGGCCGCGATCGACGCGGTGTTGACCGCGACCGCGCGTTCCCCGGTCTCCAGCGGGGTCTCGCCGGCGGCTGCTTCAAACAGCATGCGCAGTGTGGCGAAGGTCCCGATCAGGTTCACGTTGATCGCCCTGACGAAGGCATCGAGCGGCATCGTGCCCTTGCTCGAAACGATCTTCTGTGCCGGGGCGATGCCGGCGCAGTTCACCAGAATGCGAGGCGCGCCGTGGGCTGCTATGGCGGCGTTGAACGCAGCCTCGACCGAGGCGCCATCGGATACGTCGCAACGCAGCGCGAGCCCGCCAATGGTTGCCGCGTGCTGCTCCGCCGCTTCGATGTTGAAGTCGAGAAGAGCCACCTTGGCCCCGGCATCGGCCAGCATCCGCGCCGTCGCCGCGCCGAGCCCGGAGCCGCCCCCGGTCACGATTGCCGATTGTCCCTGGATTTCCATATGCGACCCTCCCTGTTCGGCCATAACTCTGGAAATATTACTATAGAGTAAGATTGTTTCTGACAAGAATATTTCTGCTCACGATGTGTCCGCAACGAGGAGGCTCGTAAAGGGTGGTAATTAGAGCTTTAGGGATTGACGAGAAATATACTCAAGAGTAACCATAGGTTCCAAGCAAGGTTGGAGAGCCCATGAGCGCGCAGGATCGACCAAACCCGTCCCCGTGGGGGAGCCTCAAGGACAGGGCGAACATTCAAAAGCGCAAGCGTGAGGCTGTGCTTGAAACGGCCGTGCGCCATTTCAACGCGCGGGGCTTCGTGGCGACCTCGATGGACGATGTGGCGGCCGAACTCAACGTCACCAAGCCGACGATCTATCACTATTTCAGGAACAAGGACGAAGTCCTGTTCGCCTGCGTGCGGCGGGGCCTCGAGGCTCTCAGCGAGGCCGCCGTAGAGGCGTCCCGAGAGCGCGGTCCCGGCCTGTGGCGGCTGGCGCAGGTCATGCGCCGCTACGGCATGATCATGACCCAGGATTTCGGCCGGATCATCACGCGCACCGGCGATTTCGAGCTTTCCGATGAAAGCCGCGCGACCTTTCGCGCGCTCAAGCGCGAGATCGATCTCACCATGCGCTCGCTGGTGCAGGAGGGGATCGACGACGGGTCGATCAAGGGCACGGATGCGCGGATGATCACCTTTACCATCACAGGAGCGCTGAACTGGATCGGCCGCTGGTACGATCCCGACGGCGCCGTGCCCGCCAGGGACGTGGTGGACGGCGTGGTGGCAACGCTGCTGGCCGGCCTTGAAGCCTGAGGAGGATATCAAACTGCCTGTTCCCGACAAGTTCGCGGCGGGGCTGCGTGCGCCCGTCATCGTATCGCCGATGTTCCTGACCTCCGGGCCTGACCTCGTCTCGGCCTGTTGCGGCAAGGGCCTCATTGGCACGTTTCCGGCCTTGAACCAGAGGACCGTCGAGGGGTTTTCCGACTGGCTCACCATGATCGAGGAGCGCCGCGCCGCCGTCGGGCGCGCGGCGGTCTATGGCGTCAACCTGATCGTGCACAAGACCAATCCCCGCCTTGCGGCCGATCTCGAAGTCGTGGTGAAGCACAAGGTGCCGCTGGTCATCACCTCGCTCGGCGCCGTGCCGGATGTGGTGGATGCGGTCCATTCCTATGGCGGGATCATCATGCATGATGTGATCCGCACCCGCCACGCCGAAAAGGCGGTGGAGGCCGGGGTGGACGGGATCGTCGCGGTCGCCGCCGGCGCCGGCGGGCATGCCGGGCTGATGAGCCCGTTCGCGCTGGTCGGCGAGATCCGGTCGTTCTTCGATGGCATCGTCGCCCTCGCGGGCGCGATCAGCAACGGCCGCGATGTCGCCGCCGCGCGGATGATGGGGGCCGATTTCGCCTATATGGGCACGCGGTTCATGGCCACCGAGGAAGCCATGGTTAGCGACGCGCAAAAGCAGATGATGGTCTCTTCAAGCGCCGCCGACGTGCTGTATACCAAGAACATTTCCGGCGTTCACGCGAATTTCCTGCGGCCTTCCGTCGTTGCCGCCGGGCTCGATCCGGACAATCTGCCGGACCATCAGGAACTCGACATGCGCAACGAGGCGAGAGCCTGGAAGAATGTCTGGTCGGCGGGCCAGGGCGTCGGCGCCATCCATGATGTGCGCCCCGCCGCCGAACTCGCCGAGGCGCTGGTTGCGGAATATCGCGAGGCGATGCGCCAGGCGGCGCGCGATCCTTTCCTGGAGGATGCGTCGTGAGCGACGCGCCGGTCGAGGTCTCCTTCGCGGACGGGGTCGGGCGCATCACCTTCAACCGTCCCGAGGCCATGAACGCCGCGGATGTCGCGACGGCGGTTGCGTTTCGCGACGGCGTTCGCGCGCTCGCGGCCGAACCCGCTCTGCGGGTCATCGTGCTTTCCGGAGCGGGCCGCGCCTTCATGGCCGGGGGCGACCTTGCAAGCTTTCGCAAGGCCCAAGACCGGAGCGGCTTTGCCCATGAACTGATTGCGCCGATCCATGAGGGACTGGCGCTCCTTTCCGAATGCCGGGCGGTCTCGATCGCCGCGGTCCAGGGTGTTGCGGCGGGCGCCGGGATGAGCGTCGCGCTTGCCGCCGACCTGTGTCTGGCGGGGCAGTCCGCATCCCTCTCCACGGCCTATGTGCGGGTCGCCGGACCCGGCGACTGCGGCATCACCTGGGCCCTTCCGCAATTGGTGGGGCCGCGCAAGGCGCTGGAACTGATGCTGCTTTCGCCCACCATCGACGCGGACGAAGCGCTGCGGCTGGGGCTCGTGAACCGCGTCGTCGCCGATGAGGCGCTCGCGACGGAAACGGACCAACTGGCCGCGCGGCTTGCAGCCGGCCCTGCAGGCGCAATGGCGCGGATCAGGGATCTGATCCGCAGACCGCGCGCCCATTATGCCGCCCACCTCGATGCCGAACGCACAGCCTTCGCCGCCTCGGCGGCGGAACCGGATTTCGACGAGGCGCTGGAGGCCTTCTTCAATAAACGTAAACCGAACTTTACGGCAGGCTGACATGACTTTGGACACACAGCACCACCCCATCGCGCTTTATGCCGCCGAGACCGGCATCCGCCGGGCGGCCGTCATCGGCGCGGGCAGCATGGGCGCAGGCATCGCGGCGCAATTCGCCAATGCGGGCATTCCCGTCGAACTGCTCGATATTGCGGGCGAGGATAACCGCAACGGGCCGGCCGAGGCGGGGATCGCGCGGCAGATCAAGACGCGCGGCTTCATGGGCGAGGCGGGTCCCGCGCTGGTGCGGGCGGGCAATGTCGAGGACAATCTCGATCGCCTGGCCGATTGCGATTGGATCGTCGAGGCGATTGTCGAGCGGCTGGACCTGAAGCGGGCGCTCTACCACAAAATAGAGCAGGTGCGTCGTCCGGGGGCCATCGTGTCGTCAAACACCTCGACCATTCCGCATGCCGAACTGATCGGCGGATTGCCGGCCAGCTTCGCCCGCGATTTCGTCATCAGCCACTTCTTCAACCCGCCGCGCGTGATGCAATTGTTCGAGTTCGTGACGACGCCGGAAACCGATCCCGCCATCACTGCGCGGGTGCGCGCCGCGGCCCAAGCGGTGCTCGGCAAGACCGTGGTGGAGTGCCGCGACACGCCGGGCTTCATCGCCAACCGGATCGGCTGTTTCTGGATGGCCGCCGCCGCGATCGAGGCGGTGCGAATGGGCCTGACCGTCGAGGAGGCCGATGCCGTTCACGGGGCCTTCGGCGTGCCGCGCACCGGCGTCTTCGGCCTGTTCGATCTGGTCGGCATTGATCTGGTGCCGCAGGTATGGGCGAGCCTCTTGGCGGCGCTTCCGCCGTCCGACCGGCTGCATCGCTTCAACCTGCCCGCCGACGAAACCATGACCGCGCTGATCGCCGCCGGGCGTTTCGGCCGCAAGTCGGGGGCCGGCTTCTACCGAAAGGGGGACGCGGGCATGGAGGCGCTGGACCTCGTTACCCGCGAATATCGCGCGCTTCAGCCCGTAAACCCCGCTTCCCTGCCCGCCGGCGGGCGCGACGCCGGCGCGATGCTCGCGGCGGAAGGCAGGCTCGGCGATTACGCCCGTGCGGTCTTTGCCAATGTGCTTTGCTATACGGCCGAAAATGGCGCCGAGATCGCCGGCGATGTCGAGGCGATCGATGCCGCCATGGCGCTCGGCTATGGCTGGCGACAGGGGCCGTTCGCGCTCGCCGACCGGGTGGGCGCTTCGCGGACCGCCGAGGTGGTGAAGTTGGTTCTCGGCGAAACGCCGGCGCTTGTCGCGCGAGCGGAGGAGGAAGGCGGGTTCTATCGTGATGGCCTTGCGCTGTCGGTTGCCGGCGGCCGCATTGCCGCGCCGGTGGTGGCGCGTCCCGCCCTTTCCGACGCGAAATCAGCCGCTCCGGTGATCGCAACCGAGGGGGCGAGCCTATGGGACATGGGCGACGGCGTCGGCTGTTTCGAGGTGCACACCAAGATGAACGCCCTGCACCCGACCGTGTTCGATGCGCTGGAACGGACGCTGAAGGAAGCGTCGGACCGGTTCCGTGCACTGGTCATCGGCAATGACGATCTGCGCGCCTTCTCGGTCGGGGCCGACCTGACCTTCATCCTCGGCATGACGCGTGCGGGGGATTTCGCGGCGCTCGAGCGTTATATCCGGCGCGGCCAGGAGCTCTATCTCGCGCTGAAATACGAAAACCTGCCCGTGGTAGCGGCAATGCATGGCTATGCGCTGGGCGGCGGCTGCGAGTTCGCCCTGCATGCCGATGCGATCGTCGCCCATGCCGAACTGAACGCCGGCCTGCCCGAGGGGAATGTCGGCCTGATCCCGGGCTGGGGCGGCTGCACCCAGCTTGCGCTGCGCAACTTTGCGCTGGGGCTGGATGCTGATGGCGCGGCACGCAGGACCTTCGCCGCCATCCACGCCGCAAGGCCCTCGACCTCGGCCGAGGAGGCACGCGCCATGGGTATTCTGCGCCCCGGCGACCGGCATGTCATGGCCCGCAGCCTGCTGCTCGATGCCGCGAAGGCGCGGGCGATCGCTCTCGCCGAGGCCGGATACGCGCCGCCCGATCGCGCCCGCATCGCCCGCCCCGGTCCCGCGACCGGCGATCAGCTGATCGCGGGCCTTGAGGGGACGGCGAGCGAGGCCGATATCGCGATTGCGCGCGCGCTTGCCCGCGTGGTCTGTGGCGAAAGCGTCGACGCGATCGATGAGGCCGCCATGATGGCCGAAGAGCGCGCGGCCCTGCTCGCTCTTGCCCGCACCGAAACCACCGCGGCCCGGATGGAGCACATGCTCAAGACCGGCAAACCCTTGAAGAACTGAGGAGGAAGGGCATGGCTGAAGCCTATATCGTCGCCGCGCGGCGCACCGCCGGCGGCCGCCGCAAGGGGCGGCTCAGGGAATGGCATCCGGCGCGCCTTGCCGCCGTGGTGCTGGAGGACCTCGTGTCGCAGACCGGCATAGACCCGGCGCTGATCGAGGATGTCATCATGGGCTGCGTCAGCCAGGGCGGCGAACAGTCGACCCAGGTCGGCCGCAATGCGATTCTCGCCTCCTCGCTGCCCGACAGTATTCCCGCGGTGACCATCGACCGGCAATGCGGTTCGTCCCAGCAGGCGGTGCAGTTCGCCGCGCAGGTGGTGATGTCCGGCACCCAGGATATCGTGATCGCCGCGGGCGTCGAGAGCATGACGCGGGTTCCCATGGGCTCGCCCGTCAAGCTCTATGCAGATGTCGGGCTGGGGATTGGCCCTCATGCCGACGAAGTGGTCGCGCGCTACGGCACGCGTGATATCTCGCAATTCGTCGGCGCCGAGATGGTGGCCGAGAAGCACGGCCTCACCAAGGAAGCAATGGACGCATTCGCGCTGCAGAGCCACCAGCGTGCAATCGCCGCGACGCGCGCGGGCGCCTTCGCCGACGAAATCATCCCGCTGGACGGGGTTGATGAGAACGGCGATGCCGTTGCCCACGACACCGACGAGGGCATCCGTTTCGACGTGACCCTCGAGGGCATTGCCGGCGTCCGGCCGCTCACGGAAAAGAACCTGATCACCGCCGCCACGGCGAGCCAGATGTGCGACGGGGCTTCGGGCATCATGGTGGTCTCGGAGCGCGCGCTGAAGGCGCACGACTTGACGCCGCTCGCCCGCATTCACACACTTTGCGTGACGGCGGGCGATCCGATCATCATGCTGGAAGAGCCGCTGCGGGCCACCGACATCGCGCTGAAGAAGGCCGGGATGCGGATCGATGACATCGATCTCTTCGAGGTCAACGAGGCCTTTGCCTCCATTCCGCTGGCCTGGCTCAAGCATACCGGCGCCGACCCAGACAGGATGAACGTCAATGGCGGCGCGATCGCGCTCGGCCACCCGCTGGGCGCCACCGGCGCCAAGCTCATGACGACGCTGATCCACGGCTTGCGCAGGCGCGGCAAGCGCTACGGTCTTCAGACCATGTGCGAGGGCGGCGGCATCGCCAACGTGACCGTTCTCGAGGCGCTCTGAGGCGCAAAGCGCGGCCGCATATGCATCGGCCGCGCGCGATCCTTTCCGGTTTATCGGTCAGGCTGTCAGCGCCCGGCCGATCACCATTTTCTGGATGTCGCTGGTGCCTTCGTAGATCTGGCACACCCGCACGTCGCGATAGATCTTCTCGACCGGATAATCCTCGACATAGCCGTAGCCGCCGAAAATCTGCATCGCGTCGGAGACGACGCGTTCCGCCATTTCCGAGGCAAACAGTTTGGCCATCGAGGCCTCCTGCAGCGCCGGCGCGCCGGTCTCCCGGATCGCGGCGGCGTGGCGCACAAGATGGCGCGCCGCCTCGATGCGGGTCGCCATGTCCGCCAGCCGGAACGAAACCGCCTGATGCTCGCAGAGCCGCTTGCCCATGCTGCTCCGTTCCCTGGAATAGGCAATCGCATGGTCGAGCGCGGCGCGGGCCATGCCGACGGATTGCGAGGCGATCCCGATCCGCCCGCCTTCGAGATTTGAAAGCGCGATGCGGTATCCCTGGCCTTCTTCGCCCAGAAGGTTGCCGGCGGGCACGACCATGTCGTCAAAGGCGATCTGGCAGGTGTCGGAGAGGCGCTGGCCAAGCTTCTTCTCGGTCGCCGCCACGCGGTAGCCGGGGGTATCGGTGGGCACGATGAAGGCGGAAATGCCGCGCTTTCCCGCCTCCGGATCGGTCACCGCGAAGACGATGGCGATATCGCCGTTTGCGCCCGACGTGATGAACTGCTTGGTGCCGTTCAGCACATAGCCCTCATCCGTCCGCCGCGCGCGGGTGTTGAGTGCGGAGGCATCGGAGCCCGCATGCGGCTCGGTCAGGCAGAATGCCCCGATATGCTCGCCGGTTGCCATTTTTGGCAGAAAGGCGCGCTTCTGCTCCTCCGCGCCGAACTTCACGATCGGCGTGCAGCCGACCGAGTTGTGCACCGACATGATCGTCGACAGCGCCCCGTCGCCGGCGGCGATTTCCTCCAGCGCCACGGCATAGCTGACGGCATCGAGCATCGCGCCGCCATATTCCTCCGGCACCGTCATGCCCATCAGGCCGAGTTCGCCCATCTCACGGATCACGTCGCGGGGGAAATGCGCGGTGCGGTCCCATTCGGCCGTGTTGGGCAGGAGCCGCTCGCGCGCGAAGCGGCGCGCCATGTCCTCGATCATGCGTTGGTCTTCGTTCAGCAGCATGCCAATTCCTCACACAAGTTCGACGGCAACGGCTGTGGCCTCGCCGCCGCCGATGCAGAGCGCGGCGACGCCCCGTTTCAGCCCCCGTGCGCGAAGGGCCGCAAGCAGCGTCACGATGATCCGCGCGCCCGAACAGCCGATCGGGTGGCCGAGCGCGCAGGCCCCGCCATTCACGTTCATCCTGTCATGCGGGATGTCGAGATCGCGCATCGCGGCCATGGTGACCACGGCGAAAGCCTCGTTCACCTCGAAAAGGTCGACATCGCCAATGCTCCAGCCGGCCTTGTCCAGCACCTTGCGAATGGCGGAGACCGGGGCGGTGGTGAAGAGATTGGGCTCCTGGGCATGGCTCGCCTGCGCGACGAGGCGGGCGATAGGCGAGAGGCCCCTTGCCTCGACCGCTTTGGCGCCGGCAAGCACGAGGGCCGCCGCGCCGTCGGAGATCGATGACGAGGTCGCCGCCGTCACCGTGCCGCCCTCGCGGAAGGCCGGCCGCAGTTTCGGTATCTTCTCGGGTTTCGCCCGGCCGGGCTGCTCGTCCGTGGTCACGCCGTCAACGGCGACGATCTCGTCGACGAAATCGCCGTCAGCGATCGCGCGGCTGGCGCGCGCCAGGCTCTCGAGGGCGAAGGCGTCCTGCGCCTCGCGGCTGAAGCTATAGGCTTCGGCGCATTCCTCGGCAAAAGTACCCATCGAACGGCCCTTGTCGTAGGCGTCCTCCAGCCCGTCGAGAAACATGTGGTCGATGACCTTGCCATGGCCGATCCGGTAGCCCGCGCGCGCCCTGTCCAGCAAATAGGGGGCATTCGTCATGCTTTCCATGCCGCCCGCGACCACAATATCGGCGCTGCCGGCAACGAGGAGATCGCGCGCCAACATTGTGGCCTTCATGCCCGAGCCACAGACCTTGGAGACCGTGGTGCACGGCGTCGCAAACGGCAGGCCGGCCCCCACCGCCGCCTGTCGCGCCGGCGCCTGACCGAGGCCCGCAGGCAGGACATTGCCCATGAGGACCTCGTCGACGTCTCCGGCTTCAGTCCCGCTGCGATCCAATGCAGCCTTTATCGCGGCGGCACCCAGTTCGGTCGCGGAGAGATGGGCAAGCGTCCCCTGAAAACCGCCCATGGGCGTGCGTGCCGCGCCAAGCAGAAAGACACCGGCCATCGTCATTCGATCCTCCAATCCAATTACCTTACTACAGAGTAATACCTTTACTCAATTTATGGTCCATCCGCCAGCCCTGATTCGAACCATGAAGGGCGGGCCCTCAACCTGGGTCGCCAGGGCAGGGAAACGGCAAGTGCGGGCATGGGAAGGCGGGCCGGTGCCGCGCTCCGGCGGGCAGAGACCTCGATCTGTTGCCGGCTGGCTCCCATAGACCACCACCCCAGGGGCAGCAGCCCGCGTTCCTCAGGGGGCTCCCTTTTACGCATCAGCCATCCTGGGTGCAGCGTCGTATACGCGCGCCGATGGCAGCGCTGGTGATCAAGTCATCGACCTGTTCACGCGTATAACCGAGGGTTTCCATCAGCACGGCCTGCGTATCCTCTCCGAGCTGCGAGGGCGCGTCTGCGGGGCGGGAGCCACTGCCGTCAAACCGGATCGGTCCGCGAACGATGCGGAGGTCGCCGATTTCGGGATGGTGAACCGTCTCGATAAGTTCGTTCGCCTTCACATGTTCCTGCTCCAGCGCCTCTCCGATTGAAAGAATCGGCGCGTTGGGCACGTCGAACTCTGACAGTTTTGCCAGCCAGTAGGCCGTGTCGTTCTTCATCATCCGTTCATTGATGATCGGCTCGAGAAGAGCGCGGTTTTCAAGTCGACACTGGTAAAGGGCAAAGCGCGGATCCTTAATCAGGTCTTCGCGTCCGAGACAGCGGGCGAAGTTGTGCCAGAAGCGCTCGGTCAGGCAGGCGACGATGACATAGCCATCCGATGTCGGAAACGAGCCATAGGGCACGATGCTTTGATGCTGCGTGCCAACCGGCTTCGGACTTTCGCCGGTCAGGAAATAGATCTGAGAGAGATAGCCCTGCATCGCGATCAGGCTGTCGAGCATGGCCACTTCGACATGCCGACCATGCCCTTTCACATCGCGTTCGTGCAAGGCGGCGAGAATGCCGAAGACGGAGAAAATACTGCCCGCCATGTCGCCGAGCGGTAGACCGAGCTTGTTCGGCGGCTGGCCCGGTTCGCGGTTGACGCTCATCACGCCGGAAAGCGCCTGCGCCACAATATCGAAGGCGGGCCTGTCGCGATGCGGACTTTCGGCGCCGAAGCCCGAAATGGAACAATAGATCAGGCCCGGGTTTTCCGCCTTCAGGCTCTCATAGCCGAGGCCGAGACGATCCATCACGCCGGGCCGGAAGTTTTCCAGAACGATATCGCTTTTGGCCGACAATTCACGGGCGATCTTCGCTCCCTCCGGCGTTTTCAGGTCTAGGGCGACGCTTTTCTTGGAGCGGTTGAGGGCGATGTAATAGTGGCTCATCCCGCCCTTGAACGGCGGAAAGCCGCGCGTCTCGTCGCCCTTCTCGATCGGCTCGACCTTGATGACCTCCGCGCCGAGATCGGCCAGCACCATGGAGGCATAGGGACCGGAGAGGATGCGCGAGAAATCGAGGACCCTGATGCCCGAAAGCGGCCCCTTGCTTTGGCTATTGTCTGTCATCGCCCGCCCCCTTTGCGCGTGATCTTCATCACCGCCGTCGCCAGCGCGACGGTTCTCTCGCCTTCTCGCACTGCGGCGTCGACGAACATCATCGAGCCCGACGTCTGCCGCACCGCCGCTTCGGCCTCAAGGCGGGCGCCGGGTCGGGCGCTGTCGGTGAAGCGCGTGCTCATCTCGACCGTCACCACCGGCGCCCGGCCCGCTGCCTGCCAGGCGACGAGCGCGATCGCCTGGTCGGCGAGACCGGCGATCACGCCGCCATGGATCAGGCCGAGAGCGTTGGCATGCGCCTCGCCGGTCTCAAGCGCATAGGTAAAAACCCCGTCGTCGCGACGCCGCGCATATAGCGGCCCGATGCCGGCCATGAAGCCGCCCGCATTCAGGGGCTTCCAGCCGTTCTCCTCCCGTAACTCCGTCAAGTTCAACTCCCTGTCGAAAATTCCAGTTTCTCGATCTCGCCGCGCACGGCCACAAGCGCCTCGGCGAGTTTCGGTATGTCGTGCTCCTCCAGCCGCTCGCTGATGCCGATGGCTACGAGCGAGCGGATCATCTCTCCCCTGGCGTTGAACATCGGCACGGCGACCACGGTAACGCCGGAAATATAGATGCCGCGATCCACGGCATAGCCGCGCCTCTTCGCCTCGTCGATTTGCGTGAGCCAATCCTCGAATGCCGGCGGATGATCCCAGATCAGCTTTTCAAATCTCTGTCTGAGCGTTTCCTCATCGAGCGCACCGAAGGCGGCAAAAAGCCGACCCGTGGCCGAGATCAGGGCCGGAAACCGCGAACCGAGATCGACCTGCAGGCGGAAGGGCAGGGTCGACTGCGATAGCGCGACGACCACCATCTGCCCGGGCCCGGCAAGTTGGGTCGCAATCGCGGTAACGCCGAACGTGGTCGAAAGCGCCGACAGATGCGGCTGCACCAGCGTCGAGAAGGTGTTCTTCTGCAGCGCCGAGCGGGCAAGCGGCAGGATGCCGATGCCGATCGCGTAGCGCTTGGTCTGCGTGTCGAATTCCACCAGCCCCTCATCCTGGAGCACCCGCAGGATATGCAGGCATGTGCTCGGGATCAGGCCCAGTTCACGGGCGATCGGGTTCACGCCCATGGGTTCGTTGCTACGCGCCAGAAAACGCAGGATCGCGATGGCGCGGGTGACGGCCGGCACCTGTCTCTTGCTCGTCTGGCCGCTGTCATCTTCAGCCATGTGCCCTCCTCGGAAGCGTTATTTCATTGTATATATACAATAAGAATAACATATTGACAATAGGCTAATTGTTTCTCTACCTTTGTCAATGAGCACGGCGGGCCACAAACCGCGGTGGAGGAACTGGGAGGAAAGCTGCATGGTCCGGTTGACGGATTTCACGTCCTATGCGGATGCGCAGAAGCACTACAGCAAGGAAGCGCTCTGGGAGCTGTTCGACGGCGACCGGGCGCATTTCAACATCGCGCATGAATGTATCGACCGGCATGCCGAGGCCGACCGGGTCGCGCTCCGGATCGCGCATGCCGACGGCCATGACGAGATCATCAGCTTCGAGGAAATCGCCCGCCGGTCTTCGCAGATCGCGCATTTCCTGAAAGGCAAGGGTATCGGCAAGGGCGATCGCATCGCGGTGATGATCGAGCCGTCCCTGCCGTTCTATGCGGCAATCTTCGGGGCAATGAAGGTCGGCGCGGTGGCCGTGCCGCTGTTCACGCTTTTCGGTCCGGACGGCATTCGCCTGCGCGTCAATGACTGCAAGCCGAAGCTCTTTTTCACCAATGCCGAAAAGGCCGACGTTGCCCGCGAGGCGGGGGCTGAGAACGTGACGGTTGCCGACAGCGACCTGCTAGCAAGCCTCGATGATCTTCCCGTCCGGTTCGAATGCGACACGGCGGGCAATGATCTTGCGGTCCTGCAATATACATCCGGCACGACCCGGCTTCTGCCGGCGGCCGTCGAGCACAGCCATCGTTCGATCGTTACGCTGATGGTCGCCGCTCTCTACGCCACCGGCATTCGCCCCGGCGATCGCTTCTTCTGCCCGTCATCGCCCGCCTGGGGGCACGGTCTGTGGCACGGCACGCTTGCGCCGCTGGCCATGGGCGTGTCGACCGGCACTTTTTCCGGCAAGTTCGATCCGGTCCGTCTTTTGAAGGCACTGCATGATTTCCGGATCACCAATCTGACGGCGGCTGCCACCCATTACCGGATGATGCGCAATTCCGGCGCAGCGGAGAACTACGACTACTGTTTCGACAAGCTGTCCTTCACCGGCGAGCCCATCGACAGCGAGACGGCGGCCTATGTCGAGCGCGTGTTCGGCACCAAGGTGCGCTCCATGTACGGCACCACCGAGATCGGCGTGATCATCGCCAACTATCCCGGCGCCGACGATCTGGAGGTGCGCGACGGGGCCATGGGCAAGCCGGTCCCCGGCGTCGAGGTGGCCGTGCACCGGCCCGATGGTTCCGATTGCGATCCCGGCGAGACCGGCGAATTGATGGTGCTCAAGGGCGGGCAGTGGTTCCCGACCAAGGATCTCGGTCGCGTCGATGAGGACGGCTATTTCTATCATGGCGGCCGCGCCGACGATGTCATCATTTCCGCCGGCTGGACAATTGGCGCGGTCGAGGTCGAAGACGCGATCCTCAGCCATCCCGCCGTTGCCGAATGCGGTGTGATCGGCACGCCCGATCCCGTGCGCGGCCAGGTCGTCAAGGCCTACATCATTTTGAAGGGAAAAGAGGAAGAGGGGCTGAAGCAGAGCATTCAGGATCATGTCCGCGCCCGCCTCGCCCGCCACGAATATCCGCGCCAGATCGCCTTCGTCTCCGAACTGCCGAAGACACAGGCCGGCAAGGTGAACCGCAAGATCCTGCGCACGCAGGACCAGGAAAATCTGGCCTCCGCCCGTTAGGCGGCAGCGCGCAGTCATCGTCCAAGGAGGAACGAGATGAATGAGATGGTAAGGAAATTTCCGAAGATCACCGAGGAGGGCCTTGATGATCTTCGCGGCCGCATCGGCGTCAAGATCGGCAAGACGGTCGAGCCCTGGTGCTACGAGGCGACCCGCGACAATATCCGCCACTATGCCCATGGCATCGGCGACGACAACCCGCTGTGGTGCGATCCCGAATACGCCAAGACCACGCGCTATGGCGATGTCATCGCTCTGCCGAGCTTCCTGTTTGCCACCAGCCGGATCATTTCCGGCTATGTCGGCGGCCTGCCCGGCGTTCATGCCATGTGGTCGGGCGCCGACTGGAACTGGCACAAGGTCATTCCGCGCAACACCGAATTGCGCACCGAGGCCTATCTGAAGGACCTGATCGAGCACGACACCCGTTTTGCCGGCAAGGCGATCCAGCAGATCTATCACGTCGACTTCTACGACGCGAAGACCGGCGATCTTCTGGCCGATGCCGACAGCTGGTGCTTTCGCACCGATCGTGACCAGGCGCGCGAAAACGGTACGAAATATACCGAGGCCCGCGAGCGCGGACGCCGCGTCTACACCCAGGAGGAACTCGACTCCTACTACAAATATTACGAGGCGGAAGAAATCCGAGGCAGCAACACCCGCTATTTCGACGATGTCAACGAGGGCGACGAACTGCCCGTCATGGTCAAGGGGCCGATGACGGCAACCGGCTTCATTGCCTATGCGCAGGGCTGGGGCGGGCTCTATATCCGCGCCAACAAGCTGGCCTGGCAATTGCAGCAGAAGCATCCGTCGGCCGGCATCAAGAACCGCTTCGGCATTCCCGATTGCCCGGAGCGCGTCCACTGGGAAGAGGAGTTCG
Source organism: Martelella mediterranea DSM 17316 (assembly GCF_002043005.1). Taxonomy (NCBI): domain Bacteria; kingdom Pseudomonadati; phylum Pseudomonadota; class Alphaproteobacteria; order Hyphomicrobiales; family Aurantimonadaceae; genus Martelella; species Martelella mediterranea. The sequence goes on along the minus strand of NZ_CP020330.1, from coordinate 548,539 downwards.
CGCTCGAGGTCGGCGCCCCCGGTGCCTATGACTACGGGCCTGAACGCGCGTCGTGGCTCACCCATCAGGTGACCAACTGGATGGGCGATGACGGGTTCCTGCGTCAGGCGAAAAGCCAGGTTCGCCGGCATAATCCGGAAGGCGACATCATTCTGATCCACGCAAAGGTGGAGCGGAAATTCGAGGAGGACGGCCGTCACCTTGTCGAGATCAAGCAGCGGGCGGAGCAGCAGGATGGCGAACTTTCCGCCATCGGATCGGCAATCGTCGAACTGCCCAAGCGCTGAAGCGCCATCGTGAAAGGCAGGGCCGGCCGTCAACCATCTGGGAGGTAAGGTTGAACGTTTTGGGGAAAATCCTGAAGACATTCGAAGACATCCTGCATTTTCTGGGATGTCTCGGCCTTGTTACCGTGGTCGTTCTGATCAATGCGGACATTCTGCTCAGGCTGTTCTTCAAGACGCCGGTGCAGTTCCAGTTCGAGTTCACCGAACTCTACCTGATGCCCGCTCTGGCCACCTTGTCGCTCTCGCGCGTCTTTCGCGAGGGCGGGCATCTGGCGCTCGATTTCATGCCCGAGCACCTGCCCGGTCTGACGGGCGCGGTGATCGCAAGATTGCGGTTGCTGCTCCCGGCGGCGTTCTTTGCCGCCGTTACCGTCATGTCGGGGATCTTCGCCTTTCATGCCTTCGCGGGGAAAGACGTCGAATATGGCGTGTATGACTGGCCGCTCGGCTGGGCCTATGCCGTTGTCCCGCTGGGATGCGGCGTCCTGGTCCTGCGGCTGCTTTATGACGCCTGCTCAGCGCGGGCGCCGGAGCCGATGCAAGTGTAACTTCATTCAAGGGAGGAGAATGAAATGACGATAGCAGCCAAGATTTTTGCCGGCATGGCGAGCATGCTGGTTCTGGGCGGCGCCGCTGCCCAGGCCGAGACCCTCAGTCTCGGGGACTTTCAGTCCACCAATCACATCGTTTCCGTGGAGGGAACGACCACGTGGATGCAGGCGGTCGAGGAGGCGACCGGCGGCAAGATCGACTTCAACCACTTTCCCTCCGAACAGGCCGCAAAGGCCAAGGCCCAGCTCGATGCGGTGAACAACGGCATTCTCGATGCCGCGCTCATCGGGGCGTCCTATCATGCCGAAACCCTGCCTCTGAATTCCGTCGTCGGGCTGCCCGGCTATTACGGTTCGGCCGTGCAGGGCACGAAGGCGCTGCAGGCGATGCTGGCGGAAGGTCCGCTCCGCGAGGAGATCCTGGCCGCCGGCGTCACGCCGATCTTCGGTTTCGTGCTGCCGCCCTATCAGGTGCTTGCCAAGGAGCGCCTCGGCGGTCCGGCCGACTGGGAGGCACTTGACGTTCGCACCTCCGGCGCGACCCAGGCGATGACGGCGCGCAGCCTCGGCGGCGTCGGCATTTCGATCCCCGGGCCGGAAGTCTACACCGCCATCGAGCGCGGCCGGCTCGACGCCGTGCTGTTTCCGCTCGCCTCGGTCCCCGGCTACAAGCTGAACGAGGTGGTGAGCCATATTTCCACCAATGGCTCTTTCGGCGGCTACAGCTTCATCATGGTCGTGCGCAGCGACCTGTTCGACAGCCTCGACGCCGATGTCCAGGAAGCGATGATCTCGACCGGCAACGATATCGCCCTGCATGTGGCCAAGGCCCAGGACGACAGCGTTGATGAACTGGTGGCGCAGTGGAAGGCCGAGGGCATCGACACCTACAGCTTCACCGACGAGGAGCTTGCCGCGCTGCGCGAAGAGATGGCGCTGGTGACGGAAGACTGGGTAAGTCGGATCGACGGGGAGCAAACCCAGAATGTGCTTGCAACCTACAAAGAGCTGACAAGCCAGTAAGCATCCTTCATCCGCCTATAACCCGGCCTGCAGCCGTCTCTTTCGCGGTTGCAGGCCACAGGGAGCTTCCGCCCGCACGATGCTGACCTTTCTTGTCATCTCCATTCTTCTGGCCCTGTTCATGGTCTTCCGTATGCCGGTCGCCTTCGCCATGGGGCTTGCAGGCTTTCTGGGACTTGCCGTGCAACTCGGCCCCCGGCCGGCGCTTTCGGTTCTGGAACGGACCTTTTTCGACAGCACGTCGTCATTCATTCTGGTGGCGATCCCGCTGTTCATCCTGATGGCGGAGCTTCTGACGGCGGGACAGGTGACGCGGCGCGCGATCATCGCCTGCCAGAGCTGGATCGGTCATGTGAAGGGCGGGCTTGCCATGGCGACGATTGCCGCCTCGGTCATTCTGGCGGCGCTTGTTGGCAGTTCCACCGCATCGACGGCGGCCATGGCGGCTTCCGCCTTTCCGGAAATGCGCAACCACAATTATTCGCAGCGTCTGGCCGCAGCCGTCGTCTCGGTCGGCGGCACGCTCGCCGTCGTGGTGCCGCCCTCGATCGTGCTCGTGGTCTATGGCGTGCTCACCGAAACCTCGATCGGTAAGCTTTTCATCGCCGGCATCATTCCCGGTCTTCTGACGGCGACGGGCTTTGTCATCGTCATCAAGCTGATCGCCCATCTGACCGATCAGGCGCCGCGCGGCGACGCGTTCAATCTGAAGAAAGCGGCAAAGGACAGCCGCCACGTCCTGCCCATGGGCGCGCTTCTGATACTGGTGATCGGAGCGATCTATGGCGGGCTTGCCTCTCCCTCGGAGGCGGCGGCCCTTGGCGTCATGGGCTCACTGATCATCGTGATCGCCCAGCGCACGATCAGCGTTGCGGGCTTCTCCAGTTCCGTGTCGCGCGCGGTCAAGGCCACGGTCATGATCGTTGCCATCGTCGCCTGTTCGGCAATCTTCTCCAATTATCTGGCGTTTACGCGCATCACCCACACGCTTCTGGATTTCGTCGCGACGACGGATATGCCGCGCGGGGTGATCATGGCGATCATCATCATCACGCTGCTCGTCATGGGCATGTTCATGGATCAGCTCGCGATCCTTTCGCTGGCCATGCCGCTTGCCTTCCCGATCGCGCTTGCGCTCGATTTCGACCCGGTCTGGTTCGGGATCGTGGTGACCAAGACGGTCGAGATCGGCCTTCTGACCCCACCGCTCGGGCTTAATGCCTATGTGGCCGCGGCCCAGACGGGTGTGCCGCTGCGCAAGGTCTTCCTGGGCGTCACGCCGTTTCTCGCCATGGAAATCCTGGTTCTGCTGCTTTTGCTGTTCTTCCCCGCAATCACGCTCTGGCTGCCAAGCCTGATGGTGCGATGAACGGGCGCAGCGCCTACCGAAAATGTCTGTCTCTCAGACAGGAGTTGAATGAATGACGATACTGAAAAGCGCCGTGAACGCCGCGTCGCCTGAATTTGCTGAAAACCACGCCGCCATGGAGGCGCAGGCCGAAGTGATCCGCGTGGAAGCCGACCGGATCATGCAGGGCGGCAGCGAGGCATCGCGCGCGCGCCACCATGCCCGCGGGAAGCTTTTGCCGCGCGAACGCATTGCCGTGTTGCTGGACCCCGGTTCGCCGTTTCTCGAGGTCGGCCTGTTTGCGGCCAGTGGCCACTACAATGACGAAGTGCCCGCCGCCGGCGCGATCGCCGGGATCGGCAAGGTCGCCGGACGCGACTGCGTGATCCTGTGCAATGACGCGACGGTGAAGGGCGGGACCTATTTTCCGCTGACCGTGAAGAAGCATTTGCGGGCTCAGGAAATCGCCGAGGAGAACGCGCTGCCTTGCCTCTATCTTGTCGATAGCGGCGGCGCCAATCTCAACAATCAGGACGAGGTGTTTCCCGACCGGGATCACTTCGGCCGCATCTTCTACAATCAGGCGCGCATGAGCGCGAAGGGCATTGCCCAGATCGCCGTGGTGATGGGCTCGTGCACGGCGGGCGGCGCCTATGTGCCGGCGATGAGCGACCAGACCATCATCGTCCGCAATCAGGGCACGATCTTTCTGGCCGGCCCGCCGCTGGTGAAGGTTGCGACCGGCGAGGAGATCGATGCGGAGACGCTGGGCGGCGGGGACACCCATACCCGTCTTTCCGGCGTGGCCGATTATCTGGCCGATGACGACCGCCATGCGCTGGCGCTCGCCCGCGAGATCGTCTCGCATCTGGCGCCCGTGCCGGCATCCGGCGTTGACCTGCGCACGCCCCTCGCGCCGCTTTATCCGGCAGACGAGATCATGGGCGTGGTGCCGGCCAACGAGAAGACGCCCTATGACGTGCGCGAGATCATCGCCCGCATCGTCGACGGGTCCGATTTTGCAGAGTTCAAACCGCGCTACGGCACGACGCTTGTGACCGGCTTTGCCCATATCGATGGCGTGCCGGTGGGCATCATCGCCAATAATGGCGTGCTGTTTTCCGAAAGCTCGATCAAGGGGGCGCATTTCATCGAACTTTGCTGCCAGCGCAGGATTCCGCTTCTGTTCCTGCAGAACATCAACGGTTTCATGGTGGGCTCGAAATATGAGGCGGGCGGCATTGCGAGAGACGGCGCCAAGCTGGTCACGGCGGTTTCGACCGCTGCCGTGCCGAAGGTCACGGTGATCATCGGCGGCTCCTATGGCGCCGGCAATTACGGCATGTGCGGGCGCGCCTTCGGTCCGCGCTTCGTCTGGATGTGGCCGAATGCCCGCATCGCGGTGATGGGCGGCGCGCAGGCCGCCGGCGTGCTGGCCAATGTCAAGCGCGCCGGGATCGAGGCGCGCGGCGGCGAATGGTCCGAGGCGGAGGAGGCGGAATTCAAGCGCCCGACGCTTGAAATGTTCGATCGCCAGGCGCGGCCGCTCTATGCCTCATCCCGCCTTTGGGATGACGGCATCATCGACCCGCGTTCGACCCGTGATGTCGTGGCCCTTTCGCTGCGCGCCACGCTCAACACGCCCGTTGAGGATACCAAATTCGGCCTGTTCAGGATGTGATGATGCACGCTTGTTTCAAGAAGATACTGATTGCCAATCGCGGCGAGATCGCTTGCCGCGTTATCCGTACCGCCCGCCGCATGGGCATCGAGACGGTTGCCGTCTACTCGGATGCGGACCGCAACAGCCTTCACGTCGAGATGGCGGACGAGGCGGTTCATATCGGGCCTTCGCCAGTCGGGGAAAGCTATCTTGTCGGCGAACGGATCATCGCCGCAGCGCTGGAGACGGGCGCCGAGGCGATCCATCCGGGTTATGGCTTTCTCTCCGAGAATCCTGGCTTCGTCGATGCGGTCGAAGCTGCCGGTCTCACCTTCATAGGTCCGTCAGCCGATGCGATCCGGGCCATGGGGCTGAAGGATGCCGCCAAGGATCTGATGCAAAAGGCGGGCGTTCCTGTGGTGCCGGGCTATCAGGGAAACCGGCAGGAGCCGGAATTCCTGGCGGAGGAGGCCGAACGGATCGGCTATCCGGTGCTGATCAAGGCGCGCGCCGGCGGCGGCGGCAAGGGCATGCGCAAGGTCGAGCGGGCACAGGATTTTGCCGATGCGCTGAGATCCGCCGCCCGCGAGGCTTCCGCCGCCTTCGGCGACCCGCATGTGCTGATCGAGAAATTCATCACCGCGCCGCGCCATATCGAGGTGCAGGTCTTCGGCGACAGCCACGGCAATGTGGTTCATCTGTTCGAGCGCGACTGCTCGCTCCAGCGTCGCCACCAGAAGGTGATCGAGGAGGCGCCCGCGCCGGGCATGAGCGCGGAGATGCGCGCGGCAATGACCGGGGCCGCGGTGAAGGCCGCCGAGGCGATCGCCTATCGGGGAGCCGGTACGATCGAGTTCATCGCCGACGGCTCGGGGCCGCTCAGGCCCGATGGCTTCTGGTTCATGGAAATGAACACGCGGCTGCAGGTCGAGCATCCGGTCACCGAAATGATCACCGGCATCGATCTGGTCGAGTGGCAGTTGCTGGTTGCCGCCGGCGCGCCGCTGCCGTTTGCGCAGCCGGACATCGCCATCACGGGCCACGCCTTCGAGGCGCGGCTTTATGCCGAGGATCCGGCAAGGGACTTCATCCCCGTGACCGGCCGGCTGGAGCATCTGGAGTTTCCGCCAGAGGGGCGTTTCGACACCGGCGTGCGCACGGGCGATGCCATCACGCCGTTTTACGATCCGATGATCGCCAAGGTGATCACCCATGGCCCGGATCGCGAAACCGCGCTTGTCAGGCTGAGCACGATGCTCGATGGCACCCATGTCGCCGGAACGGCCACGAATGCGGCCTTTCTCTCCGCGCTTTCCCGGCAGCCGGGTTTTGTCGCCGGGGCGTTCGATACCGGGCTGATCGAACGCGAACTGGCGGACCTGACTGCAGCGGCGGCCGTGCCGGAAGAGCATGTGGCGCTTGCCGCCATTCTGGCGCTCGGCATTGATCCCGACATGCCGCATCTCGGCTGGCGCGCTTATGGCGAGGCCTTTCACGATGTCCGGCTGTCGGCGCGCGATCGGGCCTATGAGCGCTGCCTGTCGCTCGGCAAGAACGGCGGCATGACCCTTTCCGGCGGGGCTGAGCCCGTTGTGCTGGAGAACGTCGCCATCGGCAAGGCGGAGATCTCCGCCCGGCTTGGGCCCGCGCGAAAACAGATCTCGGCGCGGTTCGTGCGCGTGCCTCAGGCATCAGGCCTGCTGGTCTCCGTTCACATGAATGGCCGCACCGAGGACTTTGTGCTTGCCGATCAGCGCTCCGGCGCTGCTGCCGAGGCGGATGAGAGTCGCGCCGTGATCGCGCCGATGACGGGGACGATCGTGCAGCTTTCGGTCTCGGCCGGCGATGTGGTCGAGGCGGGGCAGAAGCTCGGCGTGATGGAGGCGATGAAGATGGAGACGGCGCTGGTCGCGCCGCTTTCCGGGCGCGTCGCAACCGTCGACTGCGCCGAGGGCGCAACGGTCTCGGATGGCGCGGTGCTGGTGACCTTCGAGGAGGAGGCATCGTGAGCGACCACGTCCGCATCTACGAGGTCGGGCCGCGCGACGGCCTGCAAAACGAGGACATGCTGATCCCGGCCGAGCGCAAGGTCGCGCTGATCGACCTGCTGTCACAGGCGGGCTTCGAAAAGATCGAGGCCACCAGCTTCGTGTCGCCGAAATGGGTGCCGCAGCTCGCCGATGCCGAAGCGGTGCTCGCCGGGATTACGCGAAAGCCCGGAACGGACTATGCCGCGCTGACCCCCAACATGAAGGGTTATGAACGGGCGCTGGCCGCGGGCGTGGATGAAGTCGCGGTCTTTGCCTCCGCGTCGGAAGGCTTCAGCCGGAAGAACATCAACTGCTCGATTGCCGAAAGCCTCGTGCGCTTTGCACCATTGCTGGACGCGGCGAAATCGGATGGCGTGCCCGTACGCGGCTATGTCTCCTGCGTGATCGCCTGCCCCTATGACGGGCCGGTTGCCTCGGAAGCGGTGCGCGATGTCGCGCAAGCGCTGTTCGACATGGGTTGCTACGAGGTTTCGCTCGGCGACACGATCGGCGCGGGAACGCCCGAGAGCGTTGCGACCATGCTGGAAACGGTCCTCCCAAGACTGCCGGCCGAGCGGCTGGCAGGCCATTTCCACGATACCCGCGACAATGCGCTCGACAATGTCATGGCCGCGCTTGCTCTGGGCCTGCGGGTCTTCGACAGCGCCGTTGGCGGGCTCGGCGGCTGCCCCTATGCGCCGGGCGCGAAGGGCAATCTGGCCACAGGGCCGCTTGTCGCGCTTCTGGAACAATCCGGCTTCAGCACCGGCATCGACCGCGAGGCGCTTGCCAAAGCCGAGCAATATCTTCGTTCAATCACCGCATCTGCCTGAGGGGGACCGCCATGTCAGATCAGTTCGAAACCATCTCCCTCAGCGTCGATGAACGGCAGGTCGCCACCGTCACGCTGGCCCGGCCCGACAAGCACAACGCCATGAACGCGACCATGATCGCCGAGCTTGCCGAGGTTGCAGCAGACCTTGCCGAGCGCAGCGATATCAGGGTCGTCGTGCTGGCCGCCGAGGGCCGTACCTTCTGCGCCGGCGGCGACCTCAACTGGATGCGCGCGCAAAGGGAAAAGGACCGGGCCGGCAAAATTGCCGAAGCGATGACGCTGGCGCGCATGCTGAAGCTCTGGAACGATCTGCCGAAACCGGTCATCGCCCGGGTGGAGGGTTCGGCCTATGGCGGCGGGCTTGGCCTGATCGCCGTCAGCGACATCGTCGTGGCGGCGGAAAACGCCCGCTTCGCGCTGACCGAAACCCGCCTTGGCCTGATCCCGGCCACGATCGGCCCCTTCGTCGTCCGCAAGTTCGGCGAGGCCTTCGCCCGTCAGGTGTTCTTCAGCGCCCGGCCTTTCGGTGCGGACTTCATGCACCGCGCCGGGGCCGTTGCCCGGGTGTGTCCGGCGGGCGACGTCGAGGCCGCGGTCGCGGAAGAGGTGGACGCCTGCCTGCAATGCGCGCCCGGCGCCGTTGCCGCGGCAAAGTCACTCTGCCTTTCGATCTCCGGCATGGATCCGTCCGAGGCGATGACCTTTTCCGCCGAAGCGCTTGCCGACCGCTGGGAAACCGATGAAGCTAAGGCCGGAATTGCCGCCTTCTTCGCCAGCCGGAAGAAGTGAGGAGCTTATTTTCTCGGTTCAACATCGGCTATAAGACAGTGTCCAATTCCTGCCCCCGGCGATACCAACACTCCCGAGGAAGTTCCTCCGGGAGTGTTTGTTTTTGCAGCCTTCCCAATGGCTTGCCGTTCCGTCCACGCCAGAATCTGACCCAGTTCGCCGTAAAGCGTGGCATTGATCTCCCCAAGTCCTGGACCGGGAGTGAGCACGATCTTCTCGATCAGCATCCGCAAAGCCTCAGCCGCTTCCTGGCGCTCGGCAGGGCGGTTCAGGGCTTGTGTGAGCTTTGCGACCTTCTTCGCATAGATCGCCGCTGCCGTCGGCAACAGGTCTGGTTTGTCCTCCGGCGCATCCGCCAAGAGTGAAGTCAATTCGGACTTCCGGGTTTCCAGGCCGGTCATCTTCTCCTTCATCGAAGGGTGATACATTCCGTCGGCAATGGCTTCGACAATCTGGGCGATATGTTTCTCGACTTTCGCGATTTCCACTGTAAGCGACAAGCGGGTCCCATCTGGCCGAGTGGTTTAGCGTTGGGATAACAGTGTCGGACATATTGAACTGCAGTGAGCTTCTATGTCTGCGCCTGGTCCTGAAACTAGAACTTTCCATATGATTGAAGCTGTCGCTGGCCGCTTCGAGGGTGTGCCTCGGCAGCTACGCCGACGCTGCTCTGATGATTTTAAGGCCCGAGCGGTGGCGGAGGCGCTCGAGCCAGGAGCAAATGTTTCGGCAATCTCGCGTCGACTGGACATCCATCCTAACTCTTTGACTGGCGTCGTGCAGTCCTGAATGCCCGGGCGGGTCTGAAGGAACCGACACGTCGTGAAGCTGTAGTGACAGAAGCCAGCGGCACATTGATCGAAGTTGTCATCGGCGAGGTAATCATACGTGCTCGGGCAGATGTCAGCGAAGCGCACTTGCGTCGGGTTATCCGTGCGGTGCGTTCGGCATGATCCCCGCGAGTGCGAAGGTCTTCCTTGCCAGCCATCCCGTCGACTTCCGCAAGGGACCGGACGGTTTGCTGTCTCTGGTGCGGGATGCCGGCAGCGATCCGTTCAACGGCGCGCTGTATGTCTTCCGGGCCAAACGCGCGGACAGGATCAAGATCGTCTGATGGGACGGGTCCGGCGTTTGCCTTTACGCCAAGCGGCTTGAGAAAGAGCAGTTCTGCTGGCCCCGCATGGGCCATAACCGGATTCATCTCAACCACGCCCAGCTTCCGGCGCTCATTGATGGCATGGACTGGAAGCGGGTTCGATCTCGGCCTGTCAAGCCGCCGGAGATCGTTGGCTAGAGCAATTCCAGGTGAAGTGGACACCGGTTCATCGTCCGGGATTGCGCCGAAACAAAAGGCCCTGCTGCGAAGTGAAACACCGGGCTGAAAAGGCAGGAAACCGGCGAAAACTGTGCTTTGGTAGCCCCATGACACCGCCCGCCTTCCAGCTTCCTGATAACATTGAATCGCTGAAAGCGTTGCGCTTTCCATGGCAGAAAAGGCGGCGCGCGCCGACGCTCTGGAAGCCGAGGTTGCCAATCTCAAGGCGCAAAACGCCGATGCCGATGAGCGCATTGGGCGGCTGATGCAGATCCTGAAAGCGTTCGATCGTGCCCGCTTCGGCCGGCGATCGGAAAAAAGCTGGGCTCCCCCGTCACTGACAACGAGCAGCAGGCTTTCGTCTTCGAGGAAATCGAGACCGGCATTGCTGCGATCAAGGCCGGGCTCAACAAGGGCCACGAGCGTGCCGGTGGCAAGCGTCCGCCGCGGCCGCGCGCCGCGCCATCTTTGAGCACTTCCTGAGCGATGGCCGCATCGAGCTCGACTCGAACATCGTTGAACGGGCAATCCGGCCCCAGGTCATAACGCGAAAGAACGCGCTGTTTGCCGGCAGCGACGGCGGCGGAAAGAGCTGGGCAACGATCGCTACGCTGCTGCAGACGGCAAAAATGAACAATGTTGATCCGAATGCCTGGCTTACCCAGACCCTCGAGCGCATCGCCAACGGTTGGCCAAGCAGTGAAATCGACGCGCGTGTGCCGTGGAACTACCACGCCTGAACGGCCTCGGCTTGCCGCTTGCGCTCCACTTTCCAAATATCCGTATTGGAGCGCCGCTCGCGGTTTAGACGGTTTGTCTCTTCCGCATAGGCGCGCATTGCCGTGATCTCGGGCGCCATCATGCGGTCCCTGATACCAGAGAGCACACGGCTCTCCAGTTCATCCTGCCGGATGGTGCGGCTATTGGAGCAGGTGCCTTTGCTGATGTGGTTGGAGCAGGCGAAGCGGCCTGCACCGCGCAGCGAATAGAAGGCCTCGTCGGCAATAGTTTCTCCTCCTATGTGCGCGACTATGATTTCAGCGTGGTGCTTCCTGAGCACAACAATGGAAGAGTCGGGGTTTCGGGCCGATGCGTTAGTGTCCGATCATCCATGGTCTGGCTGAGGGGAACGTCTTGGAGCCGTCGGCGCGATAGACGGTTTTTGGATTTTTGCCGCCGCCGGAGCAACACCCGCACCCAGGACCGTGCCCGAGCGATTTCGAGGTCTTGGGCGCGTTGGCCGAGCGTTCATTGGTGGCAAGCGCCGAGCGTGTTGCGCCATCCATCATCGCGAAGAACGGGGTGGTGAAGAAGGCGCGCGGCGATGCCGTTCCGCATTGCGGGCAATCGCACGGCTCGCCCGAAAGCGCCATTGGCCGGGTTTCGGTGAAGGAGCCGCAATCGGGGCAGTTGTAATCGTAGTTCGGCATTTTCTGGTCCTTGCGCTTCTGTTTAGGTCATGGGGCAATCCAATGAAGACGAAAGTCTTGCTGCACAGCCTCCAAATCTTCTCGCCCTGGAGAGGAGAGATGTCTCGAAAGCGACAGTGAGGGAGGAGTCCATCCCTACCAACGCCCTCGCAATTCGATATGCTGCTTCACCCTCACTGCCCCTTTCGGGGCATCTCTCCCGCAAGCGGGAGAGAGTATTGGGTGCAAGCTTCGACGCCTATATTCAGCCGTCAGGGTCTTCCGTGAGAATGACAGGCGGACAAAACAACCGGGGGCAGCCATGACGGCCGCCCCCGTCCTCCTCATCACAGATCCGGCGCGAGCGGCACGTCGATCGAGCTGTCGAGGAACTTCTTCGGTCCGTCGGAGCCCGGCGACATGTCGAATTCGAAGATATCGAGCGGCAGCCAGAGCGTGGCGCATGAGTTCGGAATATCGACCACGCCGGAGATATGCCCCTGCACCGGCGCGGTTCCCAGAATCGCATAGGCCTGGGCGCGGGTGAAGCCGAACTTGGTCATGTATTCGATCGCGTTGAGGCAGGCCTGGCGATAGGCGACATTGACGTCGAGATAATGCTGCTTGCCGCTTTCATCGACGGAGATGCCCTCGAAGATCAGGTAGTCGTCATATTTCGGCACGATCGGCGATGGCTTGAAGATCGGGTTCTTGATGCCGTATTTCGCCATGCCGCCCTTGATCAGGTTGACCTTGATATGCAGCCAGCCGGCCATTTCGATGGCGCCGCAGAAGGTGATTTCGCCATCGCCCTGGCTGAAGTGCAGGTCGCCCATGGAAAGGCCGGCGCCATCGACATAGACCGGAAAATAGATCTTCGATCCGCGCGACAGATCCTTGATGTCGCAATTGCCGCCATGTTCGCGCGGCGGCACGGTGCGGGCACCTTCGGCTGCCGCCTTGTCACGTTCCTCGCCCTTGAGCTTGCCCATATGCGCGGACTTGGTGTTGGGCAGTTCGCAAAGCGCGGGCACCCGGTTCGGGTCGGTATCCTTCAGCGCCTTTTCGCGGGAGTTCCACATGTCCAGCATCGGCCGGTCGGGAAGGCAGCCGATCAGGCCGGGATGGATAAGGCCGGCATAGCGCACGCCCGGCACGTGGCGCGACCTGGTGAACATGCCCTCGAAATCCCAGATCGATTTCTGCGCCTCGGGGAAATGCTCGGTCAGGAAACCGCCGCCGTTCTGCTTGGAGAAGAAACCGTTGAAGCCCCAGAGCATGTCTTCCTTGGTGCCGATATCGAGAATATCGACCACCAGAAGATCGCCGGGCTCGGCGCCCTTCACGCCGATCGGGCCGGAGAGATAGTGGACCTGTTCCAGTTCGACATCGCGCACGTCGGCGGCATCGTCGTCGTTCTTGATCTGGCCGCCGGTCCAGTCATAGGTTTCGACCTTGAAGTCGTCGCCGGGTTCGACCCAGCACGCCATCGGGATATCGGGATGCCAGCGGTTGTGGATCTGTTCGTTGGTGTGGGGCGATTGGCTGAGATCGACCTTGATCAGCGTATCGGTCATGTTCGCTACTCCTTCGATGTTTTGGGCAGTGGTTGGGGTCAGACGGAAAGGAAGCCGGCAACGCGGGCTTCATCGATGCCCGCGCGCGGGCTTTCGTGGACGATCTCGCCCTTCTCGATGACGAGCACGCGGTCGGCCATGTCGAGGGCGAAGCTCAGCACCTGTTCGGAAACGAGAATGGAAAGGCCCATCTCGTCGCGGATGCGGCAGAGCGTGCGGGCCATTTCCTTGATGATGGATGGCTGAATGCCCTCGGTCGGCTCGTCGAGCAGCAGCACCTTCGGCTTGGAGGCGAGCGCGCGGGCGATGGCGAGCTGCTGCTGCTGGCCGCCGGAAAGGTTGCCGCCGCGGCGGCCCTTCATTTCGAGCAGCACCGGAAACAGCTCGTAGATATGGTCTGGCACGGTGCGTTCGTCGGTCACGGTCAGCCCGGTCTCGATGTTTTCCTTCACCGTCATCGACGAGAAGATCATCCGCCCCTGCGGAACGTAGGCAAGGCCGGCGGCGACGCGCTGATAGCTTTCCATCTTCTCCACCGGCGTCTCGCCGATGCGGATGACGCCCGAAGACGAGGGCACAACCCCCATCAGCGATTTCATCAGCGTGGTCTTGCCCATGCCGTTGCGGCCCATGATGGCCACGATCTCGCCGGGCCGGAGCGCGAAATTCATGCCGTGGATGACTTCGCTCTGGCCGTAGCCGACATGCAGGTTCTCGATTGCGAGCATGACTTTGTCTCCTAATGGCCGAGATAGACTTCGATGACCTTGGGGTCGTTCTTCACATGCGCCATCGAGCCTTCCGACAGTACCTTGCCCTGGTGCATCACCGTCACCCGGTGGGCGATGTCCTCGACGAACTTCATGTCGTGCTCGATCACGATCACCGACTGGTTCCGGATGATGGTGTTCAAAAGCTCGGCGGTCTTGATGCGCTCGGCGACGCTCATGCCGGCGACGGGTTCGTCGAGCATCAGGAGCTTCGGGCTCTGGATCAGCAGCATGCCGATCTCCAGCCACTGTTTCTGGCCGTGGCTGAGGATCGCGGCCTCGGTGTCGAGGTGATCCTTGAGGAAGATCATCTCGGCAACATCCTCCACTCGGTCGACCACTTCAGCGTCGCGACGGAAGAACAGCGCGCCGAACACGTTGCGGCCGCGCGGGAAGGAAAGCTCCAGATTCTCGAACACCGTCAGGTCCTCGTAGATCGACGGGTTCTGGAACTTGCGACCGACGCCGGCGTGGACGATCCGGTGCTCGGCCATGCCGGTCAGTTCATGGCCGTCGAAGTTGATGCTGCCTTCGGTCGCCCTGGTGCGGCCGCAGATCAGGTCGAGCACGGTGGTCTTGCCGGCGCCGTTGGGGCCGATGATCACGCGGATTTCGCTTTCATCGACATAGAAGGAGAGGTCGTTGACCGCCTTGAATCCGTCGAAGGAGACGGTGAGGCGTTCGACGCTCAGGAGAAAGTCTTTCTGGGCTGTAGGGGCGTTCATGATCGTCGTCCTCACTGGGCCGGTTCGGTGGCGGGTGTGTCGTCGGAACGGGAGGAGCGGAACCTTCCGAAGGTGCGGCCGAGCGCGGGCTCCACATGGTCATGGAAGAGACCGGCGAGACCGTTGGGGAAGGCCATGACGACGCCGATGAACAGACCGCCCATGGCAAACAGCCAGAGTTCGGGGAAGCTCTCGGAAAACGTGGTCTTGGCATAGTTGACGATCAGCGCGCCGTAGATCGCGCCGAACAGCGACAGACGACCGCCGACCGCGCAGAAGATCACCATTTCGATCGAGGGCACGATGCCGACAAAGGAGGGCGACATGAAGCCGACCTGAAGCGTGAACATCGCCCCCCCGATCGCCGCGAGACCGGCGGACAGGCAGAAAATGAAGATCTTGAAATTGGCGACCGAATAGCCGGAGAACCGCACCCGGTCCTCCCGGTCGCGCATGGCGACCAGCAGCCGGCCGAATTTCGAGATTCGCACGCCTTGGGCCAGGATCAGGCAGGCGAGAAGAAGAAAGGCATTGACGAAATAGAGCACCACCTTGGCATCGTCGGTGCGGATATCCCAGCCAAGCAGGGTGCGAAGGTCGGTGATGCCGTTGACGCCGCCGGTATAGCCCTGCTGGCCGATGATCAGGATCGTCAGGATCGCCGCGATCGCCTGCGTTATGATCGCGAAATAGACCCCGCCGACGCGCCGCTTGAACATGGCGGCGCCGATGATGAAGGCGAAGATCATCGGCACGGCGATGATCGCGACCAGGGTGAAGGCGAGCGAGTGGAAGGGCTGCCACCAGAACGGCAATTGCGTTATCTGGTTCCAGTCCATGAAATCCGGAATGCCGGGCGTGGACTGGATGGCGGTTGCCTCCGGCGTCGAGGCCTCGAGCTTCAGGAACATCGCCATGCAGTAGCCGCCAAGGCCGAAGAAGATGCCCTGGCCGAGGCTCAGAATGCCGCCCATGCCCCAGCACAGCACAAGGCCGAGCGCGACGAAGGCATAGGTGAGATACTTACCGATCAGGTTCAGGCGGAACACATCGAGCAGGCTTGGCAACACCACGAGGATGAGGGCGGCGAGGATGAAGAAGGCCACCCACTCGCGCTTGGAAAACAACACGTCAAAGGCTTTCATGACTTTACTCCTCAGCGGCGGATCTTGAGGGTGAACAGGCCCTGCGGACGGATCATCAGGATGCAGACCACGGTGAGCAGGGTGAGGACCTTGGCCATCGATCCCGACAGGAAGAATTCGAGCGTCGACTGGGCCTGGCTGATGGTGAAGGCGGAAGCGATGGTGCCGATCAGGCTGCCCGCGCCGCCGAACACGACCACGAGGAAGGTATCGACGATATAGAGCTGTCCGGCGGTCGGGCCGGTCGAGCCGATCATGGTGAAGGCCGCGCCCGCAATGCCGGCAATGCCGCAGCCGAGACCGAAGGTCATGCGGTCGGCGCGCTTGGTGTTGATGCCGACGGCGCCGGCCATGACGCGGTTCTGCAGAACGGCGCGCACCTGCTTGCCCCAGGACGAGCGGAACATGATGAAATAGACGACGAAGGCGACGATGAAGGTCAGCACCATGACGAACAGACCGTTGATCGGAATCTCGATGATGCCGGTGAGCGCCAGCGAACCCATCATCCAGTCGGGAAGCGTGACGCCGACTTCGCGCGCGCCGAAAACGGAGCGGTAGATCTGCTGCAGGATCAGCGACAGGCCCCAGGTGGCGAGCAGCGTATCGAGCGGCCGTCGGTAGAGATGGCGGATCATTGCCCATTCCACCAGAACGCCGAGCGCAAAGGTGGCCATGAAGGCAAGGATCATTGCGATGAAGAAGTAGATCGGAAACAGCGCCGGCGCATATGCCGTCACCACATGCGAGCACATGTAGGTGACATAGGCGCCGAGGATCATGAACTCGCCATGGGCCATGTTGATGACGCCCATCTGGCCGAAGATGATGGCAAGGCCCAGCGCCATGAGCACGAAAACGGAGAACAGGCTGAGGCCCGCAAATCCCTGCATGGCCAGGATGGAAGAAAATTCGCCAATCGTATAGTCGCCAATCATCGTGGCCTCACGGGTTGGAAGCTTGGGTCTTTAGGTCGGTGGAAGGGCGCTGCCCGATTTTCCGGGCAGCGCAGGCAAGGCTTATTGGTAGCCTTCGGGGAACGGGTTCGGTTCCATCAGCTCTTCGGTCTCGTAGACCACTTCATACTGACCGTCCGCCAGGGCGTGGCCGACGCGGGTCTTGGACCACAGGTGATGATTGTCATGGATCTTCACATAGCCTTCCGGCGCGGAGGTCAGCTCGATGCCGGGCGAGGCTTCCTTGATCTTGTCGATGTCGAAGGAGCCGGCCTTTTCAACCGCGGCCTTCCACAGCCAGGGTCCGAGATAGGCAGCCTGGGTCACATCGCCGATGACGATGTCGTCGCCCCACATTTCCTTGAAGGCGGAGACGAATTCGGCGTTGTTGTCGTTGTCGAGGCTCTGGAAATACTTCATCGTGGCGTAGGCGCCGGTGATGTTCTCGCCGCCAATGCCGAGGATCTCGTCTTCGGTCACCGAGATGGTGAGCAGCAGTGGATCTTCCTCGGTGAGGTCGATGCCGGCAGCCTTGAGCTGCTTGTAGAAGGCAACGTTGGAGCCGCCGACGACGATCGCATAGATCACATCAGGCTTCTTCAGCTTGATCTTGTTGATGACCGAGTTGAACTGGGTGTGGCCGAGCGGATAATATTCCTCGCCGACGACTTCCAGACCGAGCTTTTCGATATGCTTGCGGGCGATCTTGTTGGAGGTGCGCGGCCAGATATAGTCGGAGCCGAGCAGGTAGAAGCTCTTGGCGCCCTTTTCCTTCGTGACCCAGTCGATGCCGGCGATGATCTGCTGGGTCGCTTCCTGACCGGTGTAGATCACGTTCGGGCTTTCTTCGAGACCCTCGTAGAAGGTCGGGTAGTAGAGCATGCCGTTATATTGCTCGAACACCGGCAGCACGGCCTTGCGGGAGGCCGAGGTCCAGCAGCCGAACACGGCGGCGACCTTGTCCTGCACCAGAAGCTTCTTGGCCTTTTCCGCAAAGGTCGGCCAGTCCGAAGCGCCGTCTTCCTGGATGTATTCGATCTGGCGGCCCAGAACGCCGCCCATGGCGTTGATCTGTTCGATGGCAAGCTTCTCCGCCTGAACGGAGCCGGTCTCGCTGATCGCCATCGTGCCGGTGACGGAGTGGAGGATGCCGACCGTTACGGTATCGTCGGTGACGGCAAGCCCGGTCGTGTTGACCTCGGCGGTGGGGTATTCCTGCGCCGCGATCGGGAACGCCGAAGTGGCGATCAACGGCAGCGCCGCTAGCCCGGCGAGCAGGGCCCGTCGCGCTATCGATAGCGTATGTTTGTGAAGTTCATCCCTCATGGCAGAGCCTCTTCGTGTCTCTAGGTTTCGGAACTCGCGCTGGCTCATCGCCAACTGTCGCGAGTGTCGTCAGGAATGATGCGGCGCAACAATGGAGCGTTTGACGTATTGGCCCTGGAGCGTTTTGCCCGTAGCGTCAGGGCAGATAAGCGAGCGATGCGATTATCGGCCTGAAACGGCGGCGATATTGGGAATGGGGCAAATGACCGGACCGCCGATCGGATACCGCGAATTTTTTTGGTCAATCGCAGAGCGCGCAGATGGAACGGAAATTGCGTCCTGGACGACGTGGGGCCGTGCCGATGAAGGGGATCTGATGACGGGGGATACCGGAGCTTGACCACCGCCGAGCGCATACCGCGCAATCGCCGGACCTATAACAAGTGGGTCGCCAACCAGACGCTGGAAGACTATGCGCTCCGCTTCACCGCCTACAAGGTCAGGCGGTTTTCGAGCTGGCGGATCGCCAATACGGCGATCGGTGCGATCTCGTTTCTGGCGCTGGAGGCAATCGGCGGCGCGATCACGCTGAACTACGGTTTTGCCAATGCCGTGACCGCGATCGTGGTGAGCTGCGTGATCATCTTCCTGATGGGCGTGCCGATTGCCTATAATGCCGCCAAATACGGCGTCGATATCGACCTTCTGACGCGCGGTGCGGGTTTCGGCTATATCGGCTCGACCGTCACCTCGCTGATCTACGCGACCTTTACCTTCATCTTCTTCGCCATCGAGGCTGCTATCGTCGCGACCGCGTTGCAGCTCTGCACCGGCCTGCCGTTATCGATCGGCTATATCCTCAGCGCGCTGGTGATCATTCCCCTCGTCACCCATGGCGTCACCTTCATCAGCCGGTTCCAGGCGTGGACCCAGCCCTTCTGGGTGGTGCTGCAATTGGCGCCCTTCATCTTCATCGCCACCCAAAGTCACTCTGCGGTTCGCCAATGGACCGGCTATTCGGGGCTGTGGGGCAATTCGGATGGCAGCCCGGACATCGTCCATTTCGGCGCGGCCTCCGCGGTGCTGTTCTCGCTGGTGGCGCAGATCGGCGAGCAGGTCGACTTCCTGCGCTTCCTTCCGCGCCGTACGAAGGACAATCCTCTGCGCTGGTGGGCAGCGCTTTTCGCGGCCGGGCCCGGCTGGATCGTGATCGGCGGGCTCAAGATCCTCGGCGGCTCGTTCCTGGCCTTCTTCGCCTTCCAGCAGGGCGTGTTGTTCCACGAGGCCTCCGACCCGACGCAGATGTATCTGAGCGTGTTCCGCGAAATGCTGGGCTCGCCGGAACTGGCGCTCGGCCTTGCCGGCATCTTCGTGGTGATCTGCCAGATGAAGATCAACGTCACCAATTCCTATGCCGGCTCGATCGCCTGGTCGAATTTCTTCTCGCGGCTGACCCATAGCCATCCCGGCCGCGTGGTGTGGCTGGTGTTCAACGTCATGCTCGGCCTGCTGCTGATGGAGTTCGGCGTCTACAAGGCGCTGGAACAGACGCTCGGCCTTTATTCGATCGTCGCGGTCGCCTGGATGGCCGCGATCGTCGCCGATCTGGTGATCAACAAGCCGCTCGGGCTTTCGCCCCAGGGCATCGAATTCAAACGCGCCCATCTCTACGACATCAACCCGGTCGGTTTCGGATCGATGTGCATGGCCGTCCTTGCCGGGCTCGCGGCCTATTTCGGTTTCTTCGGCGAAACGCTTGCCCATGTCTACATCTACGTCGCGCTGATCTCCGCCTTCGTGCTCTCGCCCGCGATCGCGCTTGCCACAGGCAGCCGCTACTACATTGCCCGCAAGCCGCCATCCGACTGGCAAAGCGGCGCGATGATCCAGTGCTGCCTGTGCGAGCACCATTTCGACAGCGAGGACATGGCGCGCTGCCCTGTCTATTCCGGGCCGATCTGCTCGCTGTGCTGCACGCTCGATGCCCGCTGCGGCGATGCCTGCAAGACCAATGCGCGGCTGAAGGATCAGGTCCGTTCGTTCGCGACCGCCTTCCTGCCGCAGAGCCTTGCCGCCTTCGTCGAAAGCCGGCTGGCGCGCTACATCGCGGTCCAGACCATCGTCACGGCGCTGATTGGAACCGTGTTCTGGCTGATCTATTTCCAGTCGACCTTCGATCCGGCACTGCCCGCCCAGCATATCGCGGCAGTGATGTGGAAGCTGTTCGTCATCCTGTTCATCATCTCCGGCATCATCGTCTGGCTGTTCGTGCTGGCGCAGGAGAGCCGCAATTTCGCCGAGGACGAATCCCGCAAGCACACGCGCATGCTGATGGACGAAATCATCGCCCATGACGAGACCGGAAAATTGCTGCAGAAGGCCAAGGAACAGGCCGAATCCGCCAATCAGGCAAAGAGCAAATATGTCGTCGGCCTTAGCCACGAACTGCGCACGCCGCTTTCGGCAATCCTCGGCTATGCGCAATTGCTGGAGCGGCAGAAAGGCCTGCCGGTCTACATCCACAATGCGGCGCGCACCATCAAGAGGAGCGGCGAGCATCTGGCCGACATGATCGAGGGCCTGCTCGACATTTCGAAGATCGAGGCCGGAAGGCTCGAGATATTCCGCCACAAGATCGCACTCCGTCCCTTCCTCGACCAGATCGTCGACATGTTCTCGCTGCAGGCGCAGGCCAAGGGCATCGGCTTTGAATTCCACGCTACCTCAAACGTGCCGGATTACGTCTTCACCGACGACAAACGGCTGAGGCAGGTGCTGATCAACCTCCTGTCGAACGCCATCAAATTCACCGATCACGGCGAGGTGCGCCTGACGCTGTCCTATCGCGGCCAGGTGGCGACCTTCGAGATCGAGGATACCGGGATCGGCATCTCCGATAGCGATATCGAGCGCGTGTTTCTGCCGTTCGAGCGCGCCGAGCAGCCAGCCAATTCCTCGCGCCCGCCGGGCACGGGTCTCGGGCTCACGATCACCAAGCTTCTCGTCGACATCATGGGCGGGGAGCTGGTGGTGCGCTCGACCGTCGGCAAGGGCACCTATGTGGCGATCCGGCTGATGTTGTCGTCGGCCAAGGAGCCGGTCGAGAACTCCTCGTCAATCTCCGCGATCAGCGGTTATGAGGGGCCGCGGCGCACCATTCTGGTCGCTGACGACGACCCGGCCCAGCGCGCGCTGCTGGAAGACGTGCTGCGGCCACTCGGCTTCAGCGTGATCACGGTCTCCGACGGACCGGCCTGCCTTTCGGCGCTGGCGCTTTATGCACCCGACCTCGTTATCCTCGATGTCGCCATGCCGACCATGACGGGCTGGGAGGTGGCGCGCCAGGTGCGCAAGCGTTTCGACCGTGACCTGCCGATCCTGATGGTCTCCGCCGATGCCGGCAACGAGCGCACGCGCCCGGAATATTCCGGCCTGTGCGACGCCTATCTGGTCAAGCCGTTCAGCTTCGAGGAACTGTTCGAGCACTTCTCCACGCTGATCCCGCTGACCTGGACGGATGATGACCACAGGGCGGACCTGCTCGAGGTGCGAACGGCGTTTTCGTCCGAGGAACTGCCGGAGGCGAGCAAGCTCAAGCAGCTCCACACACTCGCCCGGATGGGGTTCATCCGCTCGATCGAGGCGATGCTGAGCGAGATCGAGATTTCCACGCCTGCCACGGCAACCTTCTGCGGCCATATGCGCCAACTGCTCGATGATCACAGGTTGCACGATTTTTTGTCTGTCCTTGATGAGGTGAACCATGCCTGAGAAAACGGAAACAAGCCGGGTTCTGGTGGTCGATGATTCCGCCGACGCCCTGTTCATGCTCTCGGATGCTCTGAAGCTTGAGGGGATGGATGTCCTGACCTGCAACAGCGGCCGGCAGGCAATCTCGCTGGCCAACAGCACCGCCCCCGATATCGTGCTGATGGACGCGATCATGCCGGGGCTGGACGGTTTCGAGACCTGCCAGATCCTGAAGGCGGAGCAGGGTTTTGAGGATACGCCGGTGATTTTCATGACCGGCTTCAACGAGAGTGAACATGTGGTGAGAGCGCTGACGGCGGGCGGGGTCGATTTTATCAGCAAGCCGATCATGCTCGACCAGCTGTTTGCCCGCATGCGGGTGCATCTTGGCAATGCCAGGCGCGCCCGCTCCGCCCGCAAGGCGCTCGATTCCACCGGGCGCTGGATTGTTGCCTGCGACCGCAACGGCAAGATCTTCTGGTCCACGCCTCAGGCCGCGGAGCTGATGCAGCGCGCCGGCATCCGCGCCGACCAGAATGCATACCTGCCCTGGGAGATCGTCGCGTGGTTGTCGGAAACCGAGGGGCAGAATGCCGCCGGCAACGAGAGCACGCGCTTTTCCCGCAACGGCCACGACATGGAGTTCCGCCTGCTCTCCGACGACGACAACGAGGAGGTCCTGCTGCGGCTGGTCGACCGCCAGCGCGGCACTGACGAGGAGCAACTCGCCAAGGCCTTCGGCGTGACGCTCAGGGAAGCAGAGGTGCTGCTCTGGATCGCCCACGGCAAGACCAACAAGGAGATCGCCGACATCCTCGTCATGTCGCCGCGCACCGTCAACAAGCATCTGGAGCAGATCTTCAACAAGCTCATGGTCGACAAGCGAACATCAGCGGCGACCATGGCTGTCAGGGTGCTGTGGCGCGATAGCTAGAGTTAATCCGACCGGAGCGAAGCGAAGATCGACAAGATCTCAAACAAATGCATAGAGCGCAGATCTGATCCAATCAGACCGAAACGCGCTCCAGAGCATCAGCGAAAGACAAGATCAATCGATGGCGCATGCCGTTGCCAGAGCGGCCGCGCCGATGCGGCCGATGTCGCCGTCCTCCTCGTCGCTTGCGCCCGAAACGCCGATAGCGCCGATGATCTCGGAACCGGAGCGCAGCAGCACGCCGCCGTCAAGCGGCACCCCGTTGGGTATGCAGAGCAATGCAAAACGACCTTCGCCCTCGACGACCTTCTGGAAATCGAGCGTGTCGCGCCTGAAGAGCACGGCGGTACGCGCCTTCAGCGTTGCGATCTCGACGCTGCCGACCTGGGCGTTGTCGTCTCGATGCAACAGCACGAGATGACCGCCATCATCGACGATCGCGATCACCAGCTTCAGGCCCCGGCTGCGGGCTTCCTTGTCGCAGGCTGCGGCTATGGTCCTGGCGGCCTCGAGCGTGAGTGCGGTTTTCGTGGCGAGCATTTGTTTTCCTCCAATCAATAAAGCCGGGCTCCGAGGTCTTGCACCCAGTGAAGGCCCTCGTCCGTTCCGGCGCGCGGTTTGTATTCGCAACCGATCCAGCCGTGGTAGCCGAGGCGATCGAGCTCGCCGATGAGATTGCCATAGTGAATCTCGCCCTCATCGGGTTCGGCCCGGCTCGGGACCGCCGCGATCTGAACATGCGCGATGAGCGGCAGATGGGTTTTCAGCCGCGCGAAGATGTCGCCCTCCGCGATGCCGACATGATAGGCATCGAACATGATCTTCACATTGGAGGCGCCGATTTGCCGGATGATGTCAGCCTTCTTCGCGATCGTGGAATAGAAATAGCCCGGCTTGTCTCTCTGGTTGATGCCCTCCAGCAGCAGCGTCATGTCCGGTGCGCGGGCGGCGGCCTGCTTGAGGTTCTCGACCAACACCGCTTGCGCCTCGTCCTTCCGCGCCGGCTCGACGACGCCGGCCATGACATGGATCGCGGATGCACCGGCAAGTCTCGCCCAGTCGAGCGCCTGTTCGAAATCGGCTTCGAAGGCCTGCCGGCAACCGGCGAGCGCCGCCCGTCCGAACTCGCCCTTGCCGGTATCGCCGGGCGACGTGTTGATGCCCAGCAGTGTGAGGCCGAGCGCCTCGCAACGCGCGCGCACGTACTGCGGCGGGAAATCATAGGGCCAATGCAGTTCGATCGCGCGAAAACCCGCGGCGGCGGCGGCATCGATGCGGTCCAGCAGCGGGCGGTCTGGCCAGAGAAAGCCGAGATTGGCGGAAAATCTGGCCATGGCTCACCGCAGCCTGAATGTCGCGTTGAGATCGGCGATCATCGAAGGCGTCAGATGCCTGACCTGCATGCCGCGGGTGATGATCGCAAGCTTTGCCGCCTCTTCCAGCTCCTCGATGGCGAAGACCGCTGCGTCGAGGCTTGCTCCGCAGACGATCGGTCCGTGGTTTTCGAGAAGGGCCGCGCTGTGATCGGCGACGATTGCGGCGATCCGCGCCTTGACGTCCGCCGACCCCGGCCGCGTGTAGGGCACGACGGGCACGGTGCCCACCCGCATCACCACGTAAGGCGTGATCGGCGGGATGGCGTCGGCCGGGTCGGTGTCCGAAAGACAGGCGAGCGCGGTGGCATAGGAGGAGTGCAGATGAACGACGGCGGCGCATGAACGGCCTTCGTAGAAGGCGAAATGCAGCGGCAGTTCCTTGGTCGGCTTGTCGCCGGAAATATGGTTCCCGTCGAGATCGAGTTTCGAAAGGCGGTCGGGCTCGAGAAAGCCGAGGCATGAATTCGTAGGCGTCGCGATATAGCCGCCATCGATGCGCGCGGAAATATTGCCGGAGGAACCCGCCGTCAGGCCCCGCTCGAAAAGCGAGCGGCCCCATTTGACGATGTCCGCACGTATCTTTTCCTCATTCATGGTCGTCCAAGCTCCTGCAAGGCCTTGCTGAAAAAGTCGGGACCGCCGAAATTTCCGCTCTTCAGCGCCAGGCCGAGCGGCCCGTTTCTTTCGCCGATGAGCACCGGAACGCCGGGATCGATTTCACGGCCGACGTGCATGCTGGCAAGGCCCAGCGCCTCCACCACCGAACCCGATGTCTCGCCGCCGCCGACGACGATGCGGCGGATGCCGGCGTCGGCGAGGCAGATGGCCAGCGCGGCGAAGAAGCTTTCGATCTTTCCGGCGACCGCTTCCCGTCCGAACTGCCGCTGCGCCTCGGCAACCGCATCCGGCGCGGCGGTGGAGAAGATGATCGGCGCGTTGTCGCCCTGCTCGGCAATCCATGCGGCGACGCCCTCCGGGGTCATCTCGCCGCTTGCAAGCGCGCCGGGATCGACGGCCAGGGAAGGATTGGCCGCCGCATAGCGGGCCACCTGTTGCTGCGAATTGGTCGAGCAGGAGCCGCACAGCACGACGCCGGGGCCGGTCACCGGGGGCAAGGTCTCCGCCGCGTCGGCGAGCTTGCCCCTGGCCCTGAAGTTCCGCGGAAGACCGAGGGCGATGCCGGATGCTCCGGTGACAAGCCTGTGATCGGCCACGGCGCGACCAATCGCGATGAGGTCTTCGTCACTGCTGGCGTCGGTCACGACAAGGCGCCGGCCGGCCTTTTTCTCGGCGGCAAATGCCGCAGCCAGCGAAGCGCTTCCGGCGCGCACCGTGTCGAGGGCAATGCTTCCGACGGCGCCCCTGGTCTGATGTCCAAGCCAGCGGCGGATATCCGGATCGTTCATCGGCGTCAGCGGGTGGTGCCGCATGCCGGTTTCGGAAAGCAGGCGGTCTGCGACAAAGAGATGGCCCATGAAAACCCGTCGGCCGGTCGCCGGAAATGCCGGGCACACGACGGCGATATCGGTCTGCAGCAGGTCGAGTAGGGCTTCGGCCACCGGCCCGATATTGCCGTCCTGCGTGGAATCGAAGGTTGAGCAATATTTGAAGATGATCTGTTCACAGCCCTGGTCGAGCAGCCAGCGCGCCGCCGCAAGAGACTGCGAAACCGCCTCTGAAACCGGGGCGGATCGGGTCTTCAACGCAACGACGCCGGCCTCGCAGGCAGGCGGGTCGTGGGCGATGCCGGAGAGTTGCCCGGAAAACTGCAAAGTGGCCATGCCGCCCTTGGCAAGCGTGTTCGCGAGATCGCTGGCGCCGGTAAAATCATCTGCTATCGCACCGAGCAGCATTTCAGTTGTGCTCCGCTATCCGGCTTTCGGGTTCATCTTCGAGATGGACCCGGATGATGTCCTCGAACGAGGTCTCGCCGCGGAAGCCGAGTTCCTCGGCGCGGCGGGCGTCGAAGCCCTGCGGCCAGCCAGCGATGATCGCCGCGATGTCGCTGTCGGGCTCGCGGCGGATCAGTCGCACAGCTTCGTCGCCGGCGACGCGGCGCAGCGCCTCGATCTGGTCGCCGACCGTTGCAGAAAGACCGGGCATGGTCAGCGTGCGCAACTGACCGAGCGGACGGGTATCGATCTCGGCGGCATGAAGCAGAAAGCCGATCGCCGCGCGCGGGCTTGCAAACCAGTGGCGAACGGTCTCGCTCACCGGAAGGATCGCTTCCTCGCCGATCAGCGGTTCCCGCAGGATCGAGGAAAAGAACCCCGAAGCGGCCTTGTTGGGCTTGCCGGGCCGGATCGAAATCGTCGGCAACCGGATGCCGATACCGTCGAAAAAGCCATGGCGCGAATAGTCGGCGAGCAGCAGTTCGCAAATGGCTTTCTGCGTGCCGTAGCTCGTTAGCGGGGTCAGGCAGTGGCTGTCGCTGATGACAGGCGGCAGCGGATTGCCGAACACGACGATCGAGGACGTGAAGACCAGGCGCGGCACATAAGGCCGTTCACGGCCGGCCAGCCGAATGGCCTCGAACAGGGCGCGCGTGCCATCGAGATTGACGCGATAGCCCTTCTCGAAATCGGCTTCCGCCTCGCCGGAAACGATGGCCGCCAGGTGAAAGATGAGATCAGGCCTTTGCGCGATGAGGCTTTCAGCCGCGCCGGGCTGCGAAAGGTCTGTCGCCAGGGTCTCGATCTCCACGTCGAAATCGGGCGCCTCCGGCGCGACGATATCGGCGAGGATCAGGCGGCGTATCGGCTGGCCGCGCACCTTCCCGGAGCGCATCAGGGCGCGCACCAGCTTGCGGCCGATCATTCCGGCCGCGCCGGTTATGAGGATTTTCATGCTGCCCGCTCCCTATTTTCCGCCGCTGGCGCGCAACGCCGGTGCGCCATTGGCGGAGCTGCCCGCCCGCGCGATACCGCTTTCGTCGACGGCGCGCGATGTGTCATGAATGCGAAGTATGTGCTCGGAAAACGCCGCCGCCACCGCTTCGGGATTGTGCATCTTCAGGGCCCGCACGATGAAACGGTGATCTTCGAGGCTTTTCTCGATCGCGCCCGGCTGGGCCATGGCGATGCGGCGGTGATCAAGCATATAGGTGTAGAGGTCGACGACGAAGTCGGCGAGAAGCCGGTTTGCCGAGGCGTAGTAGATCGTCAGGTGAAATTCCCTGTCGCAGATCAGAAAGCGGACCGGATCGTCGATGGCCTGCTCCTGCGCCGCGATCGAGGCCTCGAGGCGCTGGATATCCTCCGGCCCCAGGTGGCGCGCCGCGTCCGCCGCCACTGCTGTCTCGACCAGGAGACGCGCGGCGTGCACCGCGTCGAGGCTGTAGCCGTTGATCGAGGAGGGGTCCGTTACGCCGATGCGGTGCGTGCCGACCTCGACGTCGACGCGCGCGACCCGGGTCCGCGCGCCCTGCGAGACCTGAACCACGCCCTGGCCGGCGAGCAATTGTATCGCGCCGCGCACCGTCTCCCTGCTGACCGCCAGCATTGTGGAAAGTTCCCGCTCGCTTGGAAGCTCATCGCCGCGTTGCAGAATGCCGGAGGCGATCATCGAGACGATCTTGTCCCGGATCATTTCCTTGGCTGTCTGCTTGTGGATCGCCTCGTGGAGAGGCGAGAGCGGAAGATTGGACATTGGGACCCCTGAAATGGACTGCTTAACAGACCAGTTAAACCATTCTGGGATAGCTGTCACCTCCCTTTCGGCAAAAAAGCGTCTGGCCGCCGCACGGCGAGTGCATGGCGCGCGCCACAACGTACCAGTTCTGATTTTGAGATGGATTGCTAATAATTTCTTTAAAATCAATAATATAATAGGAAATCGAGACACTTTTCGCGGTTGCGAAGTTTCCCGCGTGAAAAATTTGTCAACGAGCTCCCGCAGTTTCGGGTCTGAAAGACCCGTGGTCACGGATTGCTCTGTCGTTCGGAGAATTTCAACTGGACCGGTGTTACGGCCAGTTGACAAGTGGTTCGGTCCCCACTAGCGTGCAGATCGTCGGACAGGAAGCTTGAACTTCACGCCGACACGCCGGGGAGCGGCGGGGAGGAATCAGAAATGGTTATTGGTCTGCAATCGGCCCGACGCCACGGGACCGTTGCCATGAGTGTCGCCGAGGCAAGCGCCGCGGCAGGGCAGGCGGGCGATCGGCGCAGCGTTCTGGTGGCCCGGGGCGTGACCAAATCGTTTCCGGGCGTTCTGGCGCTCGACAATGTCGATTTCGATGTGCGCGCTGGAGAAGTGACGGCGCTTCTGGGCGAAAACGGAGCGGGTAAATCGACGCTCATCAAGCTCATGGCCGGCTTTTATACGCCCGATCGCGGCGAGATCACGGTCGACGGGGTCGCCCTGCAGGCCGATCCGGCCGCCGCGCACCGCATCGGCGTCGCCACGATCCATCAGGATGCCCATCTGGTTCCCGCGGTATCGGTTGCTGAAAATATCATGCTCGGCCGCTGGCCCGGACGGTACGGCTGGCTCTCCAAACAGCAGCAGAAGCAGAAGGCGCGTGCCGCGGTCGCCCGAGTGGCGCCGCATCTCAATATCGCCACGCCGGCCGGCCGGCTGTCGCCGGCGGATCAGCAACTGGTGGAGATCGCCCGCGCCATTTCCGAGGATTCCAAGGTTCTGGTGATGGACGAGCCCACGACCTCTCTCTCGCCACCGGAGATCGAACGCCTGTTCCGCGTGGTCGATGACCTGAGGGCGCATGGGCTCGGCATCGTGTTCGTGTCGCACTGGCTCGAAGAAGTGTTCGCCATCGCAGACCGGGTCACGGTGTTGCGCGATGGCCGGTTGGTGGGAACCAGGCCGATCGATCAGCTCGATCATGAAAAGGTCATCCACATGATGGTCGGCCGCGAGGTTCGCAAGACAGAGCACAAACCCCGCCCGATCGGCGATGTCGTCCTCAAGGTCAGCAATCTCAAGCGCGAGGGCGTTCTGGACGATATATCCTTCGATGTCAGGGCCGGGGAAATCGTCGGCATGTCGGGACTTGTCGGCGCCGGGCGAAGCGAGCTTGCGGCCTGTATATTCGGTATCGATCCCTATGACGAGGGCAGCGTCGAGGTCTCCGGCCGCCGGGTGCGTCCGAACAAGCCCAAGGCGGCGATCGACGCCGGCATAGGCCTCGTGCCCGAGGACCGGCGACGGCAGGCCCTGGTCGGGCTGATGAGCGTGCGCAACAACATGACGCTCGGCATGTTCGACAGGATATCCCGCAACGGCTTCCTGTCGAACGCGCTGGAGGAGGAGATCGTCGGACGCGAAATGCGCGGCCTGGCGGTAAAGGCGCCGTCCTCCAAGGTGCGGGTCTCGACGCTGTCCGGCGGCAATCAGCAGAAGGTCGTGCTCGGCCGGTGGCTGGCCCGCCAGCCGAAGCTTCTGATCCTCGATGAGCCGACCAAGGGCATCGATGTCGGCGCCAAGTCGGAAATCAGCGAACTTGTCCTTCGCCTGGCCGAAAGCGGAATGGCGATATTGCTGATCAGTTCGGAATTGCCTGAAATCCTGTCGCTGTCGGACCGTGTGCTGGTGATGCGTTCGGGGCGGATCTCCGCCTCGCTCACCCGTGCGGAAATCTCCAGCGAAACCATCATGAGCTATGCGACGACGGGTTGACGTCGGGGAGAAATTTGAATGGCACTGGAGAACACACCGATGAGCGGTATTGCACCGAACGGCGATAGCAAGCTTTCCACCTGGCGCGGACGCATATCCTTTATCGACCTGATGCAGAGTGTGGGGCTGCTTGCCGTAATCCTGCTCGGCAGCGCCATCATGAGCGTCCTGAGCCCGGTCTTTGCCACGGTGCGCAATATCGAGAACGTGCTGCAGGCGGCCACCATCATCGCGGTCGTCGCGATCGGCCAGACCTTCGTTATCCTGGTGGCCGGGATCGACCTTTCGGTCGCCTCCGTGCTGGTGCTGTCATCGGTTCTGTCGGTGGGGCTTGTCGAGTTCCAGGGCTTCTCGCCGGTGTTTGGCGTCACGGTGGCGCTGGGAGCGGGTCTCGGTCTCGGGCTGATCAACGGTCTCGCCGTAACCAAGCTGCGCATCCCGGCCTTGATCGCGACGCTTGCGACCATGACCATCGGTCGCGGCCTTGCCTATATCTATTCGGGAGGCACGAATATCGCCCCTGTTCCATCCTTTTTCGTCGAACTCCAGGCCGCGCGCATCTTCGGCATACCGGCGGTCATCGTCCTCACGCTGGCGCTGGCGCTGATCGCCCAGATCGTGCTGTCGCGAACGGCCTTCGGGCGCTCGGTCTATGCGACCGGCGGAAATCCGCTTGCCGCGCGACTGGCCGGGATCAACACCGAACGCGTTGTCATCATCGCCTTCATGATCTCAGGCCTGATGGCGGCGATTGCGGGACTTCTGATCACGGCCCGGTTCGAGGCCGGCGCCGCCACCGCGGCCCAGGGGATGGAGCTTGCCGTCATCGCGGCGGTGGTGATTGGCGGGGTCAGCCTGTTCGGCGGTGAGGGGAACATGGGCAGCATGCTGCTCGGCGTGCTGCTGCTCGGGCTGGTCCAGAACGCGGTCAACCTGCTCAACGTGCCGCCGAACTGGGACTCGGTCGTCTCGGGACTGGTGATTGCCGCCGCCGCCGCGCTCGATGTCTATCGCCGCAATTATCTGGAGGCGGGCATGCGCAGGAAAGTCATCGCAAGCAAGTCGTCCTAAAGCGCGCGGACGTAGCGCCGCCGCGAAGCGATCCGCGGCGAGGGGAAATGCAAACCTGTCGGTCGAAAATTCAACGCCCCTCGGGGCGAACGGGATCCGCTTGCCTGAAAGGTCGGCAAACGGGAATGGCAATACCACCCCGAAAAGGGTGTCTCGAAGGTCCAACTGGGAGGAAACATGATGGACATGAAGACCGGAATGCCAACGAAACGTCGCACGCTTTTACAGTTTTTTGCAGGCGCGGCCCTGCTCGTGACGGGCGCCATTGCCCTGCCGCAGCATGCTCAGGCCGAGGACAGCGCGCTCAAGGGCAAGAACCTCGCCTATATCGCGTTCGGCCTGCAATACGAGTACCAGGTGACGCTTGTCGATCACATCAAGAAGCTCGCCGCCGAAAAGGGAATGAACATTTCCGTCTATGACGGCAAGGGCGATCCGTCGACCCAGACGACGCAGATGCTGGACGTGCTCTCCAAGCAGCCGGACATCATCCTGCTCAATCCGGTTGACGCGAAACTGCTGCAGGGCGGGGTTCGCAAGGCCAACCAGTCGGACATTCCGCTGTTCATGCTCGAAAACCTGCCGCCCGAAGGCGAGTGGGTTGCCTACAATACCTTCGACGATGTGGCCGGCGGCAGGGCCGCGGCCGATGCAGTCGCCGAACTGACCGGCGGCAAGGGGCGCGTCCTCGAAGTGCGCGGCGCGATCGGCTCCGGCCAGTCCGAGAAGCGCTATCAGGGCTTTCACGAGCAGATGGCGGCAAAATATCCGGACATCAAGATCGAGACGTTGAAGGCGGAATGGACGGCCGATAATGCGCATACGCTGACGGTTGACGCCTTCACCCGCGATCCGAACGTCGATGCCATCTGGGCGCATAATGACGAGATGATCCGGGGCGTGGTTTCGGCTCTGCGCCAGATCGACCGGCTGAAGCCGGAAGGCGAGGAAGGTTACATTCCGGTGATCGGTTTCGACGGCACCCCACTTGGCCTCGAGCGCATCCGCGAGGGAACGCAGACTGCCGATGTCGGGCAGAACCCGTTCTCCATGGGCTCATCCATCGTCGAGCAGATGGAGAATTACTTCAGCGGCAAGCCGGTGCAGAAAACCACGTTGATCCAGCCTGTGATGATCTGGAAGGACAATGTCGACAGCCCGGAGAACTGGGGCAACATGGTCAAGAGTTGACCTTTTGATGCCGAAGCGGGGCGCGCGGTTCTTCGTGCGCGCCCCGCACAATTTCACACGCCAACCGACGGAATGACGCATGATGAGAGACCTCATGAAACCCGACCACGCCCGCAACATGCGCCTGGTGGGCCATTCGGACCAGGGCGGCCGCAGGGACGGCATCCAGGTGATGGTGGAGGACGGGTTCGCCTATATCGGGCATCTGTTCAGCCGGGGATTTTCGGTGGTCGACGTGCGCGATCCCGCCAATCCGAAGCCGGCGGGCTATGTTCAGGCGCCGGAAAATACCTGGAACGTGCACCTTCAGGCGGCCGACGGCCTGTTGCTCGTCATTCACGGCAAGGACGTTTTCGCCGACGCCGCTTTCGCCGACGAAGCGTCCTACTACAAGGCCGCGGCGGGGACCGCGCTCGGAACGGCAGAGCCGAAGAAGGGGCGGGACTGGGACGCGGGGCTTGCGGTTTACGATATCGCCACCGAGCCCGGCCGTCCCCGGCGCATCGGCTTCATGCCAGTGTCCGGCGGGATCCACCGCATCTGGTGGGTTGGCGGCAGATGGGCCTATGTCTCCGCGCTGCTGGATGGCTATACCGATTTCATCTTCATGACGGTCGACATGTCGGACCCCGCCAATCCGAGGGAGGCGGGCCGCTACGCCCTGCCGGGCATGCATCAGGCGGCGGGGGAGACGCCGTCCTGGTCGCCGAACGCCAAGTTCGGGCTTCACCATGCGATCGTCGATGGCGATATCGCCTGGGGCGCGTGGCGCGATGCCGGCCTGGTGGTGATGGACGTGGCCGACCGCACGCAGCCGAAGCTCATCCGCCACACCAACTGGTCGCCGCCTTTCCAGGGCGGAACCCATAACTGCCTGCCGATCAGCGGTCGGGATCTGCTGGTTGTCGTCGACGAGGCGGTGCTCGATGATTTCGAAGACGGGTTGAAGAATATCTGGATCTTCAATGTCGCGAACCCGGAAAACCCGGTTCCGATCGCGACCATGCCGCCGCCCGCCGACCAGGATTATACCCACAAGGGCGCCCATTACGGGCCGCACAACATTCACGAGAACCGGCCGGGCAGCTTCCAGAGCTCGTCGTTGATCTTCTCGACCTGGCAGAATGCCGGGGTGCGCGTCTACGACATCTCGAACGCCTACCAGCCGAAGGAGGTCGGCGCGCTGGTGCCGCCCGCGCCCGAAGGCCTCATGGACAAACGACCCGGCAAGAAGCCGATCATCCAGTCCTGCGACATCTTCGTCGACAAGACGGGGCTCGCCTATGTGACCGATTACAATGCCGGTCTCTACATCATGGAATATACCGGCTGATCCCGCGCCGCTTGCTTGAAAGGAATGACGATGAACCTGTTTGGCTCTTATGACGTGGTGGTGACCGGCGCCGGCTCTTCCGGCATCGTCGCGGCAATCCGCGCGGCCAGGGAAGGCGCGAAGGTGCTCCTGCTCGAAGGCACCGGTTTTCTCGGCGGGCTGATCACGGGCGGCCGGCTGACCAAGCCCACCGGGCTCATCAACTCGAAGATATTCGAGGAAATGCTGGACCGTTGCGTCGGCTATCGCGGGGCCGATGGTCGGATTCGGGAATCCTACTGGGGCAAGTATACCGGCACGTTCGACGCCGAGGTGATGCAGCGCGTCATCATCGAGATGGTCGAGGAGGCGGGCATTGAGGTGCTGCTGCGCGCCAATGTCGTCCAGACGGTGATGAAGGGCGGCGCGATGCACGGCCTCCTGATCCGCACGAAGTCCGGCGAAAGCCTCGTCCTCGCCCATGCCTTCATCGATGCATCCGGCGACGGGGATGTCGCGGCCCTCGCCGGCGCAGATTTCATGCTCGGCCGGGAAAGCGACGGCCTGACCCAGCCGATCACGTCCTATTTCCGCGTGCTGAACGTCAACGTTCCGGCGCTGATCGCCGATTGCGAGGAAAATCGCGGCGATATGTGGGAGGTGGTCTACCCGAAGGAGGCCGGCGACCGCAACGAGGATTATGCCATGGCTGTGTTGCTGACGGGCTTCCAGCAACGCATCAAGGACAAGGTCGCGGAAGGCTTCGACTGGATCATCCCCAAGGACCACATCACCATGAAAACCGGGCTGATCCCGGGTGAGATCAGCGTGAATGTCACCCGGTTCCAGGGAAACGGCCTCGATGACCGGGATTTGAGCCGCGCGGAGATCGAGATCCGCAAACAGGCCTATTGCGCATTCGATTTCCTGCAGCGCTATGTCAGGGGTTTCGAAAACGCGATCTTTCTGGAGGTCGCGCCGAAGCTCGGCATCAGGGAGACCCGCCGCGTCAGGGGCGAGTATGTTCTCACCGAGGCGGAGGTCCGCGGCAATCGCCGCTTCGAGGATGCGATCGGCCTTTGCAATTCGCCCGTCGATGTGCACGAGCCGGGCGGCAGCCGGGCGATCATGGACCATGTCGGCATCGGCTACGGCATCCCCTTCCGTTGCCTCGTGCCGCACAAGATCGACAATCTGCTGCTCGCAGGCCGCTGCATTTCGGTCGATGAAAATGCCTTCGGCTCTACGCGGAACGTGCCGGCCTGCACCATGACGGGCGAGGCGGCGGCGATCGCGGCGGCCATGGCGGCCGGCCGGCGCGTGCCAACCTCGCAAATACCCGTCGCCGAGGTGCAGGCGCGCCTGCGCGATCTCGGGGTCTGGCTGGGCACACCGGAAGAGCCGGTGCCCGAAGTCCTGCGGCAGGCTGGATGAGGCTGTGGCCAAGGGCGCGCCGCTTGCGACCGGGCAGAAGGAGACGGGCTATCCGCGCCTCCTCAGTCCTTTGTGATCGGCGAGGTCGCCCTCGCCGGCAGGCTCAGGATTGCCCCCCTATTTGGCGGTGACGGGTTCGGCGAGGGTTATGCGAGGGAGCTGGCGCGCTCGGCATGGCCTACCATTACCTCACTCCTCAAGAGGCGGTATACTGCCGGTGGGCAGCTGAGGAAAGGACAGCGGCGGAACAAACCGGCCGTTCGAAGCGGGGGGGCTTTGCGATTTCCGGGCGTCGCCTCCCGGCAACCATTTTGAGCGCGAACCACTTCGCTGAAGAACGAAAGGCTTTTGACAAAGCCACGCGGGGCCAGCCATCTGGCCAGCCCCGCTCGATACGGCCGGTTCGGACTGCGGAGGTAACGTTCTCCATGCATTCAGGCTATTCGGCGCTGCAGTCCCAGGTGAAGCGCGAGAAGTCGGTGTCCCAGCTCATCATCGGCACGAATTCATAGCCCTGGAGGCAGTCGCTTGCGGCATAGCGGCGGTTTTCGACGAGCAGGAAGACGTCGGGCTGAAGGTCCACGATCTTGCGCTGAAGCTCCTTGTAGATGTCGTTCTGCTTGTCGACATCCGTCGTGGTCCGGGCATTGTCGATGAGCGTGTCGATCTCCGGGTTCTGCAACCACTCCATCGACGCCCATGTACCGGCGGCCGCGGAATCATACTGGACGTAGAACACGCTGTCGGGCGAGGGATAGCTCGGGCCGTTGAAGACCTGGGTCGTGTTCGGCGTCGTTTCCGGCTGGCTGGCAAGCTCGGTGATCCGGTTCCACGGCTCGGGACGGACATCGAGCGTGATGCCGATCTGCTCGAGATTGGCCTGCATCAAAAGCGCAATGTCTTCCTCGAAGGAGAGGCCGGCCACATAGGAATGGGTCAGCGTGATGTCCTGCCCGGCATATTTCGACTTGGCGAGCTCTTCCTTTGCCTTTTCGAGATTGTATTCCGGTGCGGGAAGGTCGTCGGGATAAGCATCGGCAAAGGCCGGTGCCATCGGGCCGGACAGCGGCGAGCCGGGATAGATGGCTTCGCGGATCGTGTCGTAATCCGTGGCATAGGCGATTGCCCGGCGGACATGGATATCGTCGGTCGGCGGAAGCTTGGTGTTCATCTTGATGTAGAGGGCGGTCGCCGTCGGCGTTTCGATGATCTTGTAGCCGTCCATCGCGGCGATTGCTTCGTATGTCTCCGTTGCCTGCGAGTCGGCCGACATTCCAAGTTCGCCCTTGGTTGCAAGCGCCTTCACCGTGGCTTCGTCATTGGTGATGACGAAGCGGATTTCGTCGATCGGGCGGCCGCGCTCCCAGCCGGCATGATAGTCGTCATAGCGGTCGATCACCATCTGCGAGCCGCGGTTCCACGAGGCCAGCATGTAGGGTCCGGCGCCGATGCTGTGGTTGGCGATGTAGTCGCTTGCCCATTCGTCGTCGCTGTTGGCCTTCGCCGCTTCCTCGTTGACGACAAGAATGAGTGGGGTTGTGGTCAGAAACGGCGCGTAGATCTTTGTCAGCCCGATTTCGACGGTATGGCTGTCGATCGCCTTCAGCTTTTCCGGATCGATGAGCTTGGAGAAAAGGTAGGACGGACCCTCGTTGATGGCGAGCAGGCGCTTCAGCGTGTAAACGACGTCTGAAGCCTCGACCGGCGAGCCGTCCTGGAAGGTGGCGTCGTCCTTCAGCTTGAAGGTGTAGGTGAGATTGTCGTCGGAAACGGTCCAGCTTTCGGCGAGCTGGGGAATGATCGAGCCGTCGCCGGCCACCGTCGTCAGCCCGTCATAGAGGTTCACGGCCGCCATGTATTCGGTGTAGTCGTTGATGCGGGCGGGATCGATGGTGCCGAACACCTGGGTGGCGTTCACCACGATCGAGACCTTGTCGTCTTGGGCGCGGGCGGGCGTCAGGGCCGTCGTTGCCGAGGCCGCCAAAGCCAGCCCTGCGATTGCAAGCATTTTCCGTGTCATTGCAAGTTCCTCTCTTTTTTGAGCTTTGTTCAGTCCTGGTTTAGGTTTTTGTTATTGTTGATCTCTTCTACAGGTGCGTAAGCATGGTCGTAGCCGAAATAGGAAGGCCCAACGAGGTTCAGCCCCGCGTCGCTGCGCCATTTCGGATCGGCCGGCAGGCCGGTGATTTCGATCAGCAGGCCGTAGCGCATCTGTTCGGTGGTGACCGGCATGCCGGCATCGGCATCGAGCGCGCAGATCAGGTCCGGCGTCGTTGCCAGAACAGCGCCGGTGTCATCGCGGGCGACGAGAAACTCGTTCTGGAAATCGATGCTGAACTCACGCCCCGCAAAGGCGTCCGTGCCCTTGATGACAGCGCGGCCGCGGGCAAAGCCGCCGACCGTCTTGCGCTCGATGTCGTTCACGCGGCCGGTGAACAGATGATGGCCTGAAAACCGGGCACGGAGCGCAGCGCCCGGATGGCGATGGGCCTTGCGCTCGGCCATCAGCGTTTCGCCGATCTCGCGGATCATCGTCATCGTGCCGGGCAGGATGCTGTCACGCATTTGCGCGCCGGTCATCGAATAGGCGGCGACCAGCGCCGCGCCGCCCATCTGCACGGCATCGGCGCGGGCCAGCCGCTCGGTCCAGAGATTGTCGACGGCGTTGATCAGGACGGAATTGCCCTTGTCGTCGGCCAGCACCAGCGGCGTCGCGCTGATGCCGGACATGGTGAAGGATACCATTTGCAGTTCCGGAAAGGCGCGGCCCATGCCATCGCCGTCGATCAGCGGCAGGCCGGTCGCGGCGGCCACGGCGAAGGGGATCGTCGAGTTGAGCCCGCCCGCTTCCACGCACATCAGCGCGGTCGCCTTTTTGCCAAGATAGGTCTCGAGCTGATCCAGGGCGGCCATGATTTCCGTGCCGCTCGGCAGTTTTTCCAGCATCACGGTCGGCGCGCCCATCATGAATACCGGCACGCACAGGTCGTCGTCACCGACATCGGCCGGGTCGATCAGCGTCACCGGGCCGTTTGCGGCGAGCGCCGCGCGCGCCATCAGCTTGCCGATATAGGGATCGCCGCCGCCGCCCGTGCCGAGAAAGGCGCCGCCGAGCGCGATGGCGTCGAGATCGTCGACTGTTATCACTGTTTTCGCCATGTCTTCAGCCTCCCGCGACCGGTCGATAGACGATGTCGGGAAATCCGAAGGCCTTCGGGCCGACGACTTCGAGCGCTGCCGGAGACTGCAGCAGCGGATGGCACGGTAGGGCAAGGATTGCCACGCGCTGGCCGTAGCGCAGCATTTCGGTGGTGATGGCGTGGCCGCTGTCGATATCGAGCACAACGATCAGATCGGGAACCGAAACCGCCACCTCGCCCTCACGGGTAAAGACGAGGTTCTCGTTCTGGATCAGGACGGAGGCATCCTCGCCATGATGGTTGTCGATGCCGGACAGCATGGCTTCGCCGACCACGAAACCGCCGCGCAGATGGCGCTTCAGGTCGGTGATCTTGCCCGAGAATGCATGCCGGCCGTTCTCCCGTTCGCAGATGGCGGCAATCGGATCGGCGTGGCGGCGCTTGGCGTCGATGACCGCGCGGCCGAGCGAGACCGCCTGGGTGTAGGAATTGGGAATCGCGAACTTCTTCAGGAACGTGCCGGTCATCGGCGCGGAGGCAAGGTCCGATCCGCCACCCTGGGCCACCACGCAGGCCCGCGCCATGCGCTCGTGGAAGAGTTCCGTCACGGCATGCTGGAAGATCACGATATTGCCATGCACGTCGCACATCACGCTCGGCGTCGAGGTGTGGCCGTAGATTGAATAGGTGGTCATCTGCATTTCGGGAAAGGCGCGGCCCATGCCGTCGCAATCGACCACCGGAAGCCCGGTCATGCCGCCGACGATCAGCGGTTCCATGGCATTGGAGCCGCCGATTTCCTCGCAGACGATCAGGTCGACCGGAAAGCCCTGCATCTCCTCGATCGCCCGCACGCAGCGCAGGCCCTCGCGGCCCTCGCGGATACGCTCATAGCCAACAACCGGCGCGCCGATGCCGCCGAGCGACACGCAGCAGGCCTCGTCCGGAACCTTGTCGAGCGGCAGTACGGAGAGCGTGAACCCGTCATCGATAGCCTGACGCGCCCTGAGCTTGCCGACATAGGGATTGCCGCCGCCGCCCGTGCCGAGAATGGCCGAGCCGATTTCCAGCGCGTCGATATCCTCGCGGTCCAGGACCCAGATGTCGGCGGGATCGTATTCGAATTTCGAGCGTGTGACGGTCTCAGGCATCCATGCCTCCCATCTCTCCAACGACCTTGACGTGAATGCGCGTGGCATTGCCCGGCAAATAGGCAAGCGGCACGTCCTCGCGTTCGATCACCTCGATGGTGTCGGCGACGGCGCCTGCGGCAATGGCCTTTTCGGTCGCCTCCTTCTCGGCCTCGGCGAGGCAGAGCTCGCGGGTCAGGCCGTTTTCGAGCGCATAGACGCGGTCGACCTCGCCGGAGATCTGGGCGATGGCCGCGCCGACGGCATTGGCGACGGCGAAGTTTTCCGGCCGGATGACCTCGAGGTCGCCGAGCCGGTCGGGCATCAGGATCGAGCCACCGCCCACCGCGATCACCGGGATCGGTTCCGGCGACATGCGGCTGCGCTCGACGGCGTTTTCGAGAAGCGCGATGATTTCGGCCTCGGCGGCCTTCGCGAAGGTGGGGTCGACGTCCTTGACCTTCGCGGCATCGCCGACGCTGGCCTTGCCGAGCGCAACCGCGATATCGGTGGCCGTCAGCGTCTCGCCGCCGAACACCTTTGCCTCCTTGGTGATGCGGTAGCCGGTCGATTGCGGGCCGACCGTGGCCTTGCCGGTGTGATCCTTTCTGACGAGCGAGCCGCCGCCAAGACCGATCGAGAACACATCCGGCATGCGGAAATTGGTGCGGACCCCGCCGACATCGACAACGGTCGCCGCCTGACGCGGGAAGCCGAGATGCAGCGACCCGACATCGCTGGTGGTGCCGCCGATATCGACCACGATCGCTTCGCGCACGCCGGTGAGAAAGGCAGCACCCCGCATCGAATTGGTCGGTCCGGAGGCGAAGGTGAGGACGGGGAAGTTGCGCACGGTGTCGGCGGCCATCAGCGTGCCGTCGTTCTGGGTGATGAAGAACGGGCAGGTGAGCCCGGCATCGGCGAGCGCCTTCGCAAAGGCGCTGACGGTGCGGTCGGCAAGCGACAGCAGGCTGGCATTCATGATCGCCGCGCTTTCGCGTTCAAGAAGACCGATGCGGCCGATATCGGTCGAAAGCACCACAGGCAGGCCGGGGCAATGCTTCTCGATCAGCGCCTTGGCCTGCTTTTCCATCGTGTCGTTGATCGGCGCGAAGACGCAGGTGATGGCGGCGGCCTTGATGTCGTTGTCGCGGATTTCGCCGGCAATGCGGGCGATCTCGGCCTCGTCGAGCGGGGAGATCTCGCGCCCGTCGAACTCATAGCCGCCCTTGACGAGATAGCCGAGATTGCCGACGACGCCCTTCAGGTCTTCCGGCCAGTCGACCATCGGCGGCAGGCAGGCGGTTGCCGGCAGGCCGAGGCGGATGGCGGCCACCTTGTTGAGGTGCCGCCGTTCGATCACGGCATTGGTGAAATGGGTGGTGCCGATCATGACGTTGCCGATCTTCGCGCGGTCGATGCCCGCCTTGCCGATCGCGCCCTCCAGAGCCTCGATGACGCCGCTCGTCACATCCTCCGTGGTCGCCGCCTTGACGCCCGAGAGCACCTTGTTGCCTTCCATCACCACGGCGTCGGTATTCGTGCCGCCGACATCAATTCCCAGTCGATACACGGGGTCGTCTCCTTGTCTTGCCGGCGCCTCGGGCGCGCGGTCCTGCCATTGTCTTATCCGTCCTGCTCACCGGTGCTCTGCACCAGAAAGCGGGCGCGTTCCTCGGCGCTGACCTTTGGTTTTTCGGCCTCTTCCGCGTCACTTAAGACCGGAATGGCCGCGATCAGCGCGCGGGTATAGGGGTGTTCGGGGCGGGCGAAGACGTCTGCCGTCAGGCCCTGCTCGATGATTTCGCCCTTCAGCATGATGGCGATGCGCGAACAGAAATTGCGCATCAGCGAAAGATCATGACTGATGATCACATAGGTGAGGCCGAGTTCTTCCCGCAGCGTCAGAAGCAGGTCGATCACCGTCTTCTGCACCGAAACGTCGAGCGCCGATGTCGGTTCGTCGAGGATGATGATGCGCGGATCGGCGGCCAGCGCGCGGGCGATGGCGACACGCTGTTTCTGGCCGCCCGAAAGCTCGTGCGGATATTTGGAGAGAAAGTTCTCCGGCAGCCGCACCAGCGCCATCAGTTCCTTCTTGCGCGCCTCCGCCGCCGTGCGGTCGTGGCCGCCATAACGCAGTGGCACGGAGAGCGTCTGCGACACGGTGCGCTTCGGATTGAGCGAGGTTCCGGGGTTCTGATAGACGATCTGGGTCAGCCGGCGGGGATCGGTCCCGTCTGCCGCCGAACCGACACGGATGGTTCCGGACGTCGGCTTGACGAGACGCATGACCATGCGCGCAACGGTGGTCTTGCCCGAGCCGCTTTCGCCCGCAAGGCCGAAAACCTCGCCTTCGGCGACCGCGAGATTGACCGATTTTGCGGCATGGTGCCCCGGTCCGCGGGAAAACAGCAGGCCCTTCGACTGGTAGACCTTGTCGACATTTTCGAGCGTGACGATCGGCACCTTTGCGCTCGCCGGCTGATTGACAACGCGTGGCCCGTAAAGCGGCGGGACGGCATCCATCAGGTCGCGGGTGTAGGCCTGCCGCGGGGCGGTGAAGACCTCCGACAGCGTTCCCTGTTCGACGATCTCGCCGTGGCGCATCACCAGCACCCGGTCGGCGGTCTGGCGGACAACGCCGAGATTGTGGGTGATCATCAGCAGCGACAGCCCCTCGTCGTCGACAAGGCGATTGATGAGCTTGAGAATTTCGTCCTGGGTGGTGACGTCGAGCGCGGTTCCCGGCTCGTCGGCGATCAGAAGCTCCGGCTGGTGCAGCAGCGAAAGCGCGATCAGCACGCGCTGGCGCATACCGCCGGATAGCTCGTTCGGCCAGGCCGCGAAAATCCGCTCCGGATCGGCAAGCTGAACCCGGCGAAGCACGTCGAAGATCCGCTTTCTGCGATCTCCCGCATTGCTGACGACGGCGTTGCGCCGGTCGGCATAATAGAGCACGTCATCCAGCAGGCGGCCGACCTTGAAGACCGGATTGAACGAGGACAACGGGTCCTGCATGATGATCGAGAAGGCGGTGCCCTTCAGCCCCTCCCGCTCCCGGGGCGGCATCGTAAACACGCTCGCGCCGCGATAGGCGATATCGCCGCTTTCGATCACGGCATTGTCGGGAAGCGTGCCGAGGATCGCCTTCGAGGTTACCGACTTGCCGGAGCCGGTCTCGCCGATCAGCGCCACGCGCTCGCCGGCGGCGATCTCGAAGCCGACATTCTTCAGCACATGGCTGCGACGGCCATAGCCGGTGAAGGCGATATTGAGGTTCTCGACCTTGAGGAGGGGGATGGCCATGTTGTTAGGCCTCCACGTCGAACATGTCGCGCAGCCCGTCGCCCAGAAGGTTGAAGCCGAGCGTGGCGTAGAAGATGGCAAAGC
The DNA here is from genome assembly GCF_002043005.1 of Martelella mediterranea DSM 17316. Taxonomy (NCBI): domain Bacteria; kingdom Pseudomonadati; phylum Pseudomonadota; class Alphaproteobacteria; order Hyphomicrobiales; family Aurantimonadaceae; genus Martelella; species Martelella mediterranea. The sequence goes on along the minus strand of NZ_CP020330.1, from coordinate 506,482 downwards.
CGGGGGCGAGCACCTCCCACCATTTCTCCGGCAGGAACTGGCGTCCGTCGGCGACCATGGAGCCGAGGTCGGGCGTCGGCGGCTTCACCCCGAAGCCGAGGAAGGAAAGCGTCGCGCCGAACAGGATGACGAAGGCGGCATCGAGCGTCGTCTTGACCGAGATGACCGAGACGCAGTTGGGCAGGATTTCGCGAAACAGGATATGCAGCGGGCCGGCGCCGGCAAGCCGTGCGGCCTCGATGAAATCCTCGGTCGCGATCGAGCGGGTGACGCGATAGACGAGGCGGGCGTGCCAGGTCCACCAGAGCAGGGTGATCGCAATCATCGCGTTGATCAGGTTCGGCTGGAGGATATTGCCGATGGCAAGCGCCATGACCAGCGGCGGCATGGCGAGCATGACATTGGTGAGCCCGGTGATGATGCGCTCCCACCAGCCGCCGAAATAGCCGGACACCATGCCGAGCACCGCGCCGACCGGCACGGAGATGCCGAGGACGCCGACGACCAGCAGCAGCGAGACGCGGAAACCGAAGATCGTGCGCGAGAAGATGTCGCGCCCGGCCTTATCGGTGCCGAACCAGTTGACGGCATTCGGCGCCACATGGCGGTTGCGGAAATCGACGACGGCGCCGACATGGTCGGGAAACGGCGTGATCCAGGGGGCTGCGGCTGCCATCAGCAGCACCGAAAGCACGATCAGCCCGCCGATGACGGCAGCCGGATTGCGGCTGAAGCGATACCAGGTCATGTAGCCCGCCGTCAGGCCTGTCTGCTCGCTCATTGTCCAGCCTCCCCAAAGCGCAGGCGCGGGTCGATGATGCTGACGACGATGTCGATGACGAGATTGGCGACGATGAAGAACACGCCGGAGACCAGGACCACGGCCATCAGCGCATTCAGATCCTTCTGCAGGATGGCCGTCAGGCCGTAGGAGGCGAAGCCACCCCAGGAAAACACCATCTCGACCACGAAGGCATTGCCGATCAGCGAGGCGAATTCGAGCCCCATGATCGTCAGCGGTGCGATCGACGACAGCTTCAGCAGATAGCGGAACACGATCACCGGCTCGGGCACGCCGAAGGATTTCAGCGTCAGCACATGGTCGCGCCTGAGGTTGTCGATCATGGCCGAACGGGTGATGCGGGTGATCTGGCCGATACCGGCCATGGCCAGCGCGGTGGCGGGCAGTGCAAGATGGGCGAGCGCGCTCAGAAACACATCGCCGCGGCCGGCGAGCACGGCGTCGACCAGCAGAAAGCCGGTCGGCCCCGAGGGCGCGCCGAGATTGTAGTCGACCCGGCCGAGAATGGGCCATGACGGAAAGAAACGAGCCGCGACGAGCTGAAGCGTGATGGCGAACAGAAAGGCCGGAATGGTGACGCCGACAAGCGAAAACAGCCGCCCGGCATTGTCGATCCAGCTATTGCGATAGCGGGCCGTGATGACGCCGAGGGGGATGGCGAAGACAAGCTCGATGATCACCGTGGCGATGATCAGCTCGAGCGTCGCCGGCAGGAATTCCCGGATATCGCGGCTCACCGGGTTGCCGGAGACGATCGAGTCCCCGAGATCGCCCTGGAGCGCCTTACCGATATAGCGGCCATATTGCACGAGGATGGGCTGGTCGAGCCCCATGCGCGCGCGAAGCTGGTCGACCTGGTCCTGCGTCGCGCTCGGGCCGAGCGTCATGCGGGCCGGATCGCCGGGCACCACGCGGGCGAGCACGAAGATCATCAGCGACAATACGAAAAGAACCAGCACGAAGCCGGCAAGCCGCCTGACAAAAATCTCCAGATAGCGCAGGTGCATCGAATGCGCCGCTCCATAGCCTCGGCCCTGTCGGGGGCCACTGTTCCCTTTATGCCGCCGACAATCCTGAGAGTGCCGGCAGTGATCTTATGGGTTCAGTCTGAAGGGCGGTAAAAGACGCGACAAGATAGAAAAGGTCTAGGTTTTTCAGAATAAGGGACAGGTTTTGCGATGCGCGACCGCCTCGGCGGCCGTTCAGTGCAGCCAGTTGCGCGCCCGCGCCACCGCGATGGCCTCGCGACGTCTTGTGCAGCCGAGCTTGCGGTAAAGATTGGTCACGTGGAATTTGACCGTCGATTCCGAAATGCCGAGCCGGCCGGCAATGAACTTGTTGGACGCGCCCTCGCAGATCATCAGCAGAATGCGAACCTCGCGACGCGACAACCCGGATTCCTGCTCGATCGTGCGTCCCTTGATGCCGGTTTCGGACAACCGTTTCATGATCCGGCGGGCGGGGCCTGCGGCCGAGACAAAGCCTTCGATACGGCTGTCGCCCATCAGCTCGCCGAGAAACCGGCGTTCCTCCTGAAGTGGCGCGATCGTGCCGGTGCGGGCGGCATCATCGAACATGCGCTGCAGCACCGCGCGGGCTTCCGTCGCCCGGCCGGTCCGTTTCAGCACGAAGGCCAGCCATATCTGCAGCGCACGCCGCTGGCGGCCGGTCACCCTTTCATTGGCAATCATGGCGCTGATCTGGCGGTCCAGATAGGCGCGGTCTGGTCGCTCATGGACGATCTGCCGGAGCCAGGCGAAGGCCACCTCGATTTCATCGTGCATCGAAAGCCGGGCGAGATCGTCAAGTGCTGCCTCGACCCAGGTACGGTTGATCCGCATCTGCATGGCGGAAAGGGTCGCGGCGGCATCGTTCCAGCGGTTGCCGTTCTGCATCACCAGCGCGGCGCGGATTTCGATCATGAACCGCAGCTGGCGGTCATGCGTCTGGTGGAGGCGCCAGCGATCCAGAAAACCGAGCGCCGAGAGCGTCGAGAAATGTTCACTGAGCGCCTGGCTGCCGTAGTGGAGCGCGAATTCGACGAGGCTTGGCCAGGTTTCGGCCTGTGAAAACGTATCGAATTCATGGTTGATGAAGGCGATCAGCACCTGCGGGCGGCCATCCTCATAGGCGTGGCAGGCTTCGATCAGCCGCAGGATCCGCGCGTCGGCAGGGCTTTCGAAGCCGACCTCTGCCATGTGCCTCCGGGCTTCGGCGATGCGGCTGCCGGCGCCGGTGGCGTCGCCCGAAAGCAACCGGATCACCGCCTGATGGACGCAGATATAGAAGACAAGCAGCGGGACGCCGGCCGCGCGATAGCTCGAAAACGCCTGTGCGGCGGCCATTTCGGCCTCGTTGAAGCGGCGCTGGCGGATATAGAATTCAAGCACGGCATTATAGAATGACCCGCGCAGCAGCGCCGCTTCCAGCGGCAACTCGTCGAGATAGTCATAGAGCCGCTCGAACATGGCGTCGGTGATGACGATATCCTCATAGATCATCATCACCAGCCGAAAGCCTTTGAACGACAGGGAGTAGGGCGCAACGCTCGCAAAGACGGCCATCGGATCGAGGCTCTGCCGGCCGAAACGGTCCGCGATCAGCTTCTTCGCCCGTCCCGTCTCACCGAACTTGAGTGCGCGCATGGCATTTGCGATCACGACGGTCTCGTTATCGGCCGAAATTTCCGGACTGAAACCCGAAAGCACACGGGCATACGCCTCAGGGCCATCGATATGGATATAGAAAACCCCGCCCGCCTCGGCAAAAAGACGGACGGCCGGCTCCTCCATCCCGGCGGACTGAAGCGCGGATATTGCCTTTTCAGTGTGGCCGGACCGATGCAGCGCGCGGGCAAGCGGCGTCGCCGCCTCGAAGCGCTCCATGCGCCGCCCGATCTCCTCATTGGCCGCATCGCGCACGATCCCGCGCAGTTCGCCGCTGGCGCAGGCCGAGAGGATGCCGTCGGCCGTCCTCTCGACGAAAGGCAGGAATGGCAGCTCGGCGGCGCTCCCAGCAATCGCGTGGCCGTTGAACATCCGCCAGAGGGCGGCGAGTTGCATGGCTGTCAGCGGGCGCAGGATTTCAAAACCGATATAGGCTTTGAACTGATCCCGCCTTGCGCGATCTTCAAGATCGACGCCAAGAAGAACCGGCCAGCCGCATTGACAGCGACGCGCGGGATCGCCTTCCGGCAGCAGCAGGTCATGCTCGTCGAGAAAAAGGGCTTCGCCATGGACGATCAAGCGCTCGATCCCCGGCACTTCCGTTTCGGGTCGGCGGGCGATGACCACCCGCTCGAAGTGTTCGAAGAATGCTTCGTCGAAGGCGATGGTTTCAGCCCGGGAAGGGATATCCCACAGGAATGCCCGCCCGGTCGCCGTTCCATCCGCTTCCGGGGTCGTACACACGGGGACATCAAAGGCCTTTGAGAGTTTCCTCAGAAGCAGGCTCTTGCCCATGCCGGCGACGGCGGTGATGACGATGAACTTGCGGGCGCTGGCGCTCACCCGCTCTGCGAGCATGTCGATGTGAGCCACATTCGCCATCGCGCCGTCCATATCCACCTTGCTTTCAATTGCGAAGCCAGCGCCGGGCGGCGCTCACAATCGGGGTCATGCCGTTGCAATGACCTTCAATGCATTGCGAGTTTGTCGCCGCAATATAGCGTTTGTCGACGATTGTGTCCGCCTGTGTCAATCAAGGTTGCTTTTCTGCAGCAGAATCAACTTGTCATTCGGGACGGTACCGGCACCCACCTGCTTCTGATCTTTCAAAGACGTATAGAGCCGCTCGGCATCGTCGAACGACTGTGCCGAACTACAGCGACATCTTGAGCCGGCGGTCGCCGGTCTCAGGCTCAAGGTTTACCAGCAGCAGAAGCCGCCATCGACCAGCAGGTCGACGCCGGTGCAGTAGGAGGATGCGTCGGACAGCAGGAAGACGGCGGGGCCGACCATTTCGTCGACGCTTGCCATGCGCTGCATCGGCGTCTGGCTTTCGAATTCCCTGGTCTGGTGCACCATTTCGGGGCGGGTGTTCATCGGCGTGGCGGTATAGCCGGGGCTGATCGAATTGACGCGGATGCCGCGATCGACCCATTCCATCGCCATCGATTTCGACATGTGGATCACGCCGGCCTTGGACGCGTTGTAGTGGACCTGGTTGAGACCGCGATTGACGATCACGCCGGACATGGAGGCGATGTTGACGATCGAGCCGCCCTTGCCGTGGGAAAGCATGGCGCGCGCCTCGGCCTTGCAGGACAGCCACACGCCCTTCATGTTGATGTCCATCAGCGTCTGATACTGATCTTCCGGCATATCCTCGCAGCGTTCGGCATTGGCGATGCCGGCCGCGTTCACGGCCATGCGCAGCGGTCCGAGTTCGGCTTCCGTGCGGGTGACGGCTTCCTCGAGAGCCTCGCCGGACGTGACGTCGGCGGCGATCTGCAATGACCGGCGACCGGTTTGCGCTATGAAGGCGGCGGTGTTCGCAAGCCCGTCATCGGTGCGCCGGTCGACAAGCGCGACGTCGGCGCCGCACTGGGCAAGCCCCATGGCGATGCGCTGGCCGATGCCGCTGCCCGCACCCGTGACCAGAGCCACCCGACCCGAAAGGTCGAACAGGGCCGGAGCGTTCAAACTGATTGCGGCGTCATTCATGATGGTGACCTTCTTCTCGTCCGGCGGCAACGGATGCGCCCGTTGAAAGCCGGCTTTTTTGATCTGGCGTCGGGAAGCTTCTTCCGGGCGCGTTATGACATGATCAGGCCGCCGTCGACATTGATGGTCTGGCCGGTGATGTATTCCGCGTCATCGCTGGCGAGAAAGGCGATCAGGCCGGCGACATCCTTGCCCTCGCCTGCGCGCTTCATCGGAATGTTCTCCACCCAGCTCGCCATCAGTTCGCCGGGGCCGAAATCGCCGAGCATCTTGCCCCAAACGCGGTCGTTATAATCCCACATATCGGTCTTGATGATGCCGGGGCAGATGGCGTTGACGGTGATGTTGTCGAGCGCAACTTCCTTGGCAAGGCTCTGGGTCATGCCCATAACGCCGAATTTCGAGGCGGCATAATGCGGGGTGTAGATGAAGCCGTCGCGCGCCTGGCCGGAGGCGATATTGATCAGTCGCCCGCCCTTGCCCGAAGCGCGCATGTGGCGGATCGCCTGCTGGCAGCACAGGAACGCGCCCTTGGTGTTGACCGCCATCGTGGCATCCCACTCGGTAACCGTCAGATCCTCGACCTTGGCAATGGTGATGATGCCGGCGTTCTGCACGGAGATATCCACGCCGCCGAAGGCTTTTTCGGCGCGGTCATAAAGCGCCTTGACGGCTTCCGGGTCGGTGACGTCGCAGACGACGCCGGCCGTCTTCGCGCCGGTCGCTTCAGCAAGCGATTTCGCTGCCTGCTCGACCTCGGCCTCGACGGAGGCGATCACGAGATTGGCGCCCTCCTGCGCAAACCGGGTGGCGATCGCAAGCCCGATCCCCTTGTTGCCGCCGGTAACGACAACGGTCTTGCCCTTGAAGCGGTTCATGGTGAACTCCCTGTATGTTTCAGGCCGTAGCCAGTTCCATCACCGAGACGTCATTGGCCTCGCTGTGGTCCAGAATACCCGTCTGCCGTCCGGCCGCCATCACGAGGATGCGGTTGGAGACGCCGAGCACCTCCTCGAGATCGGAACTGACGACGATCACGGCGACGCCGTTTTCGGCAAGATCGTGAATGATTTCATAGATCGAGGATCGCGCGCCGACATCGATGCCCCGGGTCGGCTCGTCGAGCAGCACGACGCGCGGATTGCGCGCGAGCCATTTGGCGATCACCACCTTCTGCTGGTTGCCGCCAGACATCTCGCCGGCCTTCTGGTGGCCTTTGCCCTTGACCCCGAACTTCGCGATATTGTCGTCGGCAAAGGCGCGGATACGGTTCCTGCTCAGCCAGCCGCCGCGGCCGACCGTCTCGAAATTCGAATAAGCGATATTCTCGGCGATCGTATGATCGAGGATCACGCCCTGTAGCTTGCGGTCCTCGGGCACAAGCACGATGCCGTTGGCGATCGCCTCTGCCGGCGAGGCGGGGGTGATGTCCTCGCCGTTCAGCGTGATCGTGCCGGCGGCGATCGGGTCGGCGCCGGCAATGGCGCGCACCAGTTCGGTGCGCCCCGCGCCGACGAGGCCGGCTATGCCGAAGATTTCGCCGCGCCGGACCGAGAAACTCACATCGTTGAACCGTCCGCTCGGCCCCGAAAGGCCCTTGACCTCCAGCACGGTCTCGTCACTGGGCTGGTGCAGGGGCGGAAACATCTGTTCCATGCTGCGACCAACCATCGCTTCGACAATGGTGCGCACCGGCAGGTCGGCGGTATCGAATTCCTGAACCTTGTCGCCGTCGCGCATGACCACGATGCGGTCGGCGATCTGCCTGATCTCTTCCAGCCGGTGGGAAATATAGATGATCCCGACGCCCTCGGCCTTCAGCCGCTCAATCTGCTTGAACAGGAGCCGGGTTTCCTCGCCGCCAAGCGCGGCGGTCGGCTCGTCGAGGATGAGGAGCTTCGCGTTGAGCGTCAGCGCCTTGGCGATCTCGATGAGCTGCTGGCTCGCCGTCGACAGGTTCTCGACCTTGCGGCGCGGCGAAATGTTGAGGCCGAGCCGTTGCAGGCCGTGCTCGGCGCGCCGGTTCATCTCGGCGCGGTCGACGCGTCCGTTCCTCATCGGATAGCGGCCGACAAAAATGTTTTCCGCGATCGTCAGATGCGGCAGCAGCAGCAGTTCCTGATGGATCATGCCGACGCCGGCGTCGATCGCCTCGCGCGGGTTGGCGGGCGCGTAGGCCGCGCCCTGCCAGGTCATCGCGCCGGACGAGGGGAGGACCGTTCCGGAGATGACGTTTGAAACGGTGGATTTACCGGCGCCGTTTTCGCCGAGCAGCGCCACGACTTCGCCGGCATGGATATCCAGATCGATCCCGTGCAGCACCTCGACAGGTCCATAGGACTTGCGAATGCCCCTCAGGGACAGGATTGGAGATTTGCCGTTTTCCGTCATGGCGCCGCCCTTTATCTATGTCGCGTCGTCCGCAGGATTACGGATGGTTCTCGACGAACTGCGGTGCATTCTCGCAGGTGGTCAGAACCGCATTCGGCGTCTGGCGCTCCGGCACGCTCTCGCCGGCGGCAACCTTGATCGCGGAATCGACTGCAAGACGGCCCATCATCTGGGTGCTCTGGGTGGCGGTCGCCACGAACGGACCTTCGCATTTGGCAAGATATTCGAGCGCCGCGACGTCGCCGTCATAGCCGCCGATGATGACCTGGTCGGAGAGGCCTGCAACGTCGACAGCCTTGGCCGCGCCCATGGCGAGACCATCGGCCTGACCGAAGATCAGCTTCAGATCCGGATGGGCCTGCAGCATGTTCTGGGCGATTGAGAAGCCTTCATCCGGCGACCACATCTGGCTCCACTGCTCGGTGACCAGCTCGACGTTCGGATTTTCCTCGATCGCGCGCATGCAGCCCTTGGTGCGGTCGACTTCCGGCGTCGTGCCCTTCTGGCCGTGGATCATCGCCATCTTGCCTTCGCCGCCGGCGAGATCGATGATGTGCTTGCAGACCTGATAGGCGGATTCGACGCTTTCGCCGGCGATGAAGGTATCGCCCGGCGCGCCTTCGGGCGTGCGGTCGACATTGATCACCGGAATGCCTTCAGCGCGGGCAAGGCGGGTCGGGACGGCGGCCGCTGCCGCGCCGGCGGGGATGTAGATGAATGCTTCGATGCCCTGGGTCATCAGGTCCTGAACCTGGCTGACCTGGGTCGCGGTATCGTTCTTGGCATCGACCACGATGACCTCGATACCCTTTTCCTTGCCGTAGTTTTCAACGCCAAGCTTGATCTGGTTGAAGAAGTCGGCCTGCAGGTTCGGCACGGCCAGGCCGATCTTGTTGACGTCGTCGGCGAGCGCCGGTCCGGCCAGTGCTGCGGATGCAAGCGCAGCCGCGATGATTTTCTTGTAGGTTCTCACGATATTCTCCTCCTGGTGTTTGGGTTTTCAACCCTGTTGAAGCCCGGTTTCGGGCCCATTGTCTGGCCGGCCTGAACCGGCCGAAATCTACCTGCTCCTGTGCTTGAAGGTTTCGGCGGCGACGGCCAGCACGATGACCGCGCCGATGATGACGGCCTGCAGGAACGGCGAGACCGACAGAAGGTTGAGGCCGTTGCGCAACACGCCGATGATCAGCACGCCGATGATCGTGCCGACGACGCCGCCCGATCCGCCCGAAAGGCTGGTGCCGCCGATGACCACGGCCGCGATCGCATCGAGCTCGTAGGAAACGCCGGAGCTTGGCTGCACGGAATCGAGCCTTGCGGCCAGAAGTACGCCGGCAAGGCCCGCCAGAGCCGCGCAGCTCGTATAGACCAGGATCGTGGTTCTGCGGACATTGATGCCGGCAAGACGCGCGACTTCAGCATTGCCCCCGATCGCATAGAGCACGCGGCCGCCCTGGCGATAGCGCAGGAAAAGGATCGCGACCGCGAATACCACCAGCATGACGGCGACCGTCATGGTCAGGAACCCGCCATAGCGGATGATCGCGCTCATGTTGAACCAGGGCGCGAAACCGATGATCTGCGAGCCGTTGGTGATCATGTTGGCGAGCCCGCGCGCGACCGACATCATCGCCAGCGTGGCAATGAAGGCGGGCACCTTGAATTCGGTGATCATCAGCCCGGAAACGATGCCGCAGACCGCGGCCGCGGCGAGCGCGCCCGCGATGGCGACGATCATCGGCATGCCGGCTTCGACATTGAGATAGCCGAGTACCATCATCGCCAGCGCCAGCACGGAACCGACGGAGAGATCGATGCCGCCGATCAGGATGACGAAGGTCATGCCCACGGCCATGATGCCGAGCACGGTGATCTGGTCGAGAATGTTCAGGAAATTGCGGAAGGACAGAAACGAGTCGGTCGCGAAGGTCAGGAAGATGCACAGCAGCACCAGACCGATCAGCGGCCCGGTCGCGCCCGACAGCGATACCACCTCCGAAAGGCGCGGCTTCTGCGCAGGAGACTCCTGTGTCATCGCCATGTTTTCCTCCTCCATGCGCATATGTATTCACACTTGATGGAAAATCCATAACGGATGCATTTAGGCCTGTCAAGCAGCGGCTGGATTGCAAATCGCCTTCGCGAGGCCTTTCTTTCCTTTATTGTATCCGCGAGATTGAACTGACAGCCATGGCTTTGCGGCCCTAGTCCATCTTGACAAAGACCAATTACGCATGTTTAATGGTATGAGAATAATTATGCATAGGTGACATATGGACCCCCAGGAACTGCGCGTTATCGCCAATCGCATCCGACGCCGCGATGTTACGGCCGTCTACGAAGCCGGCGCCGGCCATGTCGGCGGCGAAATGTCCGTCACCGATCTCCTGACCGCGCTCTACTTCAACACAATGAAGGTTGATCCCGCGGCCCCGCTCGATCCCGCGCGCGACCGGCTGGTTCTTTCAAAGGGCCATACGGCGCTCGCGCTCTACATTGTGCTCTCTGAAAAGGGCTTCATCGCGAAGGACGAGATTTCGACCTTCCTGGAGCATCGCTCGCGGCTCAACGGGCACCCCAACCGGGTCAAGGTTCCGGGCGTCGAAACCAATACAGGGCCGCTCGGCCATGGTCTTCCGGTCGCCGTCGGCATGGCGAAGGCGGCAAAGCTCGACAGGGCCAGCTGGCGCACCTTCGTCATCACCGGCGACGGCGAAATGCAGGAGGGCTCCAACTGGGAGGCGATCATGGCCGGCGCCCATTTTAGCCTCGACAACCTGACGCTGATCATCGACCACAACCGCCTGCAGCAAGGTGCGCGGCTGGCCGACACCAATAATATCGCGCCGTTTGCGCCGAAGCTCGAAGCTTTCGGCTGGGCTGTTGAAGAAATCGACGGCCATGACATGGAGGCGATCTGCCGCGCGCTTTCTGCCGATGCCGTCACCCCCGGTAGACCGAAATGCATCGTCGCCCACACCAACAAGGGACATGGCATCTCCTTCATGTCCGACAATGTCGCCTGGCACCACAAGGTGCCGAATGAAGAACAATACCGCCAGGCCATGGCCGAACTCGAGGAGGCCATCCGATGAACATGCCGTTCGAAACCGCGAAACTGCACGACTGCCGCAACGCCTTTACCGAGACGCTGGAGCAACTGGCGGCAAAGGACGGCAACATCGTCGCCGTCTGCAATGATTCCGTCGGCTCCTCCAAGCTCGGCGGCTTCGGCGAGAAATTTCCCGAACGGTTGATCAATGTCGGCATTGCCGAGCAGAACATGGTCGGCGTCGGCGCGGGTCTCGCCAATGGCGGCAAGATCCCGTTCGTCTGCGCCGCAGCCCCGTTCCTGACCGGGCGCGCGCTGGAGCAGATCAAGGCCGATGTCGCCTATTCCGAGACAAATGTGAAGCTTGTTGGCATCTCCTCCGGCATGGCCTATGGCGAACTCGGCCCGACCCACCATTCGATCGAGGATTTCGCCTGGATCCGCGCGCTTCCCAACGTTCCGGTGATTGCGCCCGCCGACCGCATCGAGACTGCCGCCGTCATTCGCTGGGCTGCCGAACACCAGGGCGGTTGCTTCCTGCGACTGAGCCGCGTCGGCGTGCCGGACCTGCTTCCGGAAGGCCATCAGTTCAAACTCGGCCAGGCCGACATGCTGCGCGACGGCGAGGCCCTCACTATCATTGCCAACGGGGTTCTGACTCACCGGGCGGTGCTGGCCGCCGCACTCCTTGAAGAGCGCGGCATTGCCGCCCGCGTGCTTAACATGGCAAGCGTGCGTCCGATCGACGAGGATGCAATCATCGCCGCGGCCCGTGAGACCGGCGCGATCCTGACCTGCGAGGAGCATACGATCTTCGGCGGGCTGGGCAGCGCCGTCGCCGAAGTGGTGGTCGACGCCGCGCCCGTGCCGATGAAACGGCTTGGCGTGCCGGGCGTTTTCGCCCATACCGGTTCGGCCAACACGCTGCTGGACGATTTCGGCATGGCGCCTGAAGCGATCGCCGAAAGCGCCGAAGCTCTGATCGCACGGAAGGGATGACATGACGGGCAAGGCGATCCTGGCGATCGACGAGGGCACCACCAATTCCAAGGCGGTGCTGGTCTCCCATGCCGGCGACATCATCGCCAGCGCCTCGGCCCCCGTGCCCATCAGCCATCCGAAATCCGGCTGGGTCGAACAGGATGCCGAGGCTATCTGGCAGGCAACCGCCACCGCGATTGCCGAATGCCTCAAGAAGGCGCCGGAGACCGAAATCGTCGCGCTCGGCATTTCCAATCAGCGGGAATCGATCCTGATCTGGGACCGCAATACCGGCCGCCCTCTTGGTCCTGTCATCAGCTGGCAGTGCCGCCGCACGGCCGACGCCTGCAGGGCGTTGCGCGAGGCCGGCCACGAGGCCGATGTCATCGCCCGCACCGGCCTGCCGCTCGACCCGATGTTTTCCGCAACCAAGGTCGCGTGGCTGCTCGACAATCACGGACGTGCGGCAAGAGACATCTGCATCGGCACGGTCGATAGCTGGCTGATCTGGAAGCTCTCCGGCGGCAGTGTCCATGCCACCGACCGAGCGAATGCCGCACGCACCCAGCTTTTCAACCTCGCCGAAGGTTGCTGGGACGATGATCTCTGCAGGCTCTTCGGCGTCGATCCCGAGATGCTGCCTTCCGTGTTCGACAGCGCCCATATCTTTGCCGCCACAAAAGACGCCGGCGTACTTCCCGATGGCCTTCCAATAGCGTCGGCCATCGGCGACAGCCATGCGGCGCTGTTCAGCCATGCCGCCTTTGCCACCGGCGACGGCAAGATGACATTCGGGACCGGCTCATCGGTGATGACGACGCTTGCCGACTACATCGTGCCGCCGGACGGGATCACCACCACCATCGCCTGGTCGATCGCCGGTCGCCCGACCTTCGCCTTCGAGGGCAATATTCTGGTCAGCGCCTCGATCTTTCCATGGACGGCGGAGTTGCTCGGTCTCGAAAGCGTCGAGGCGTTGCTTGTGCTTGCCGAAACGGTCGAGGATACCGGCGGCGTCGCGCTGGTACCCGCCCATGTCGGGCTCGGCTCGCCGCACTGGGATGCCGATGCGCGCGGTCTCGTCTGCGGCCTTTCGTTCGCCTCCAGGCCGGCGCATATCGCCCGCGCCGCGGCCGAAAGCCTCGCCTTCCAGGTGCGCGACGTCTACGCAATCATGGCGGAGGCTGCCGGCCATGCCGGCCGGATTTCCGTTGATGGCGGGCCGAGCCGCAACCGCTTCCTGATGCAACTCGTCGCGGATTATCTCGATCGCCCGGTCACGCCGTGCCGCAATGCCGAGGCGTCGGCGATCGGCGCGGCGCATCTTGCAGGGCTCGCCGTCGGCTTCTGGCCCGATCTGGAGGCACTGTCGGCCCTTGCCCGGCGCGAGCCTGAGATTGCGCCTTCCATGCCGGCCGACAGGCGCGATCGTTCTATTGGAGAATGGACAAAAGCGATTGCCCGGACCACATTCGCCGTGTAGAGAATAAATATTCACACAAGCCACGACGAGCTAGCAGAGACCATGTCCCGCCTCAACGAATTACGGATGATCGCCCGCGTGGCGCAGATGTATCATATCGAGGGACAGCGTCAGTCGGAAATCGCCAAACACCTCAGGATTTCGCAGGCGACGGTGTCGCGCATGCTGAAGCGCGCGCAGGAAGAAGAGATCGTCCGCACAACGGTGGTTGCCCCCTCCGGCACCTATGCCGAACTCGAATCCGGCCTCAGGAGCCGGTTCGGCCTGTCCGAGGCGATCGTGGTCGAGTGTTCGGAGGATCGCGATGGCGCGATCATGGCGCGGATCGGCGAGGCGGCGGCACATTTTCTCGAAGCGACGCTGCAGGCCGGCGAAATCATCGGGGTTTCGAGCTGGTCGGAAACCATTCTACGAATGGTGGACAATATTCACCCCATGAAATCCGGCAAGGCCCGCTACGTGGTGCAGACGCTCGGCGGCATGGGCGATCCGACGGTCCAGATCCATGCCAACCAGCTCACGACCCGGCTGGCGCGGCTGACGGGCGCCGAGGCGCATCTTCTGAGCGCGCCGGGCGTGGCGCAATCGCGGGAGGCCAAGCTGGTGCTGCTCGGCGATACCTATGTGCGCCAGACCATGGAGCTGTTCTCCAGGATCACGCTGGCGATCGTCGGCATCGGCGCCATGGAGCCGTCCGGCATGCTGGCGCGCAGCGGCAACGTGTTCTCCTCGCGCGAGCTTGCCGAAGTCGCCGAAGCCGGCGGCGTCGGCGATATCAGCCTGCGTTTCTTCAATGCCGAAGGCGGTTTCGTCAAGACGCCGCTGCACGATCGCGTGATCGGCATGACGCTCGAGGAACTGTCCAAGGTCGACCGCGTCATCGCGCTTGCCGGCGGCCGCTCCAAGACAGAAGCCATTCGCGGCGCGCTCAGAACCGGCGTCATCGACCTTCTGATTACCGACAGGTTCACCGCCGAGCGTCTGCTCGAAGCGCAAGCTTGAGCGGCCGTTCCCGCCGCTGATACGGGCGGAGCTGATAGATGAACAGATGGCGCGGCTTTCGCCTTGTTTTGTTCGATTTTGCGCTCCAGCCGCTGACTCAAATCTCCAGCCGATCGACCCGGGTCCCATTTTGGTCGAAAAAGTTCAGGCCTCATTTGAAATGTCGGTCGTTACAAGGAATTTGCGCCAGAACCATAGCCGAAGGTGCAGTGGTTGGGATACTTGCTGGGCATGGTCTGTTGCACACCCGTTTGCATCGCCATAACGAGGAGAACGATCGCACGACCAGACCGATCTGGTCCAGATCGCGGTAGAATGAAGCTCGGTTGCGATGACGAAATCAATGACAATCACAGGGCGTCTGATCCGGGCCATGGGGCCCGCGATGGCGCCCATTTCCCTGCGGGAATCCATCCGGGCGGGTCTCGGCGCCACGCTCGGTCTTGTCATCGTGGGACTGTTCGTTCTGGCGCCGACGGTGGATCTCAGGCTCGGGCTCTATCTCGTGGCGCCCTTCGGCGCGACTTCGGTTCTGATCTTCGCGGTGCCCAACAGCCCGTTGGCCCAGCCATGGTCCGCAATCGTCGGCAATACGCTTGCCGCAATTGTCGGCGTTGCCGTGTGTCTCACCGTTTCGGAGCCGTCGCTCCGCATCGCCCTGGCTGTGGGCATTGCAATCGCGCTCATGAGCCTCGCCCGCGCCGTCCATCCGCCGGCCGGGGCTGTCGCCATGACCGCGGCCATGAGCCCCGACGCCATCCACGAACTGGGGTTTCGTTTCGCCATCACGCCCGTGGCAACCGGAACAACGCTTCTCGTCCTCATCGCCTGGATCTACGCGCGCACGACCGGACGGCGATACCCATTCCGGCAGTTCGAGGAGCAGAATGTCCAGGGAACGAGCGATCAGCCGCCTGCCGAGCGCCTCGGTCTGAGCGAGGCCGAGCTGGTCGATATCCTGCAACGGTATCGGCAGTCCCTGAACCTGGGCGTGGAAGACCTGGCAAGGCTCATCGGAGCGGCAGAGCTGCAGGCAGCCAGCCATCAGACCGGCGCCATGACCGTCACCGACATCATGTCGCGCAATCTGATTACGGTCGGTCCGGACACCACGCTGTTCGAGGTTGCGGATCTGTTCGAACGCCACAGGTTCACGTCACTTCCGGTGGTCGGACCGGGCGGGGAATTCGTGGGCGTGATCTTTCAGATCCACCTCATCAGTCAGGCTGCGAGAGAGGGCTTGAAGCACGATCGCAGCTTCATTCCCGCGTTCCGGCACATGCTCGGTCGCGAACAGATCAAGCCGACAATTGCCCGGGACGTCATGCAGGTGCGCGGTCCGCGCGCGGCGGCAACGACCCCGTTGAGCGCCCTGCTGCCAATGATGGCCGATGGAGAAGTCGACGCGGTTCCGGTGCTGGAGAACGATCGCATCATCGGCATTGTGACAAGGACAGACCTTATCGCCGCGATGGCGCGAAGCGCTGTACGCGAGACGTAATTTCCCGGACCGCTTTTGGTCGCCGGCCACGCTTTCCTGCGGTCCGCTGCGGCGCAGATCCTTGCCACGCAGGGCTCAGGCTATGCTGGCATATTCGCCGATGGCGTTGGCTTTCAGATAGAAGTCCTTCGGGCGGCGGATGTGGCTTTCGATGATGCGCCACAGCCGATCGGCATCGCCGACGGCGAGTGCATCGATCATTTCGAAATGCTCGGCGATCGCAACCTCGCGGATTTCGCCGCTGGTGAAGGCGCGTGTGCGGATGGGATGGGTGGCGAAGGTGTAATGCTGGATGGCATCGGCAAGCTGGCGGTTGCCGCATGCGCGGTAGAGCGTCTCGTGAAATCTGTTGTTGAGTTCGAAGACCGCGCCGAACTGCTGCTTGCGGGATGCCTCGCGGTGACGGCCGGCGATCTCGGTGAGCGCTTCGATCGTCTCGCCTGGAACCGGGCGGGTAAAGTGCCGGGCCGCCTGGCATTCAAGGCATTCGCGGATTTCGTATAGCTCCTCGATCTCGCGGATCGAATAATCGCGGACATGGACGCCCTTGTTGCGCTCGCGCACCACGAGGCCGGTTTTCTCCAGTTCGGCAAAGGCGAGGCGGACGGCGTGCCGGGTGGCGCCGGTGCGCGCGATGATCTCATCCTCCACCAGCCGCTCGCGCGGATGGCGCTGCCCGGAAATGATCTCGCGCTGCAACTCGCGATGCACATCCTCCCAGTTTTTCGGTTGTTCAGACACGTATCGCGCACTCCAGTCCCGATTCACAAATCTCTGGCGACATTAGCATATTCCCAAGGGAACACAATTATCGTTGACATTATCGATAATAATGACGATAACGCCGGAAACGGGAGGACGATGTGTATCGGATAGGCAGTGGAGCGGGCTTTTCAGGCGATCGGGCGGATGCGGCCATCGCCGTCGTCGCGGAAATCGCCGCGGCAGGGGAGGGTGGCGCGATCATGTTCGAGACGCTGGGCGAACGCACCCTCGCGCTCGGCCAGATCGCCAGAGGCCAGGACGCCACGCGCGGCTACGAGCCGCTGCTTGAAGATATCCTCACCCCGATCCTGCGCCCGGCCCACGAAGCCGGCATTACCATCGTCGGCAATTTCGGCGCCGCCAATCCCCCGGCCGCAGCCGCCGCCATCCGCGCGCTGGCCGACAGGCAGGGCATTGCCGGGCTGAAGATCGCCATCGTCACCGGCGACGACCTTCACGGCCGGATGGACATCGCCACCGCCGAACGTTGGGATGGTGACGGTCGCCTGGCTGAATTCTCCGGCGAGATCGTCGCCGTCAACGCCTATATCGGCGCCCGCGCCATCGCCGAGGCGATTGCCTCCGGCGCCGATGTCGTGGTCACCGGCCGGGTGGCCGATCCCGCGCTGGCGCTGGGCCCCCTCGTTGCCCATTATGGCTGGGACTGGAACGATCTCGACCGGATCGCAGCCGGCACGCTCGCCGGCCACCTGTTGGAATGCGGCGCGCAGGTCACCGGCGGCTATTTCGCCGATCCGGGGTTCAAGGACGTGCCGCGCCCGGCCGAGATCGGCTTTCCGATCGCCGAGGTCGAGACCGACGGCAGTTTCGTAATCACCAAGCCCGCCGGCACTGGCGGTCTCGTCAGCGAACGCACGGTCAAGGAACAGCTTCTTTACGAGATCCATGATCCGTCGGCCTACCTCACGCCCGATGTGACGCTCGATATCAGTGATGTCACCGTGCGCCAGATCGGCGAGGACCGGGTCCGGGTCGAAGGCGCGCGGGGCAGGGCGGCGCCGGAAAAGCTCAAGGTCACGGTCAGCTATCACGGCGATTTCTTCGGCGAGGCCGAGATTTCCTATGCCGGGCCGAATGCGCTCAATCGCGCGCGCCTCGCGCAACAGACGATCCGCGAGCGGATCGCTCTCCTGGGGCTCGATGTGCGGATGCGCTCGGATATTTTCGGCACGGTCAGCGTGTTCGACGCCGATTCCGGCGTCATGCTGTCGCAGTTCACCGGCGGGCCGGACGGCGATTACCGCGTCCGCTTTGCCTTTGACGGCGAGGACCGCAAGGCGGTTGAACGCGCCGTCGCCGACGTCAACGCGCTTTACTGCTGCGGGCCGGCCGGGGGCGGGGGCGTCCGCCAGAGCGTGCGCCCGCGCGTGCGCACGCTTTCCTATCTGGCCCCGCGCGCGCTGGTGACGCCGTCGTTTTTCTTTCTCGGCGAGGAAACCGCATGAGCCAAACCGTCACGCTTCACCAGATCGCGCACGGCCGCTCCGGCGACAAGGGCAACCGGTTGAACGTCAATGTGATCGCCTATGAGGCGCGGCACTGGGACGTGCTGCTGGAACAGGTCACCGAGGAACGGGTTGCGGCCCTTTTCGCCCATCGCGGCGCAACCCGGGTAAAGCGTTACGAACTGCCGCGCCTCAACGCGCTGAACTTCGTCATCGACGACGCGCTGGAAGGCGGCGTCAATGCAAGCCTTTCGACAGACACGCATGGAAAATGCCTGTCGTTTCTGGTGCTGGGGCTTGAGATCCGGCTGCCGACCGAAACGGTGCCGGCATAGCAATTTAACGGCCCGTGAAGGGCAAAGGGAGGAGAACCGAAATGGCATTCTGGACAAAAACCACCAAGACGCTGCTGCTGTGCGGCGTCGCCGCCGGCGTCGGCGTTGCCGGCGCTAAAGCTCAGGATTACCCGCAGGGCGGGACGCTGCGCGCCGCGATCTCGCAGATGGCGCCGTCGCCGGACCCGGTGGTGACCACATTCGGCGTCAACTGGATGACCGCCACCATCGCCTGCGAAGGGCTGTTCGCGATTGACGAGAGCTGGACGCCCCAGCCGATGCTGGCCGACAGTTTCGAATATAGCGACGACGGCAAGACACTGACGGTCACGCTGCGCCCGGACCTGAAGTTCCACTCCGGCGCGCCGCTGACCTCGGCGGATGTCGTCGCCTCGCTCAATCGCTACAGGGACTCCGCCGGCATCGGCGCCGCCCTGAAGAACGCCACCGCATCGATCGAAGCGGTCGACGACACAACCATCCGCTTTAATCTCAACACGCCGACCGCGATCGTGCCCGGCCTGATTGCCAGCGCCCAGGCGGCAATCATGTCCGCCAAGTCGCTCGAAGGCGCGTCCGCGACACAGGCGACCACCGGGCTCGATTGCACCGGCCCCTACCAGTTGACGAGCTACCAGCCCGATCGCGGCGCGGTGCTGACCCGCTGGGACGATTACCAGGCCCGCGAGGAGCCGTCCTCGGCCTTTACCGGCAAGAAGCACGCCTATGCCGATGAAATCGACCTGATGCTGATGCCGGAGCCGTCCGTGCGCCGCGATGCGCTGCTGACCGGCCAGATCGACATCGCCTATGAACTGCCGACCGATTTCTACGACGCGCTGCAGGCCGATCCCGGCACTGAGGCCGTGGTGGTGCCAAACAACCAGTCGCTCACCGCGGTGTTCAACACCAAGCAGGGCCCGGCAGCCGACGTCAATCTGCGCCGCGCGATCTATTATGCGCTGGAAATGGACCCGATCATGCTGGCCTCGGTCGGCAATCCGGAATTCTACACGCTCGATCCGAGCTGGATCCCGGACCCGAATTCGTTCTGGTACACCAAGGCTGGCGTTCCCGACGGTTTCGGCACACCGAAGTCGGATCTGGTCAAGAAATATCTCGACGCATCCGACTATAACGGCGAGCCGATCCGCTGGCTGGTCGCGGCCGAGCAGTATCAGAAACATTATCTGACCGCTGTCGTCGCCCAGCAGCAGCTCGCCGATTTCGGCATCAATGTCGAACTCGTGGAAAGCCCGATGGCCAATTACATCCAGTCGCGTGCCAACCCGGAAGACATGGACGCTTTCTCGAGCTTCCTGCCGACCTATGTCGACCCGACCTCGATTGCCTATCTCAATCCGAGCTATCCGGGCTTCTGGACCGATCCGGAAAAGATGGAACTGATGCAGCAGATCGCCTCGACCATCGACCCCGAGGAGCGCAAGGCGATCTTCGAAAAGATCCATGCCCTGATCTACGATCAGTTCCCGTTCATCAAATACGGCACGGAAGCCAATATGTACGGCATCCGCAGCGGCGTCGGCAATGCGCCGAACGTGCCGAGCCGGGGTTACGACCTCTACAACGTCGCACCGCCGCAGAGCTAAGATGAGCGTGACCGGGACAGATATCGAAAAGCCGGAGATTGGCGAACGCGAGACGTTCGCCAGCGCCAACAGGAGCGTCTGGCACAGGCTGATAACCAATCCAACGGCGGTGATCTCGATCGCGCTGCTGGTCATCATCAGCCTCAGTGCCATCCTCGCGCCTGTAATCGCGCCCGGCAATCCGATGCGCATCAATCCGGTGGACCGGTTCCAGCCGCCGGGTTTCGCCCATCCCTTCGGTACCGACAATCTCGGCCGCGACATGTTCAAGATGGTTCTCTACGGGGGGCGGACATCGCTCCTCGTGGGGCTGATCGTCACCGCGATCTCGATGAGCGTCGCGGTGATCTTCGGCGCGATCTCCGGCTTCTATCAAAAGGTCGACATGGTGCTGATGCGGTTCGTCGACGGGCTGATGGCGTTTCCGGGCATCGTGCTGGCAACGGCGGCCGCCGCAATCCTCGGGCCCTCCAGCCGCACCGTCATCATCTCGCTGTCGATCGTGCTGATCGCGCCGTCGCTCAGGGTGGTGCGCGGCCAGGTTCTGGTGGTGCGCGAACTGCAGATGATCGAGGCCGCGCGGGCCGTCGGCGTTCCCACATTGCGGCTGTTCACCCGCTACATCCTGCCGGCCGTCAGTTCGCCGATCCTGGTGCAGGCGTCCTTCATCTTTTCCGCCGCCGTGCTCGGCGAGGCGGCGCTCAGCTTCATCGGCGTCGGCATCGGTCCGCGCGAACTGAGTTGGGGCAACGCGCTGACGGAGGCCCGCAACTATATCGCCGCCGCGCCCTGGATCGTGGTGTTTCCGGGGCTGGCGCTGATGCTGACGATCCTCGCGCTCAATCTTCTCGGCGACAGCCTGCGCGATATTCTCGATCCACGCCTGGCACGGAGGCGCTGACATGCTGCGATATCTTGCAAAACGTTTCCTGATGATCCTGCCGACCATCTTCGTGCCGCTTCTCCTGGTCTTCCTCCTGCTGCGGCTGTCACCGGGCGATCCGGCGGGCATGATGCTCGGTGATCAGGCAACGCCGGAGCAGATCGCCGCGCTCAGGGCCGAACTCGGGCTCGACCAGCCGATCTGGACCCAGTTCATCATCTGGCTGAAGGATATCCTGACGCTCAATCTCGGCGATTCCATCTTCTTCCGCAAACCGGTGATGGAGGTGATCCCGCCCTATGCCGCCGTCACCATCCAGCTTGCCGCCGTCGGGCTGGTGCTCGCCATCGTCTTCGGCGTCACGCTTGGCACGATCTCGGCGATGAAGCGCAACAGGCCGGTGGACCGGGCCGTCGTCACCTCGGCGGTGCTCGGCATCTCGCTGCCGGAATTCTGGTTCGCTCTGCTGTTGATCTTCGTCTTCGCGGTGACGCTGCGCTGGTTTCCGGTCGCGGGCTACAATCCGCCGTCCGCCGGGCTGATCGCCTTCGCCTCGACCATCTTCCTGCCGGCATTGGCGCTCGGCATCCGGCAGTCCGCGCTGATGACCCGGATGATGCGCTCCTCCATGCTCGACGTGCTGAACGAGCCCTATATCACCACCGCCCGCGCCCAGGGCCTGCCGGAAAGCAAGGTCATCGGCCAGTATGCGATGCGCACGGCATCGATCCCGGTGGTGACCGTGGCCGGCCTTTCGGCGGGCTATATGCTCGGCGGCGCGGTGGCGATCGAGATCATCTTCGCCCTGCCGGGCCTTGGCCGCATGCTGGTCGAGGCCGTCGGCCGCCGCGACTATCCGCTGGTGGAGGGGGGCGTGCTGACGATCTCGCTGGTGCTCGCCGTTCTCAATCTGGCGATCGATATCGTCTATGCCTGGCTCGACCCGCGGATACGCTACCAATGACCGAGACAACACTTCCCGTCGTCCTCGATGTCGAGGGCCTCAACCTGTCCTTCCGCACCCCGAACGGCCTGCTGCCGATCATCACCGACGTCTCATTTGACGTGCGCCAGGGTGAGGCCGTGGCGCTGGTCGGCGAATCCGGCTGCGGCAAATCTGTCACCGCCAGCGCGGTGATGGGAATTGCGCCCGACAATGCCGAGATCAGCGGCCGGATCACGCTCAACGGTCAGGTGATTTCCGACCTGCCGCCGAAAAAGCGCCGCGCGCTCTGCGGCCGGCATATGGGCTTCATCTTTCAGGAGCCGATGACGGCCCTGCACCCGACGCTTACCATCGGCCGGCAGATGACGGATTCCATCCGCCACAATCTCGGCCTTGGCCGCGCGGCGGCGACGGATCGCGCCGCCGAACTGCTGGACCGCGTCGGCATTCCGCGCCCGCGCGACATCCTGAAGGGCTATGTCCACCAGCTTTCCGGCGGCATGCGCCAGCGGGTGATGATCGCGCTGGCGATCTCCTGCGGCCCCTCGCTTGTCATCGCCGACGAGCCGACGACGGCGCTCGACGTCACCATTCAGGCGCAGGTGCTGGACCTTCTCGACGACATGCGCCGCGAGCTATCGCTCGGCATGCTGTTCATCACCCATGACCTCGAAGTCGTCGGCGATTTCTGCGACCGGGCGGTGGTGATGTATGCCGGCGACGTGGCCGAGCGGGGCAGGGCGGCGGACATCGTCCGCAAACCCGAGCATCCCTATACCAGTGGCCTGCTCGCCGCCGTGCCCGCCGATGACGATCTCCGCGACCGGCTGACGCCGATTCCCGGAACCGTGCCGCCGGTCGGCCAGTGGCCGGAAGGCTGCCGGTTCGCGCCACGCTGCGCGCGCGCCGACGCGGCCTGTCTCGAACGGCCGCGGCTTGAACCGAAACGTGCGACCGAAGCCCGGTGCTGGCATCCGATGGAGGAACAGGCATGAGCGAACCTCTCCTGAACGTCACCGGCCTTTCGAAAAGTTTCAGCGCGGTCCAGGCCGTGCGCGGCGTCGACCTTGCGATTCCCAAGGGCAGCACTTTCGGCCTTGTCGGCGAATCCGGCTCCGGCAAGTCGACCACCGCCCGGCTGGTGCTGCGGCTGATCGAGCCGACATCGGGCGAAATCCGCTTTCGCGGGCGCGACCTGTCGAAACTCGGCGCGGCCGCGCTGCGCGCCGAACGGCGGCATATGCAGATGATCTTCCAGGACCCGTTCGGCTCGCTCAATCCGCGCATGTCGGTGCGCGAGACGCTGGTTGAGCCGCAGCTCGTCCACGGCGTCGGCACGCCGGATGAGCGCGTGCGTACCGCAGCCCGGCTGCTCGACGAGGTCAGCCTGCCGCAGGCCGCACTCGACCGGTTTCCGCACGAGTTTTCCGGCGGTCAGCGCCAGCGCATCGCGATTGCCCGCGCTCTTGCCACCAATCCCGAACTGATCGTTGCCGACGAGCCGGTCTCGGCCCTCGACGTCTCGGTTCAGGCGCAGGTGCTGAACCTGATGCGCGACCTTCAGGATCGCCACAATACCACCATGCTGTTCATCTCCCACGATTTGCGGGTGGTCCGGTTCATGTGCGACGAGATCGCGGTGATGTATCTCGGCGAGATCGTCGAACAGGGCCCGAGCGCGCGCGTCTACGGCGCGCCGGCACATCCCTATACGAAAGCGCTGCTCGATTCCGTGCCCGGCAAGGGTCAGGAAAAGCGTGCGCGGCTTTCCGGCGAGATCCCGAGCGCGCATGCCATTCCCTCGGGCTGCGCGTTTCGCACCCGCTGTCCGCTCGCCTTCGACCGCTGCACCCGCGAAGCGCCGGCGATGCACGAGACCGGCGGCGGCCAGCGCGCGGCCTGTCATCTTCTGGAAGAGAGGGCGGCATGAGCACCGACAGGGCAATTTCAGCAGTCAGCCGAAAGGCGACCTATCATGGGCTTGACGACGGCAGCGCCGCGCGGTTTATGAATATCCGCTACGCCGCGCCGCCGCTCGGCCCATTGCGCTTCCGCCCGCCGCAAGGGATCGAAAACGAGGGCGATATCGATGCCCGCCAACCCGGCTTCGCCCCGCCGCAACAGCTGCACGAACGGCCCGCATGGGCGCCGCGCGGCGCTGGTTTTCAGACCGGCGAGGATTGCCTCAATCTCAACGTCTGGACGCCGGCGATCGATGGGGCAAAGCGGCCTGTCATCGTCCATGCCTTTGGCGGCGGATTTCAGTCGGGGGCAGGGCAGGGGACGTTCCACGATGAGCCCGGCTTCGTCGCCCGCGGTGATGTCGTGCTGGTGCGCCCCAATATGCGCGTTGGCGCGCCCGGCTTCCTGCATCTCGCAAAAGCCTTCGGCCCGGACTACGCCACCGCCAATCGCGGCATGCTCGATTTCATCGCGGCGCTTGAATGGGTGCGCGACAATATTGCGGCCTTCGGCGGCGATCCGGACAATGTCACGCTCGCGGGCATGTCGTCCGGGGCGTTCACCATTTCGGCGCTGTTCGGCGTCGATGGCGTGGCCGACCTGTTTCGCCGCGTCTGGGTAATGAGCGGGCCGGCGAGCCGGATCATCGACCCCGACACGGCGACCGACATGGCCGCCGATTTTCTCGCCCGCGCCGGCATTGCGCCGGGCGATGAGGCCGCCCTTGAGGCGATCGGCATCGACGACATTCTCCGGCTGCAGGGCGCGGTGCTGGCAACCCATCTCGGCGAGCGCAATGCGCCGGGCGGGCGGACATTCGGCATCGTGCTCGATGGCGCAAGCCTCGCCCGCCACCCGATGGAAGGCCTCGCCTCGGGCCGTTTCAAGGATCACGGCATCGTGGCCGGCTGGACCCGCGACGAGGCGCGGATGTGGTATGCCATGGGCGTGATGCCGGCGGTGAAGGATCGCGCCGGCGTGCTGCGCACCATCGGGCTGTTCTTTCCCGACGATGCCGAGCAGAGGCTCGTCATGCTGGAAAACGAACGGCCGGGCGCAGGCTTCAGCGAATACGAGGAAATCTTCCTGTCGCGCACCATTTACCGCGATCCGGCCATCGCCATGCTCGCCGTCCATCGCGACACTGGCGGAACCGGCTATGGCTACGAATTCCGCTGGTCCCCGCCCGGCGAAAACGCCTGCCTCGGCGCCGCCCACGGTTTCGACGAACCCTTCGTCTTCGACAGCACGGATCGTTTCCCTCTTGTCCGTGGGAACGGGGATGCCCCCGCTCTCGCCCGCTCCATGTCCGGCGCCCTTCTCAGCTATGCGCGCAACGGCGACCCGGGCTGGCCATGTTTCGGCGCGGAGGCCTTCCGCCAATTATGGGGCAGCCCAGACGGCGGCTGAACCTCTCGCCCGCCGCCAGGGAGGCCCCATACACCGTTTGGAGTGCGGCGGAGATCGCATCCCGGCCGACTTACCTGCACCCGCATGGTCCCGCGTTTTGATGTAGAGTTCGCTCAATCATATGGAGCAGATTTATGCGAAAGAGCCGTTTCACCGAGGCGCAGATTATTGGGATAATCAAGCAACAGGAAGCCGGTCTTCCGACGTTCGATCTGCCGCAAGCACGGTCTCAGCCCGGCAAGTTGTTATAAGTTCAAGGCCAAGTATGGTGGCATGGAGGTTTCTGAAGCCGCCCGTCTCAAGGCTTTGGAAGACGAGAACGCCAAGCTCAAGCGGCTACTGGCTGACACGATGCTCGACAATGTCGTGCTGAAGGACCTCCTGGGAAACAACTGACGACATTGAGCAACAATGGCTGTTCGACGATCGGCATCTCGAAATCCGCGCCGGTTGAAATCACCGAACAGGTGTTTCCGGTTCTGTTCCGCAAATATGCCTTGCATGAAGGTTCCGGCGGCGCCGGCAGGCAGCGCGGTGGCTTCGGCCTTTCCTACGAGGTCGAGCTTCTGCGCGGCGATGCGCGCGCTTCCTTCGCCATGGATCATGGCCGATTCGGCCCGCAAGGCGCGCTCGGCGGCAGCGATGGCGGCACCGGCAGCATCGAGGTCATCCGCGACGGCGTTGTCCATCGCCCCGAACACATCACCAAGGAGCAGGACCTGCCGCTGAAGGCCGGCAACCGCGTGCGCGTCGACACGCCCGGTGGTGGCGGCTACGGCCCCGCCTTCGAGCGCGACCCGCAGGCGGTCAGGAAGGATGTCCTGCTCGGTTACTTCACATGCGAGCAGGCCGCCCGGCTTTTTGGGGTCGCGCTACGAGAGGACATGTCTCTCGATGAGGCCGGGACGCAGCGTCTGCGCTCGAGGATGATGCACGCCGTTTGAGACGCCCGCGCTTGCCTCCTGCCCTCGCCGGCTTCCTGACGTCGCGTTGTGGCGGACGCATCGTATCCGTCGCGGTCGTCGTCGCCGTGCCGCCTCAGGCCGAGCGCGCCTGCCGGGCAAGGCGCGCCCATTCCGGTATCCAGTCGTGATGGGCGATCAGCAGGTCGTCGACCAGCGACCAGATCTGGTCGAGGTCGAGTTCGGCGGCCGTGTGCGGGTCCATCATCGCGGCGTGATAGAGATGTTCGCGGTTTTCGTTGATGAGCGCCGCCACCGTCAGTTCCTGCACATTGATATTGGTGCGGACGAGGGCCGTCAGTTGCGGCGGCAGGTCGCCGACATAGGTCGGCTGAATGCCGGAGGCATCGACGAGGCAGGGCACTTCCGCCGCGCAGTTTTCCGGCAGCGAGGTGATGCAACCATTGTTGCGGACATTGCCGTAAATGACCGAAGGCTCGCCGGTCCACACCGAATTCATGATCGACGAGGCATATTCCTTGCTCTGCTCGACCTTGATTTCATCGGCCTTCCTGTATTCCTCCGCCTGATCCTTCCATTTGGCGATCTGCTCGACGCAGCGGACGGGATACTCATCGAGCGGAATGCCGAATGTCTCGATCAGGTCCTCGCGGCCTTCCTTGATGAAATAGGGCGTATATTCGGCAAAATGCTCGGAGCTTTCCGTGACGAAATAGCCGAGCCGCGTCAGCATCTCGTAACGCACCTTGTTGGGGCAGCGGGGGTTCCAGCTTGACGGTTTCGGGAACCGGCCCTCGCGGTAGCCGCGCACCAGATCCGGATAGAGGTCGCGGTAGCTGCCATCGGCCTGGCGATGTTCGAATTTCAGGAAGAACGCCATGTGGTTGATGCCGGCCGAGCGGTAACGGATTTCCTCATAGGGAATGTCGAGGTCGTGCGCCAGTTCGCCCGCCGTGCCCTGCACCGAATGGCAGAGGCCGACCTGCTTGATGTTCGGGTATTTTTCCGCAATCGCCCAGGTGTTGATCGCCATCGGGTTCACATATTGCAGCAGAATGGCGTCGGGGCAGATTTGCGTCATGTCCTCGCAGATCGACCAGAGATGCGGCACGGTTCTGAGGCCCCGCATGATGCCGCCGACACCGAGCGTATCGGCGATCGTCTGGCGCAGGCCATATTTCTTCGGCACCTCGAAATCGGTCACGGTGGCCGGTTCATAGCCGCCGATCTGGAAGGCCACGACGACGAAATCGGCACCATCCAGCGCCTCGCGCTGACTGGTGTGGGTGGTGATCACCGATTTCGAGCCGAGCGTGCGCGCGAGCTTGCCGGCAACGATCTCGCTTTCGGCAAGCCGCTCCGGATTGAGGTCCATCAGGGCGATGGACGCATCCTTCAGGGCCGGACGCTGCAAGGCGTCGCCGATGATGTTTTTCATGAAAACCGTGGAGCCGGCGCCGATAAAGGTGATCTTGGGTTGTCTTGCCATTGTGTAATTCCTCAAATTCAGGCGGCAACTTCGAAGGCGGCCTTGACCAGCCGCTTCGTATAGTCTGTCTGCGGGTTTTCCAGCACATCGCGCACTGGACCCTGTTCAACGATTTTGCCGTGCTGCATGACGCAGACACGGTGGCATAGCGCCCGCACGACCTTGAGGTCATGCGAGATGAAGAGGTAGCTCAAGCCGCGCTCGCTCTGGAGCTTGCGCAGGAGTTCGATGATCTGCGCCTGCACGGAGAGATCGAGCGCCGAGGTCGGCTCGTCGAGCAGGATGAACTCCGGCTCCAGCGCCACGGCGCGGGCAATGGCGATGCGCTGGCGCTGGCCGCCGGAAAACTCGTGCGGAAACCGGTGGGTGATCGAGCCCGGCAGGCCGGCATCGACGAGGGCATCGCGCACCCGTTCGTTGCGGTCCTTGCCGGACGAGCCGATATTGTTGACGATCAGCCCTTCCTCGATGATCTGGCCGATCGTCATGCGCGGATTGAGCGAGGAAAACGGATCCTGAAACACCACCTGCATGCGCGAGCGCAATGGCCTGAGCTGCTCGCGGGAGAGCCCCTCGATGTGCTTCTCGTCGAAAAGCACCGTGCCGCCATCTGTATGGATCAGCCTCAGCAATGCCTGGCCGAAGGTGGTTTTTCCCGATCCGCTTTCGCCCACAAGTCCCAGCGTTTCATGCTTCTTGAGTGTAATCGACAGATCGTTGACCGCGACAAGCTGGCTGTAGCTGGATTTGAAGAAGGTGCCGGTCTTCAGCGTGAAGGCGACCCGAACGTCCCGGCCCTCCAGGATGGTCTGCGATCCTTCCGGCAGCGGATTGGCCTCGCCGGAGGGCTCGGAACTGAGGAGCTTTTTCGTGTAGGGGTGCTGCGGGTCGGCGAAAAGCGCCCTGGTCGCGTTGTGCTCGCGCACCACGCCTTCGCTCATCACATAGACATAATCCGAGAAATGCTGGACCACGGTCAGGTCGTGGGTGATCAGGATGACGGCCATGCCGAGTTCCAATTGCAAGTCCCGGATCAGGCCGAGGATCTGCGCCTGCACCGTCACGTCCAGCGCCGTGGTCGGTTCGTCGGCGATCAGTACGTCCGGCTTGTTGGCAAGCGCCATGGCGATCATCACGCGCTGGCGCTGCCCGCCGGAAAGCTGGTGCGGATATTGTTTTAGGCGCGCCTCCGGTTCTGGGATCTGAACCTGTTTCAGAAGCTCCAGGGTTTCGGCTTCCGCATCTTTGCGGCTCACGCGGCGATGGGTCTGGATGGCTTCAATAATCTGCGATCCGATCGTGTAGATCGGGTTCAGCGAACTCATCGGCTCCTGAAAGATCATCGAAATCCGCGATCCGCGCATGTCTCGACGCCGGCGTTCAGAGAATTTGAGAACGTCCTCTCCGTTATAATTTATCGTGGCTCCCTTGCCGACGCTTGCGCGCTTGGGAAGAAGCCCCATCACCGTCCGGGCCGTGACGGACTTGCCAGAGCCGGACTCGCCGACGATGGCGATGGTCTCGCCGCGAAAGAGCTGGAACGAGACATCGCGCACTGCATTCACCGTGCCGTCCTCGACCGCGATATCGACGGCGACATTGCGGGCGTCGATGATCGGCTCGCCCTGCTGTGCGCCATGGTCGCGCCGGGTGGAAGGCGCCGTGTCATGTCTGAGGTCGTCAGTCATCGAAAGCGTCTCCTTCTCAATAGGGGTCGATGGCATCGCGCAACCCGTCGCCGAACGCGTTGAAGGCGAAGACGGTCAAAAGCACGAAGGCGACGGGCGACAACAGCCAGGGATAGGCGCCGATCACCGCATAATTGGAGGTGTCGCGCAGCATCAGCCCCCAGGAAATCATCGGCGGCTTCACAGCAAAGCCGAGGAAGCCAAGGAAAGCCTCGAGCAGCACGACCGTGGGGATTGCAAGTGTGACCGCTACGATCACATGGCTCATCACGTTGGGCAGGATATGGCGGAAGATGATGCGCTTGTCGGTGGCGCCGACGGCGATGGCCGCGCGCACATAATCCATGCGCACCAGCCCCATCGTCTTGCCGCGCACCTCGCGCGACATCTGCGCCCAGCCGAGCGCCGACATCACCGCGATGACGAAGCCCAAGAACACCTTGGTCGGCGCGGTCACGGGAATGAGCGAGGCCAGCGCCAGATAGAAAGGCAGTTGCGGAAAGGCGAGCACCAGTTCGACGAAGCGCTGGATCCACGAATCCACCGGCCCGCCGAAATATCCCGAGGTCATGCCGACGGATGTTCCGACGATGGTAACGACGGTCACCACGGTGAGCGCGATCAGAAGCGAAATCCGCGAGCCGTAGAGAATGCGCGACAGCACGTCCCGGCCGAGCTTGTCGGTGCCGAGAAAATGGATCACCGAGCCATCGGTCGCGCCGATGAAATGGCGGCCGGCGGGAATGAAGCCGAGCAGCTTGTAGGGTGCGCCCTTCACGAACAGACCGATGATCTGCGGGTTGTCGTAATCCTTGCCGACAAGCGGCTGGAAGGTGATCGGGTCCAGTTCGCCGGTATCGCCGAGCGGGTAGACGCGCGGCGGAAACACGAATTCGCCGTCCTTGCCAAACACAGTGACCATCTGCGGCGGCTGGTAGGAGGCCCCGGTGACGCGCGGATCGGCGGGCGACAGGAAATCGGCGAACACGGCGACGAACAGCAGGAAGACCACCAGGATCAGGCCCATCATGCCGGAAAAGGAGCGTTTCAGCCTGCGCCAGACCAGCGCCAGATAGGTTTCGTTCTTGTTGGCTTCCGGTTCTTTGACGGTATCGACGGTTTGCAGGATGTTGTCGGTCATGCCGCGGCCCTCCCGGTCTGTCTGACGCGCGGATCAAGGGCCACGAGCAGAAGGTCGGCGATGATGTTGCCGATTAGCAGCATGGCCGAGAGCAGCAGCATGAAGGTCGCCGTGACATAGACGTCGCCCACCTGCATCGAGCCGACGATGGCCGGACCGACGGTCGGCAGCGCGAAGATGATGGCGACCTCGATTTCGCCGGTCAGCATGTAGGGCAGGACAACGCCCTGATACATGACGAGCGGATGCAGCGCATTGGGCACGGCATGGCGCATGATCACCTTGCGCTCTGAAAGCCCCTTGGCGCGCGCGGTCTCGACATATTGCATGTTCAGCGTGTCGAGCAGGTTGCCGCGCATGACCCGCATATTATAGGCGAGCCCGCCGAATGTCGCGATCGCGACGACCGGCCAGATATGCTGCACGAGATTGACGAACTTGCCCCAGGACCAGGGCGCGCCGCCATATTGCGGCGAGAAGAAACTTCCCACTTCATTGACGTCGAAATGGAAGACGAGGACATAGACGATGATCAGCGCCATCAAAAAGCGCGGCACCGTCATGCCGAGAAAGGCGACCCCCGACAGCGCCGTGTCGATCCAGCTATATTGGCGCGTGGCCGCGACGATGCCGAAGCCGATACCGAGAATGGAAGCCAGGATGTGGCAGGTCAGCGCCAGCGCCAGCGTGCGTGGCAATCGTTGCGCGACGACGTCGGAGACGGGTTTGTTATAGTACAGGCTCTGGCCGAAATCGCCGTGGAAGACGATGCCTTTCACCCAGTTGAGATACTGCACGGGAAGCGGATCGTTGAGGCCGTGGGTCTCGCGATAGGCCTCGGCCTGCCGGTCCGCCTGCTCGAAGGAGGCACCGCCCTGGTTGATCGCCTGCGAGCGGATGTAATCGCTGTAATCACCCGGCGGGGCCTGGATGATGACGAAGGTCACGATGCTGAGCACGAACAGCAGCATCAGCCCCGACATGATCCGGTTGAACAGAAATCGTGCCATTTTATCCTTGCGTCCCTTGTCTGTGCGGACCGGCAACTGGAGGAGAACAGGGTTGCCGGTCCGCGCGGTTGGCGGCGGCGCTTTCGCAAGAGCCGCCGCGACGCTTTCGGGTGTCAGCCGCTGACCGGGCCGTCACCGCCCAGCTTGCCGGGAAGCGTTTCCGGAAACAGCTGATAGTCCTGCTGCTCGTCAGCCGGAACGAACATGCGCTCGCGGATAATGGCGTCTTCCGCCCAGTTGAACATGAAGATCGGCGCGCCGGGGGCGACATTGTCGAACCGCTTGTTGACGATCAGCGCGCCTGGATATTCCGTCAACCCGACCATATCGACATTCTGCGTCACGACGGTCTGATACTGCTTCATCAGCTCGGCCCGCTCGGCATTGTCGTCGGTGGCGATGAACCGGTCTATGATATCGACCATCTGTTCCTCATAGGGCATCAGGTCGAGCGTGCCGTCGGGGCCGGCGCGGTGATGTTCGCTGGTGCGCGGTCCCACGGGCGCAAGGCCGGTGGTTCCCTGCATCACGGATGCCAGAGCCGGCGGATTGCGCAGGATCATCCAGTCGAACTTGCCGGCCCGGCGCTGGTTGTCGAACTGATTGTTCTCGATGGCGTTCTGCACCACCCTGAGGCCCACCTGCTGCAACTGGCCGATCAGACCCTCGGCGAGGCTGAGGTCGGTCGTGTAGTTGGAACTCAGCGAGACCACGATATCGACATCCTGCCCGCCAAGCGTGCCTTCCGGCCAATTGACGAAGCCATTGCCGTCCGTGTCCTCAAGGCCGATCGAGGCAAGCAGTTCCTTCGCCCCTTCGGGATCATAGGGGTAGTAATAGGTCGATTCCCGGTCATAGAAGCTGGTGCCGGAATTCAGGCCGCCGGGATAGATGGCGGTGAAGGGGCCGCGGACCAGTGAATCGCCAAGCGCCTGACGGTCGATCGCCATCGTCACCGCCTTGCGGAAGTCCGGGTTGCGGTTGAGTTCGCGCACGGCCTCTTCGCGTTCGTCCGGCTCGCCCCAGCCATTGCCGGAAAGGTTCATGCGCATATTGTAGCCGATGAGGCGCGGACCGAAGGCTAGCCTTGCGGGCGCATCCGCCTCGGCGGCGCGGCGCAGCGCCACGACGAAGTTTTCCGGCTGTTCGAGATTGGAAAGGTCGGCGGAGCCCGCGATCGTCTGGATGTCGCGGTCGGCCCAGGTCGAGAGCTTGTATTGCAGTTCATCGATGTAGGGCAGCTGGTGGCCGTCCTCATCGACTTTCCAGTAATAGGGATTGCGGCGCAGAACGACGATATCCTCGGGTCGATACTCGACCGGCGCCCAGGCGCCCATGACCGGCCAGTTCAGCATTTCCGGCGGAAAGCCATTGCGATACTCGTCATAGGTCGTATCGGCATATTTCGGATGCTTGGTCTTCAGGATATGCGCCGGGCCGGGGCAGAAATCGCCATAGGCCATGTTGAACAGATATTGGCGCGGGAAGGCTTCCGCAAAGGTCCATTCGACCGTGTAGTCGTCCACGGCCTTCAGCGTCGTGTCGGAGCCGAAGGTTTCGCGCGATGCGCCATTGAGCGGCGATACGTTGGGGTCGACGATATTGTCTTCCCACATGAAGATCACGTCTTCGGACGTGAACGGCACGCCGTCGGACCATTTCGCACCCTCGATCAGATGCATGGTCAGCGTGTGTCCGTCTTCCGACCATTCCCAGCTTTTCGCAAGGTTCGGCAGCGGCTCCATGTCGCTGGCCTCGACCTGATAAAGCTGGGCGGTGCGGGTCAGGCATTCATACATGGCGATATCGATGCCGCCCCAGCCCTGCGCCTGGCCGGCCTGGTAGTTCCAGCCTTCCGGACGGCCGCCGACCACATGGCGCAACGTGCCGCCATAAACGCCGATGCCGTCAGGCATGTTGCCGGTCTTGAAGACCAGCGGCTCCTTCGGCAGCCGTTCCTCGACCGGCGGCAGCGCGCCGGTCTCGACAAATTGCTCCGTCACCCATTCCGGTTCTAAATAGGATGGCAGCGATCTAAATTCCTCGATCGCGTTGCGCGGCACATAGGTGATCTTGGCCTGGGCCGGGAAATCCGGCTGCGGCGGCACCACGGTCATTTCCGAAGCGAGCGTCCCGGAAACAAGGGCAAGGGTTGAAATTCCGGCGGCCAGGACACTGGCCAGATGCCGGGCAGAAAGGTGAGATGTCATCGTGTCGTCCTCCCGTGTTGACACTGAATGCGAAGGCTTCTGGCCTTTCGCCGGTTGTTCCGTCGGCAAGGCTCCTACCCACAAGGCCGCCGGAACAGGAAAGACCGGACCGGCATGCCGCCGGACCGGTCGAGATTAAAAACGTCAGGCGTTGGCCGCCGCGCGCTCGGCTTCCTTTTCCGCGCGCATTTCATCGACCGAGCGAATGTGGCGGCGGGCCGCCCCTTCCCATTCGCGCGTCCTGACCGTTGCCTTTGCAAGCCGCTCTTTCGCACCGTCGATGGCATGGGCATATTGCGGCAGCCATTCGGCCTGGGCGACGACCATCTCGTCCACCATCTGCCAGACCTCCTCCGGCGTGCAGACGGCGCCGACCAGCGGATCGTGCAGGACGGCCAGTTTCAGAAGATCGAGGTCGCCGGTCACGGCCGCATGAACCGACATGCGCTGAACGTTGATCGAGGCCATGCAGGTTGCAGCACATGCCTCCGGCAGCGTGATGCCGGCAACCATGTTGAGGCCGAAGCGGTCGACGAAGCCGGGCGATTCAATGATGCAGTCATCCGGCAGATTGGTGATCACGCCGTTGTTCTTGCGGTTGAAATGGCCGCGATAGACCCGGCCGGTCTCCAGCCCTTCGAGGATGTAGCTGGCATGTTCGCTCGAGCGCTTCCTCGGGTCGATGGGTTTTGCCGCATCTTCAAGGAATCCGTCATATTCCGTCTCGAACCAGTTGCGGTTTTCCGCCGTGTAGCGCAGATAGCCGCCGGTTTCGCCATGGATCCAGTCTGACATGTCGATCCAGCGGGTGATTTCCTCCGGGCGCTTGCGATACCAGGGCAGGTATTCGGACAGGTGGCCGTTGCTTTCGGTCGAGTAGACCCCGAAGCGCTTCAGTACGTCGATGCGGACCTTTTCCTGCTTCGAGATCACCGGATGCGCCTCGAAGGCCGCGATCAACTCGTCTTTACCGATTTTGCGGCCGTTGACGCGCAGATCGGTGAACCAGGTCTGATGGTTGATGCCGGAGCAGATATAGTCGAGTTCGTCCTGTTTTACGCCGAGCACTTCCGCGATCTGCTCCGCGCCGTGCTGGACGCCGTGGCACAGGCCGATCGTCTCGACCTTGCCGTATTCATTGGCTGCCCAGGTGTTCATCGCCATCGGATTGGCATAGTTGAGGAAGCGGGCGCCGGGCTCGGCCACTTCGCGGATGTCCTTGCAGAAATCCAGAATGACCGGGATGTTGCGCTGGCCATAGAGAATGCCGCCGGCGCAGATCGTATCGCCAACGCACTGGTCGACGCCGTATTTCAGCGGAATGCGGATATCGTCGGCGTAAGCCTCAAGCCCGCCGACGCGCACGCAGGAAATCACATAGCGCGCGCCCTCGATTGCCTTGCGGCGGTCTGTGGTCGCGGTGATGGTGGTCGGCAGGCCGTTGGCCTCGACGATCTTCTCGAGGATGGTTTTCACCATCGTCAGATTTTTCTCGCTGATATCCGTCAGCGCCACTTCGATGTCCGCGAACTCCGGAACGCACAGAATATCCTTGAACAGCGTCTTGGTGAAACCGACGCTGCCAGCGCCGATAATGGCTATTTTGAAAGCGCTCATAGCCGCCTCCCTGAACTAAGACCAACATGCAGGGTAAAATCCAACGCAACAGATACCGGTCCACCGGGCCGCACCGAAAGGCGTGGCCCAGGCCGAAATGTATTGGCTGTAGCGCTTGTTTTCAAACTCCTGACGCGCATTATGCAGCAGACAGGAGAACATTACAGAGAGGGATTGTGCTTTCATGGGTAATTTTGTGCTGCAGGAATTGCGGGCAAAAGCGCCGATCGGGCGGCTGATTTCCCTGCCTCGCGGCCATCAGGACCTGCATGCCATGCCGGTCAGCGCCGGCTATGAAATCCGAACCAAGCCGGACTATCAGTGGGATGGAAGGCGTCGCGGCCAGAGCCCGTTCTCGGTGATCCAGTACACGATTGCCGGTGCGGGAAACCTGCGTTTCGAGAACCAGACCTATCGTATCCGTCCGGGTGAAACCATGCTCACCCTCATCCCACACAACCACCGTTACTGGCTGGAGGAGGACGGTTACTGGGAATTCTTCTGGATTTCGCTCAACGGCGAGGAGGCGATGCGCATCCAAAGAGCGGTTCTGGCGACCACCGGCCCGGTGCTGAAACTCAAGGAGGAGACAGTCAACCAGCTTGCCGATTGTCTCGCACGCCTGCTTTCATCGGAAACCGACACCCCGGCCCGGGCCTCCGCCGTCGCCTATGAGGTGACCATGCTGCTTTATGATGACGTTTTCGGCGTTCACACCATGCCGCCGGTGGAAAGCCGGGCGATGCAGCGGGTCATCCATTACATCGATGCCAATCTCGATAAGCCGTTGCCGGTGGACAGGCTGGCGGAAATCTCGGGCTTCAGCCGCTCGCATTTCTCACGGCTCTTTGCACAGTCGGAGGGCATGCCGCCCGCAGAATATGTACTTCTGCGCCGCCTGAAACAATCGACCCGGCTTTTGGCAAGCGGCGACCATACCGTCAAGGAAGTCTCCGGCATGGCCGGTTTCGCCGACCCAAACTATTTTGCCAAAGTGTTCCGCCGCTACTTCCGCGTCAGTCCCACGGAGTTCAGGAAGATCGGCCTCGCCGCCAGCATTATGACAATGAATACGGAAACCAGCCCACCCGCTCTGCAAAAGGAGCCGGTCGAATATCCAGAAGCAGACGCGGACTAGATATTATCGATCCGCAGCTTTTGGGTCGGGTTGCGGGTGCGCGGACTGATCTACACGGAGAATTCCGTTGAGATGACGGACACGAAAATCCGCCGCACGGGGCAAGAGTCGCGAGGCCGGCTTGATGCAATCCTCACATCAGCAGGTCGCCGATCGAAAGTCTCTGGAGTGCCTTGGCGATGTTGGCGACAAGGGCTTCCTTCTCGGGTCCGTGATCCGGATAGCGGGTCATGTTGTCTCCATTGTGCATGAAGACGTAGCCGCCCCGCTCGTCGTCCGCTGGATACTGCCAGAGCCAGTCCGCCGGTTTCGGGTCCATCTCCGTGCCCACATCCGTCAGCCAGATCGCGCCTGGCGGTGCATCCGTCCAGCCGCGCGCATATTGGCCGTAAATGCCCTTCCAGCCGTCGAAGCCCTCGCCGAAATTGCCGAATATTCCGAAGCGATCGTCGCGCACCCGGACCTTGATATTGGCGAAAGGGCGGGGCGGGACGGCCCGGAACGGGGCCATGAACGGAAGCCAGGGCTGGCAGGGCTCGGCGCAGATGATCAGGTTGCCGCCTTGCGCAAGAAAGCCGAGCAGGTCGTCCGCCCTGCGCTTCAGGAAGATCTCGTCATGGCTGCTTGGCAGATAGAGCGTGTCGGTTGCCGCCAGCAGGTCGGGGCCGAGTTCGTAGAGGGGCGCGAACCTCACTTCAAACCCTTCCGCTTCCAGGTTTGGGCCGATCCAGTCGGGTTGCCATTCGCTCGGGACATGGCTGCACTGGAGATAGGTAAAGCGGTTCGGCTTTCGCCTTTCGATCCCGAGTTCCCGGTTCAGCCAGGGGTAGAAGGACTGTAGGAACCGGGTCGTTGCCGGCATGAACCGCTGGCCATTGTGCGAATGCGGATCGAGGGAGGCCAGCAACAGCCGACCGCCGCCGGGAAGTGCCGGAAAATCAAGGAAGAGGCTGCCGCCGTCGTCCTCGATCTCCAGGATCGAGCGCGCGCCGTCCGGCACGTTGTAGGATCCGCCCCAATGCCAGCTCATGTGGGCAAGCGGCATCGCCTCGGTGATCGGATGGCGCGGCTCGCTCAGCCGGATTTCGAGCTTGTCCCCCTTCGTCCACCACAGCCAGTCGCGACAATTGCCTGGTGACCACTTCAGGCCGGGAATGTCCAGCCAGTCGGCGTGGCCCTGGAGCATGACGACGAGGAAGCCGCCATTGTGCAGGTAGGCATTGAGCTGCCCGGCATGGGGCCGGGCTGCCTCGGCATCCATCGCATCGGGCATGACAACGGCCTTGTAGGCCGAAAGATCCACCTTCGGCAGGTCATCTATGTAGATGAGATCGTCGAGATGGTGGCGGAAATCCCGGAAGCTGCGAATCTGCCAGCTATTGCCCCAGTGGATGTAGGCAATTCCCTTTGTGGGGGCACGGAGGTCAGGCATCGGTTTTCTCTCCCCGGTGACGGAACAGCGGCGCATAGGTATGTTTTTTCGTGCCGGAAAAATCCGCCCGCGCGATCGGCAGATCGTAGAGTTCGCTCAGATTGTTGGCGTCGAGGGCCTGTTCAGTCGGGCCGCAGACATAGCGGCTCCCGCTGGTCATCAGCAGCACGTCCGTTGCGATTTCGACGGCATGCTGCGGCATGTGGGTGGAAAAGACGATCGTCATGCCACGCTCGACCTGCAGCCGGTGAAGGAGTTCCAGAACCTTGTCCTGGTTCTTGTAATCCAGCGCCGCGCAGGGTTCGTCCAGCACCAGAAGATCGCATTCCGAAGCAAGGGCCTGGGCGATCATCACCAATTGCCGCTGACCGCCGCTCAACGCATTGAAGGCCTGCGTCTCCAGAGCCTCGATGCCGAGCATGGAGAGGAAGTGACGGACGATCTCGTAGTCCCTGCGTCCCGGCGCGCCGAAGAGCCCGAGATGCCGCGCGCGTCCCATCAGGGCGATGTCCAGGGCGGAATAGGCAAACGACACTTCGAAGAGTTGCGGCACGAAACCGACCTGTCCGTGGACCATAAGCCTTCCGGATCTTGGCTGGATGAGCCCCGTCAGGACGCTGATCAGAGTCGTCTTTCCGACCCCGTTTGCGCCGAGGATGGCGAGGGTGCGGCCCTTGTCGAGGCGGAGGTTGTATCCCTCCAGAATCGTCCGGCCGCCTCTCTCCACGGTGAGGTCACGGGCTTCAATCACCGGCCCAGCCTCCTTTCGCGTGCAGGCGGCGCAGAATGACCGCGAAGACCGGCACACCGATGAGCGCCGTGATGATGCCAAGCGGAATTTCGGCGGTGGTCAGGGTGCGCGCCAGATTGTCGACCATCAGCAGGTAGATTGCGCCGAGAACGCCGGCAACCGGCAGCATGCGCTGGTGGTCCGCGCCAACGAGGGCGCGGGCGACGTGGGGAATGACAAGACCGACCCAGCCGATGATGCCCGAGGTCGCGACAACCCCGGCCGATATCAGCGCGGAGGTCAAAAGGATGATCCATTGCACGAGAACGACGCGGACGCCGAGCGCCCGTGCCTTCTCCTCGCCGAGCGACATGATGTTGATCTGAAACCGCAGCAGATAGATCGCGATGGAGGCCGGCGCCACGGAAACAAGGATCAGCAGCACGTCCGAATAGCTGCTGGATGCGATGCTGCCCATGAGCCAGTACGTTATTGAAGGCAGTTTCTGGAACGGGTCGGCCAGAAGCTTGGCGATCGAAATCGCCGCCGAGAAGAACGCCGAGATCACCACGCCGGCAAGCACCAGCGTCAGCATGCTGGTGCGCCCGCGTACCGTCGAGAGAAGCTTGACCAGAAGCACGCTGCCGAGGCCGAACAGAAAGGCCGTCAGCATCAGGCCATAGCCCTGGAGGCCGAGAAGAATGGCAAGCGTACCGCCGAAACCAGCGCCTGCCGTGACGCCGATGATGCCCGGATCGACGAGCGGATTGCGGAACAACCCCTGCAGCGACGCCCCTGAAATGGACAGGCCGAAGCCGATGAGAACGGCGGCGAGTATTCTCGGCAGACGCACCTGCTCGACGACGACCTCCTTGACCGGATCCCAATAGGGCACGACAAGCGGATGGATGTTTTCGATCAGGATCAGGGCGACCTCCCTGATCGAGAGATCATAGCGGCCAATCGTCACGGAATACAGGACTGCCACTACCAGCAGCACGATAAGGCCCGGCAGCACGGCAATTGTCGTCAGTTTTCGTCCCGCCGGGACGGTAGACCTGTTTTCGGGCGCAGCCTCAGCCGAAGGTTTCGGCATAGTCGGATGCAGGCGCGTTGCTGTCGCTTTCGAGAATGGCCTCGATCTGGGCGCCGGAGAGATCGGCGCCGTAGATAAGCCTGTAGACATCCCCGATCTGGGTCTTGAATTCCGGCGCATAGTCGGTGCCGTGGGCGATCGCCGCGAGCCAGACCGAGGTCAGGAAGATTTCCGGCGCGTCCGGGGTTCTGGCGAAGACCGGCTGCTTGTAGACGCGCCTGGCCTTGACCGCCGCCATGTTCGCGAGCAGCGGATCGTCGAAGAAATCCTGCGGGTTGAGCTCGGCGGCATAGGCCGGAATGACGATGATGTCCGGATTCCAGACCAGGAGCTGCTCCATGTCGACCGTGCGCCACCACTCGCCGCTGCCATCGGCCGCCGGGTTGGTCACGCCGCTGAGGGATAGGTCCTGCGAGCCGTTGGCGATGACGCGGAACTGATCGCCGATCTGGTCGATATGCAGGACGGACGGCATATCGGCTTCCTCAAGGTCTGACACCTTGTCGCCGAGCGCTTCGAGAGCATCGGACTGGGACTTGAGAATGGCCTGCGCCCGGTCGTTGCGGCCGGTCATGTAGCCGGTCAGCGTCAGGTAATCGAGCCTGTCCTGCTCCGTGCAGCACTGCCAGCCGACAACGGTCAGGCCGACCCGTTCAAGCGGCTCGATCAGCTTCTCGTCGTGGGTCCACTGGATCACCGCATCCGGCTTTTCGGCCAGGATCGCCTCGACGTTCGGCACGAAGCC
Organism: Martelella mediterranea DSM 17316; assembly: GCF_002043005.1. Classification (NCBI taxonomy): domain Bacteria; kingdom Pseudomonadati; phylum Pseudomonadota; class Alphaproteobacteria; order Hyphomicrobiales; family Aurantimonadaceae; genus Martelella; species Martelella mediterranea. Next base: position 466,010 of record NZ_CP020330.1, on the reverse strand, counting down.
CTCCTGCGCGGCACTCGTGCTGATCTTCGACATTTCCGGGATGATTTCGGTGTAGATGCCCTCGGTGAAATAGCGGTCGAGGGAGTCCTTGTTCATCCCGACAATGTGGTCGGCCGTCCCGTCGACCGCCCGATAGATGATCGGTGCGGAACGGACAATCGTGACGACCCGCTCCGGCGGCGTCTGGAACGTGATCGTCTTTCCGCGATGATCGGTGAACGCGCTTTCCGCCAGAGCGGCGGCCGGTGCGGAAAGGCAAAGCAACCCGATAACCGCCGACACCATTCCAAGACGATTTGACATTCGCGACTCCTCTGGCAGGCCTTCGTTCGAAGGCTCGAAAATCCTGCCTTGAGAAATCAAATATGAATATTATAGTCAAGTATTATTTGGGCCAGCAGGGGTGCCCGGCCGCGGGCCCTGCAACGATGATGGTCCTGTTGATCTGTCGCGTCGCAACAAGGTATGCGGCCATCGGGCGCTGTCTTCGCGCGCCCGATGGTCCGATCCAAGGGCCTACTGCTTGACGATGCCGTCCGCCCAGTCGGCGATGGCGTCCGCCGTCTCGACGGGTTTGGCGGCGGGCAGGGCGTGGCTCGCCCCGTCGATCACCACGACCGTCACGCGGTCGGCGCCCAGTTCGTCGCGCACCTCGTTGCGCGATTCCTCGGGGCGGAACGGGTCGGAACCGCCCTGCAGGTCGAGGATCGGTGCGGTGCCGCCCGACCAGTAGCTGTCGCGATCGGTCTGCTTGCGCGCCGCGCGCTGGCTCTGGGTGACGTCCTGATGCCAACCCTCCAGCCATGGCTCGGCGGTTTCCTCGTCGGTGAAGAAGGCCAGCATCAGCCCCTGCATCTTCTGATCGCGGGTCGAGTTCGGGTCGTTGATCATGGTGATCGCGTCCGACAGTTCCGGCGGCCACGACTTGGCGCCGCCCGCCAGCAGAACGACGCCGCTGACCAGGTCAGGGTGATCGGCGGCCACGGTCTTGGCGATCCACTGGCCATAGGCATGGCCCGCGACGATGGCCGGTCCGCCCTCCTGTTCGATCACGGCGGCGAAATCATCGCCGAAATCGTGGAAGCTGACGTCCTCCATCTTGCCGTTGCTCTGGCCGATGCCGCGCGGTTCGGGCAGGGCTACCTTGTAGCCGCGTTCGGCCAGACGGTCGGCGAGCGGGGCGAACTCGGCCGAGCCTCGGCCGGTCGAGGCAATCATCACCACCAGCGGTCCATCGCCCCTGACCGAATAGCCGACCTGGTGATCCCCTTTCATGACGGTCTTTTCCTGCATCCCGGCGGCCATCGCGGCTCCTGTCAGCGCGAGGGTCAGTCCCATCGCTGCGAGTATGGTCTTCATGTTTCCTCCTCCAAGGGTTTCAGCCGCACGGCGCGGCAGTCACACAATAAATCAAAAACATGATTTTACAACTTTATAAAGCCTGGACAGCCGCGCCCTCGGAAATCAGCGCGGCGATCCGGCCGTCATCAATGCCCGCCTCGGCCAGGACTTCCCTTGTATGCTGGCCGAGAGCCGGCGGCGGGCTTCGCACTGTCGGATTGCTTTCGGACATCAGGAAGGGCGCCACCGGCACGCGGTATTCCCCGGCGCGGCCAAGGGGTTGCGGCAGCGGTTGCAGCACGCCGCGATGGTTCAGTTGCGGGTCGGCGAGGGCCTCCTCCATCGGCCGCACCTTGCCCGCCGGCACGCCATGGTGGCGGAAGAAGGCCTCCCAGTCGGACGCCGTTCGGGTCAGCATCGCTTCGCGCAGCACGGCGGCCTCCTCGGCATGGGCGTCGATGCGATCGGCATGGGCGGTCTTGACCATATCGGGACGGCCAAGAGCCAGCCAGAGGCGCTTCTGCTGGCGCATGTTCGCGGCGCCCAGCATCAGCAATCCATCGGCCGTGTCATAGGCGCCGACGCCGGCCACGTTGAAGCGGTTGCCTTCGGGGTGAGGGGGTTTGCCGCCCGCCGTCAGCGCCGTGACATGCGTGCTCATCAGCATCAGCGTGGCGTCGAACATGGCAAGATCGATATGCTGGCCGCGTCCCGTGCGCTCGCGATGATAGAGTGCGGCGGTGATGGCAAAGGCGGTCATGTAGCCGGTGGCGTAATCGACCACGGGCGCCCCGGCCCTCAGCGGCCCGCTTTCCTCCGTTCCGGTGAGGGCCATCAGCCCGGCGACGGCCTGGAACACGAAATCATAGCCGGTTTCCGGCCCGCGCGGCCCGGTCTGGCCAAAGGCCGAGACGGAGCAATAGACGATGCGCGGATTGATCCGCGCAATATCCTGATAGCCTAGGCCAAGCGCGGCGAGCGCGCCTGGTCGATAGTTCTCGATGAAGACGTCCGCATCCTTCAAAAGCGCCTTGAGCGCCTCCTGGCCGCCGGCGGTCTTCAGATCCAGGGCGGCGGACCGCTTGTTGGCGCCCTGGGCCAGGTAGGTCGTGCCCATTCCGGCCGCGCTCAATTCCCTGTCAGGCCCCTGCAGACGAACCTGATCGGGGTCGCCGGGCCGGTCTATCTTGATCACATCGGCGCCCATGACGGCCATCTGATAGGCCGCGAACGGACCTGCCAGCACATGGGTGGCGTCGATCACCCGCAGTCTTTCGAAGGGCATCATCCCGGTCTCCTCCTGTTTGCCGGCGACAGCTTGCCTCATCGATTAGAGCTATACAACTAGCTTAATGTAATTTAGGTTCGGTTTCGATGAAATGAACAGGGAGAAACGCCATGCCGACAGATCAGCAGGACAAGGCGTGCGTGGAGATGCGGATGGTCGATGGCGTGGCCGTTCTGACGATCCGCAATCCGCCGGTCAATGCTGGGTCTCACGCCGTTCGCAAGGGTCTGGCGGACGGACTTGCCGAAGCGGCGCGCAACGGCGCGAGCGGCGTGGTGATCATCGGCGACGGGCGCTGCTTCATCGCCGGTTCCGATCTGAAGGAATTCGACAGCAAGCTGGAATGGCCCGAACTGCCCGACGTGATCCGGCTGGTCGAGGATGCGCCCTTTCCCGTCGTGGCGGCCATGCATGGCGTTGCGCTGGGCGGCGGGCTGGAGCTGGCGCTCGGCTGCGATTACCGGCTGGCCGCGCCGCACACGATGGTCGGCCTGCCGGAAGTCGGCCTCGGTTTCGTGCCGGGCGCGGGCGGCACGCAGCGCCTGCCGCGGCTGACGGGGCTTGCCCGCGCGATCGATCTGATCTGCGCCGCCCGCCGCATTCCGGCGGGCGAGGCTTTGGCCATCGGTCTCGTCGATCGTGTGGTCGAGGGTGATCTTCTGGCAGGCGCGCTGGCCTTTCTGGCCGAAGCCGCCCGGCCGAAGCGCGCAGCTTTGGCGCTGTCGCCGCCGACGGACGACCCGGCCGCGGTGGACGCGGCGGCGGACAAGGCGCTCAGTCGCGGCAAGGGCCGTCCCAACGTCGCCGAAGTGATCCGACTCATACGCCGCGCCGCCGAGGCGGATGGACGTGACGCACTGGCGGACGAGCGTGCGGTCTTCCAGCGTCTGCGCGTGGCCGAGGATGCGACCGCGCTCAGGCATCTGTTCTTCTCCGAGCGTCGTGCCGGCGTGGTGGATGGTCTGGACATGGGGCTTGCGCGCGCGATCGGGTCGGTCGGCGTGATCGGCGGCGGCACGATGGGGCAGGGGATTGTCCGCTGCTTCCTCGCCGCCGGCCTGCCGGTCATTCTCATCGAACGCGATGAAGATAGTCTGGCCAATGCCGTGTCCGCGGTTCGGGCCAGCCTTGACGCGGCGGTCGAAAAGGGCCGGCTGGCGCCTGACGAGGCCGCCCGCCGCAACGCCGCCCTCACCGGCGCGACGGATTTTGCGGCGCTGTCGGGTTGCGACCTTGCCATCGAGGCCGTGTTCGAGGACATGGCGGTCAAGCGCGACGTGCTTGGGCGGCTCGAGCGCGTGCTGGCCCAGGACGCAATGCTTGCCACCAACACCTCCTATCTGGATATCAACGCGATGGCCGAAGGGCTCGCACACAAGGGCCGCGTGGCGGGGCTGCATTTCTTCAGTCCCGCCGATGTGATGCCGCTCATCGAGGTGGTGCGCGCGAATGCCACCGACGACGCCACGCTTGCGACCGCGCTGAAGCTTGCGCGCAAGCTCGGCAAGCAGCCTGTGGTCGCGCGCGTGGCCGAGGGGTTCATCGGCAACCGCATCTACGCCGCCTATCGGCGTCGCGCCGAATTGCTGGTGCTGGATGGCGCAACGCCGCAGCAGGTGGATCGGGCCGCGACCGCCTTCGGCTTCGCCATGGGCCCGTTTGCCGTCTCCGATATGTCGGGTCTCGACATCGCCTGGGCCATGCGCAAGCGGCAGGCGCCGACGCGCGACCCCGCCGCGCGCTATGTCACGATTCCCGATACGCTCTGCGAGATGGGGCGGCTTGGCCGCAAGACCAAAGGCGGGTGGTATGATTATCCCGAAGGCAAGCCCGTGCCCTCCGATCAGGTTGCAGACGTGATAGACAAGGCGCGGCAGGCAGCCGGTATCGCGCCCGCCGAAATCGAGGAAGACGTCATTCAGCGCCAGTTGCTCGCCGCCATCGTCAACGAGGCTGCGCTTCTTCTGGCCGAGGGCGTGGCGCAGCGCCCATCGGATGTGGATGTGACGCTCTGCAACGGTTATGGATTTCCGCGCTTTCGCGGCGGTCCGCTTTGGTGGGCCGCCCATCAGGATCGCGCCGTCATCGCCGGCGATCAGGCGCGGCTGGCGGAGGCGATCGGCCACGGTTTCGCCGCCGGCCCCGTTGACAAGGTGCTGAACGATATCGTTGAAGAACGGAAAGGCTGACCTTCATGAAGCATGCGATGAAATTGCATTGGTCGCCGCGCTCGCCATTCGTGCGCAAGGTCATGATCGTGCTGCACGAAACGGGGCAGTTGGACCAGGTCGAACAGGTCCGCTCCGTCGTCGCCATGCATCTGCCGCCCAATGCCGCAGTCATGGCCGACAATCCTCTCGGCAAGATCCCGACGCTGGTCGTCGAGGATGGCACCGCGCTGTTCGACAGCCGCGTGATCTGCGAATATCTCGATCACCGTGCGGGCGGCAGCCTCCTGGGGGACAGGCGCTTTGTGCAATTGCGCTGGCAGGCGCTCGGCGACGGGCTGATCGATCTGCTGCTCCTGTGGCGCACGGAACTTTCCCGTCCCTCCGGTCCCTGGGATGCCGTGACCGAGGGCTGGCGCGCCAAGGCGCGTGCCGTCATGGCCACGCTGGAGGCCGAGACCCCGGCGCTGGCGGCAACGCCCTTCGGCCTTGGCCATGTCGCAATCGTTTGTGCCCTGGGGCAGCTCGATTTCCGCTGGAGCGACGCCAACTGGCGCGATCATTTCCCGCAACTTGCGAAGCTGGAGGCGGGTTGGGCCGCGCGTCCGTCGGTCGCAGCCACCGCGATCGTGGATGACGCGCCGGACGGGGCCGACGTGACCGCCGGGAAACTGCGCTTCAATGGCTGAGGCCCTGCGATCGCAACTTGTATCAAAAGCCTAGCTCAGCCCTTTATGACACTGCGCCGGACGGCTAAGGTGAAAAACGAAAAAAGGACGAAGGTGCAGACTATGACTTCGATGACGAACGCGACGGCAATAGCGCTGCAGAAGAGCAATGTCTCGCGCTACATCCAATTGGCCGGCCTGTTCCGGCGACGGATCGAGACGGGCGAATGGGACATCGGCGCGAAAATTCCGACCGTCAAGGAACTGGCCGAGCAATGCGGCGTCGCGACCATGACCATCAGGCAGGCGCTGGATATCATCGAGGGCGAGGGCCTGATCGAGCGCTATCGCGCCAAGGGCACCTTCGTCGTCGAGCGTCCGAACCGCGACCTGTGGTGCGAGGTCAAGACCGACTGGTCCGGTCTGCTGATCGCGCGCGATAACGCGACGATCGACATTCTGGGCGATGAGCGCGGCGTCATGCTGCCCCGGCGGGAAAGCGATATCGGCAGGCCGGCGCCGTCATACCGGCATTTGAAGCGACGCCACAGTCGCGCCGGCGCGCCCTTCATGATCGGCGACGTCTATGTCGACGAGCGCATTTCGCCGCTGATACCGGATGAATCCTACTCGCGCATCACCGCCATGCGGATCGCCCACGACCTTCCGGGCCACACGATCGAGGATGCCGTCCAGATCGTCACCATCGGCTCCGCCGATCTCGAGACCGCGACGGAGCTGAACGTTTCGATCGGCGACCCCATCGCCAAGGTCCAGCGCATCGCCGTCGACCAGCACGGCGATATTGTCCTCCTGGCCAACGGCATCTATCGCGGCGACATGATGAAGATCGAGGTCAAGCTGCGCTAAGAGCCCTTGAAGACCGGCGTGCGCTTTTCGCGAAAGGCGGCCATCGCCTCGGCGGTGTCTTCCGAAGTGGACAGAGCCTTGGTCTGGGACTGCTCGAACCGGTAGGCGTCGTAGATCGACATACCTTCGGTCACCTGAAAAGACTTCTTCGCTGCGCGCACGGCGGAGGGGCTGGCCTTCGCGATGTCGGCGGCGATGCCCATGGCAGTCTCCATTAACTCCTCGGGCGCGGTGCATGCCGAGGCGACGTTCATGCGCAGCAGGTCGGGTCCATAAATGCGCCGTGCTGTCATGATCAGCAGCCGCGCGTCGCTCTCGCCGAAATGGCGGCGTACGTGGGCGACCCCGCCCGCAAGGCCGACATTCACCTCGGTCATCTGCAGGAAGCCCTTTTCCGAGGCCACGATGATATCGCAGCAGAGCGCGGTCACGCAGCCGGCGCCGATGGCCGCGCCGTTGACGGCGGCGATGATCGGCTTGGGGCATTCCAGCAGGCAGTCGAAGCTCGCCCGGACGCGGCGGTTGTGGGCGGTGTAATGTCCCGGCTCCTGGGTCGGACGCTCGGCGAGGTCCGCGCCGGCGGAAAAAGCCTTGCCCTCGCCGGTAAGCACAATGACGCGCACGTCGGGCCGGTCGCCAAGGCTGTCCACCACCCCGGCCAGTTCCTCGCGAAAGCGGTTGTTCTGGGCATTCACCGGCGGGCGGGCGATGGTGATGGTGGCGATGTGGTCCGCCACCGTCAGCCTCAGGGTTTCATGGCTCATGGCTTGATCTTTCCGTCAGGGCCCAGGAGGGGTCGTGTCATTGTAAACGAACGCGGCGGGACCGTGTATTCCATATAGCCCATCCGACCGAGCGGCTGCAGCAGTTCGACATCGACAAGCCCGTCATCGCTGAGCACGCTTTCATCGATATGGATGCCGACCACCTCGCCGATGACGATGCGGTTGGTGCATTCGGCTCCGGTCGAGGGCGTCAGCGTCAGCGTCTGCGACACGATGCATTCCACGGCCACGGGCGATTCCGCCACGCGGGGGCAGGGGATGTTTTCGCAGGGCACGGCCGTCAGCCCGGCCTCGGCGAATTCGTCCACGCCCTCCGGCCATGAGGCGGAGCTCAGGTTCATCGCCTCGCGCAGCGAGTAGGTTGCGATATTGACGCAGAAATAGCCCGTCGCCTCCGCGTTGGTATAGCTGTGCTTGGGGCTGTCGGAGGAGAACATCACGAAGGGCGGCTTGCCTGAAATCGCGTTGAAGCAGCTATAAGGCGAAAGGTTGGCCACGCCCGATGGCGACAGGGTCGAGATCCAGCCGATGGGCCGCGGCACGATCAGGGCCAGCCACGGATTGTGCGGCAGGCCGTGGGGCTGATGGCGGGGATCGTAGAACATCAGCTCTCCTTCGCCGGAGGCATGGTGAAGAGCTGGCCGCGGGGACCGTCAAGGGGCGCGTCCATGCCGGCGGGCAGGGGAACCCGATGGACGTTCAGCGTCATTGCCACCATCGAATAGTAACCGATCACCGCCGTCAGTTCGACCGCGCCCATCTCTCCCCAGCGGACAAGAATGGCGTCATAGGCCGTGTCCTCGACATTGCCGGTCTGCAGCAGCTGGCGGGCGAATTCATAGACCTCGCGGGCCGCGTCGTCGTTGCCGAAATCGGGGGAATCCCCATCGCGGATCGCCTGCATGTAAGCCTGGGGTAGTCCGGCGCGTTCGGCGTCGCCGGCGTGAATGCCCCATTCCAGATCGCTGTTCCAGCGCCGCGCGGTTACCAGGATCGCCAGTTCGTTGAGATGCGTGGGGATAGACGTCTCGAACCGGAGCACCTGGCCCAGGCGTTGCCAGCGGTCGGCGAGCGCCGGATTGTGCAGCGCCGCGCGCAGCGGCCCAACCAGCGTCCCCCTTGGGCCGGAGACGATCTGCTCGTAGACCTGGCGCTGTTCTGCCGTCATCGTATCGGGCGTGGGGAAGCTGATCCGGCCTCCGTTCGGGCGGGCAGGCGTGGTCTGGTCGTTCATGCTGTTGTCTCCAGTCCCAGCGCGCGCAGAACGTCGTCCGTGTGTTCGCCGAGGAGCGGTGGGGCCTTGTCGAAGGACAGAGGCGCGTTGCGGAAATTCAGGGGGCTGACGACCTGTTTCAGATCTCCGCTCAATGGATGCGGGATGTCGCGCAGCATCTTTCGGTGCTGAACCTGCGGTTCCTCGAAGACGCGATCCACGGTGTTGATCGGCCCGGAGGGGACGCCGGCCCTTGCGAAGGCCGCAACCCAGTGGTCAACGCCATTCTTCGCCAGCGCCTCAAACAGGATCGCCTCCAGCGCGGGCAGATTCTCCACCCGGCCGGGATTGGTGGCGAAATCGGGATTGTCGGCCAGTTCCGGCATGCCGATCACCTCGGCGAATTTGCGGAATTGTCCGTCATTGCCAACGGCCAGCACGATGTGGCCGTCGGCCACCGGATAGACATTCTGGGGCTGGATGTTCGGATGCCGGTTGCCGCGCCTGACCGGCGGGGTGCCCGAGACCAGATAGTTCATCGCCTGATTGGCGAGCATCGCGACCGAGACGTCCAGCATGGCGAGGTCGATATGATCGCCCTTGCCGGTTTTCTCGCGATTGGCGAGCGCCGCCAGCACCCCGATCGTGGCATACATGCCGGTCATGATGTCGACGATCGGGACGCCCACCTTCTGCGGGCCGCCGCCAGGCGCATCGTCGGGCGCGCCGGTTACGCTCATCAGCCCGCCCATGGCCTGGATCATGAAGTCGTAGGCAGCGTCGTCCTTCATCGGTCCGGTAAGGCCGAATCCGGTGATCGAGCAATAGATCAGGCGCGGGTTTACCTGCCGCAGATCCTCATAGCCAAGCCCCATCCGCTCCAGTGTTCCGGCCTTGAAATTCTCAAGCACGATATCGGACTGGGCGGCGAGCGCGCGCACGGCAGCGCGGCCCTCTTCCGATTTCAGGTCCAGCGCGACCGAGCGCTTTCCCCGATTGACCGAAAGGTAATAGCCCGATTCCTTGGTCGGCTTTCCGTCCTTGTCCTTCAGGAAGGGAGGGCCCCAGCGGCGGGTGTCGTCGCCTTCGCCCGCGCGCTCGATTTTGATGACGTCGGCGCCCAGATCGGCCAGGATCTGGCCGCTCCACGGCCCCGCCATGATACGGCTGAGATCGAGGACGCGGATATGGGACAGCGGTCCTGGCATCAGGCTTGCTCCTTCGTGGTCGGGTAGTTCTGGTCGAGAAAGGCCAGCAGGGCGTCGTTGAAGGCCTCGGGTTTCTGGAAGTTGGGCAGATGGCCCGCGCCGGGTATGATCGCGATCCGCGCGCCGGGGATGCCGCCGAACTGTTTCGACACCGCGTCGGGCATGGCGCCGTCCTCGGCGCCGGCGATGCCCAGCACCGGGCAGGTGATCGCGGTGGTCTGGTCATAATCCGAAAGCGCATAGGTCGCGGCGGCAAAGCCCTCGACGCTGGTTCCCGCGATCATCGCGCGAAGACGGGCGCTGAGTGCGTTGTCCTCGGCCTCGCCCGGCAGCCAGCGCGGCGCGGTAGAGGCGGCGATCGCTTCCATGCCGTCGCTTAGCGCCGTTTCGCGCCGCTCGGTCCAGAAGGCCGCGCGGCCGGGGGCGCTGCGCATCACGCCATCAACGGCGATGAAGGCGGCGAAGCGGTCGGGTGCCGCGGCAAGTGCCGCAAGCGCCGTGGGGCAGCCCATGGACAGGCCGGCCACGGCGCAGCGGTCCACGCCCGCCGCATCCATGACCGCCAGCAGGTCGGCGCCGTAGCGGGCGAAATCCATCGCGCCCGCGCTCGCCTCCGACGCGCCATGCCCGCGCTGGTCGTAGCGCAGCACGCGATACCGGTCCGAAAGCGCATCGGCCTGTGCGTCCCAGATCGACATGTCGGTGAGGACCGAGTTTGCGAAGACGACGCAGGGCGCGCCCTCGGGGCCGTCGATGCGGGCATGAAGCGTGATGCCATCGGGCAGGGGAACGGATAGAGCGGTCATGCGGCAATCTCCTTCTTGCGCGTCAGCAGGCCGTGGCCCATGACCAGCGCCAGTGCGGCGAACCCGATCAGGTCGGACATGCGTTCCGGCACCAGCAGGCACAACCCGCCGATAAGCAGGACCACCGCCTCCCAGCCCCTGGCGGAGCGGTTGAGGATATAGATCCAGCGTTCCGACGCGGCCGACAGCATCAGGATCGAGACGATGGCCGTGCCGACCGCCATCGTGACATGCAGCGCGTCGCCTTCGAGGATCAGGTTCGGGTTCAGCACGAACAGGAAGGGCAGCACGAACAGCAGCGCGCCAAGCCGCATCGCGGTCACGCCGGTCTGCATGGCGGGTGCCTTGGCGATCGAGGCGGCGGCGACGGCAGCCATCGCCACCGGCGGCGTGATGTAGGACAGCATCGCCCAGTAGAGGATGAAGAGGTGAGCGGCCATTTGGCTGAATCCCGCCTCCGTCAGCGCCGGCGCGAGGACCACCGCCAGGAAAATATAGCAGGCCGAAACCGTCATCCCCATGCCGAGGATAAAGCTGGTGGCCGCGCCGAAGAGCAGCAGCAGATAGGGATTGCCGCCGGCATATTGCAGCAGTTCGCGGCTGAAGGCATTGCCGACGCCGGTGATCGCCAGCGATCCGACGACCATGCCGACGCCCGCGAGCACCCCGACCAGCATGCCGATGGTCGTCCCGACCTCGAGGATCATGGTGACGATCGGCTTGCCGATGCCATCCTTGCGGGCGCGCCACAGCGCGGTCAGGACCAGCAGCACGGTGATGTAGAAGGGAGCTTTCGCCTCGGCATTGGTGGCGAGCAGCAGCCAGACCAGCGCAACGAGCGAGACGAGGTAAATCCAGCCCGAGCGCAGCACCAGCCACAGCTTCGGCAACTGGTCGCGCGGGAGGCCCTTCAGCCCGTTGCGCGCCGCATAGCAGTCGGTCTGGATCAGCAGCACAAGATAGAACAGCAGCGCGGGCACGGTCGCCGCGACCATGATATCGGCATAGGGCACGTTCATGAACGACGCCATGACGAAGGCGACCGAGCCCATGACCGGCGGCATCAGCGCGCCGCCCGTCGAGGCGCAGGATTCCACCGCGCCAGCATAGGTCGCCGGATAGCCGCATTTCTTCATGGTGGGGATGGTCATCGAACCGGTCGAGATCACGTTGGAGATCACGCTGCCCGACAGCGACCCGAAGAAGCCGGAGGACAGGATCGCGACCTTCGCCGGCCCGCCGCGCGCATGGCCCATGAGCGCGCTTGCGAGATCCATGAAAAACGCGCCGCCGCCCGAAACGGTAAGCGCCACACCGAACAGGATGAAGCCGATCAGAAGGTCGGCGATCACCCGCAGAGGGATGCCGATAATGCTTTCCACGCCCAGCGAATGGCTGAGCACCGTCTCGCTGAAGCTCATCTGCGCGCCCCACAGGAAGCCCGGCATATGGCCGGTATAAAGGGGGAATGTCGCGAAGATCGCGCAGATGATGAGCAGCGGCAGGCCGGCGCAGCGGCGCACGGCTTCCAATGATAGAAGAACGAGGCACGTGGCCATCACGACCACATAAGGCGGGGCTTCGAATTCCCAGCCCTGGTAGAGGATGGCGTCGGTCCGGGTCGAGAAGAAGATGCAGATGCCGAAGGCCGCCACCGCCAGCACCCAGTCATACCAGCGCACCCGGCTCGCATCGGCCTGGCGCGCCGGCGTGCCGAGAAAGGCCACCGGCATGAACAGGCCCAGCACGATGTAGTAATAGGCCGTGCTGATCGGCCGCCAGCCGAGGATCTGCAGGTTGAAGATCTGGTTGACGATGATGGCGATGCCCACGGTGGACAGCGCCATGACGGCGAACCATGCAGCGCCCGAGATGCGCTGGGCCTCCTGCTGCCAGAACCTGGCCGCGCCGGGAGCGTTCGGAATGATCTGAGAAGACATGGGCCTTATCCTGTCGGCAGGGCGCGAGGCTGAATTGCCGGGCGCGGCGCAAACGGCCGCGCCCGAGCAGGATTACTGTGCGTTTTCAGTACGATACTGTTCCCAGAAAGCAACCCAACCGTCCGAAGAGATACCCTGCTCCTTGGCGGCTTTGGTCGCGGCGGCCCACATTTCCTTGTTCTTTTCGATCTCGGCAATGCGCTGGTCGTTCCAGGCCTGGTCGGCTTCCGTCCAGATGCCGCGTTCCTTGAGATACTTGATCGCGCCGGGGTGGAAAGGCGCGCCGGACGGCGTCCGGCCGGACTCTTCCAGCTTCCAGTTGGCCATCACGGCATTGGCGTCCTTGTAGTCCGGATAGGCCTGGTCCAGCGCTTTCAGAAGGTTGTAGACCTCGTCCTCGTCAGTGGTCGCCAGCGTCGTCAGCTGCGGATAGCTGTAGCCCAAGAGTTCGGCCGGGTTTTCCTCGGAAATGCCGGCGCCCTTGGTCATGGTGATCGGCTGGAACAGGCTTGCCCGCCCGGTCACGCGCTTCCAGCCCTCGGCATCGTCGGCGGACATGTCCAGCCAGTGGAACCCGCGCCCGGCTTCGGCTTCACGTAGTGCCGCCACGGTGGTGGTGACCGGAACGACGTCAACCTCGCCAGCGACGAAGGCCGACATCATCGCGCCGTAGCCGGGATACATCACCTTCTCCACATCGTCCGGCGTCAGGCCGGCGAAGGCCAGTGCGGCCTCGGTATTCATCGTGGTCGAGGGGCTGGCCTCGACGAAGCCGACGCTGGCGCCCTTGAGGTCAGCCATGGTTTCGACATCGGTGTCGTTGCCGGCGACAAGGCCGACGGCGGCGGGGCGGCCCATCAGCACCCGCAGGTCCTGCGGGCCCCAATCGGCGGCCGCGAACTCATAGGTCCCATCCGAAGCGAACAGAATCTCATTGCCCATGAAACCGAAATTCGCGCGGCCGCGCACCAGCGGCAGCAAGCGACCAATGGCCGTTCCCGAGGGCGTCAGCCGCACGGCGGTGCCGAATTTCTTGTCCAGCGCGTCGGCCATGGCCGAGGCTTCGACATAGCCGGTCGAGCCGAGATCGTAGGACGTCCAGATCATCGTCTTCGGCAGCGTTACATCGTCCTGGGCAAAGGCCGCCGGGGCGGTCAGCATGGCAACGGCCACGACCGTGCCCTTCATGAGGTTAGAATGAAACAAGCGAAATCCTCCCTTGGTATCCGTTTCCGGAAAAATAACCGCGGCCTCCACGCCCCGATAATGTCCACCATGGCTCTTATGAGTTTAAAAGTCAATTCTATGATTTAATGAAGCCGTACGGTTCAGTTCGGCAGGCCCAGTACGGCCTTTGACAGAACATTGCGCATGATTTCGGTCGAGCCGCCGAAGATCGTGATCGGGCGCGCCGAGAGATAAGTGGCCGCCGCATGCAGACGACGATCGCCTTCGGGCGGGTGCGACAGGCCAGCCTCGGGGCCGGCGATCTCCATGATCAGCTCCGAGATGCGCTGGTACAGCTCGGACTGGAATATCTTCAGCATGGCGACGTCCGCGCCGATCTCCTGTCCGTCTTTCAGGCGGTCCATATAGGTCTGGAACAGGTCGCCCAGATCGCGCGTGTCGCATTCCAGCGCGACATAGCGGTCGCGAAAAACCGGATCGTTCCAGATGCCGTTGCGCTTCGCCAGATGGGCAAGCCTTGCCAGCGCGCTTGCCGAAAGACGGGGCGCGCCGATGAAGACCCGCTCGTGTCCGAGCAGCGCCTTGGCGGCGGTCCATCCTTCGTTGACGCCGCCGACGATGTGGTCCAGCGGCACGCGGACATCGTCGAAGAATACCTCGCAGAATTCGGCCTCGCCGGCGAGGTTCTCGATATTGCGGGTGGTGACGCCGGGCGCGTCCATCGGCACCAGAAGAAAGCTGATTCCGGCCTGTTTCTTCACGGTCTTGTCGGTGCGGGCGAGAATGAAGATCCAGTTGGCGTCCATGCCGAGCGTGGTCCAGGTCTTCTGGCCGTTGATGACCCATTCATCGCCGTCGCGCACCGCCTCGCAGCGCACGGCTGCAAGGTCCGAACCCGCGCCCGGCTCGGAATAACCCTGCGCCCAGATGTCCTGGCCCGAGAGGATGCGCGGCAGGTAGTGCGTCTTCTGCTCTTCGGTTCCGTATTTCAGCAGCAGCGGCCCGAGCATGACCGGGCCGATATCGTGGACGCGGGCCGCGCCGAAGCGCTCCAGTTCCTCGATCATGATCAGGTGCTTGCCGGCGGAAAGGCCCATGCCGCCATGTTCGACAGGCCATGTCGGGCACAGGAAGCCGCGCCGGGACAGGGCCATGTACCACGGCTTCACCTCGTCCCAGTGCAGGCGTTCCAGCGGAAAGCGGGGGATGTCGGGATATTCGCTCTCGACGAAATCGCGGATCATGGCGCGGAAATCGCCGTCCGACATGGCGTTGTAATCGGTGCTCATGCGGCATCCTCCAGAGTGCGGGCGAGCCGGGCGCGCACCGCAATGGGCGCGCCGAAAAGATTGGCGTCGGTCATGGCGCGGCGGACGAACAGGCCGATATCGGCCTCGTCGGTAATGCCCATGGCGCCGTGCATCTGCACCGCCTCGCGCGCGACCAGCATCGCGGTTTCGGCCGCGCGCAGCTTGCAGCGGTCGGCATCGCGGGCACGGCTGGCGATATCCGCGCCGGTATCGAAGCGGGCGGCCGTCGCCATCACGGCGGCGCGCAACAGCTCGATCCGGATCTTGATCTCGGTGGCGCGATGCTGCAGGGCCTGGAAGCTGCCGATCGGGCGTCCGAACTGCTCGCGCACCTTCAGATAGTCCAGCGTGATGTTGAAGGCTCGGTCCGACAGGCCGAGCAGATAGGCCGAATGCATCAGCACCGCGTCCTGAATAACTGCCGCAGCCTGCGGACAGGGAACCAGCTCGGCGGCCACATTCTCGAGGCGGAGCATGGCAATCCGTCCGCCATCCAGCGTGTCGGCGGCGGTGATCGTGACGCCCGGTGCATCGCGCGCCACGACGGCGACGCCCGCCCCGGTCAGCACGGCGAAGAAATCCGCATCATCCGGCACGGCGATCTTGACGCCGTGCAGCCGTCCGTCGGACGCGCCGCCCTCGAACCGCAGCGAAGCCGCATCGTCCTGCCACGCCGTTACCATAACTTTCGCGCCGGTTGTGGCCTCTTCGGGGAAGGCCTCGCCCAGAAGCGCTGCCGCCATGATCTTAGAGCCGATGGGTTCAGGCGTGAGCCCGCCGCCCAGGACCTGCATCAGTTCGCAGGCCTCGCGCATGCCCAACCCCAGTCCGCCGGCTTCCTCCGGAACGCGCATGAGGAACAGGCCCAGTTCGCCCGCCTTTGCCACCATGGCGCGGTCTATCCCCTTGCCGCGCGCGGCGCGGACACGGCTGAGATCGCCGTCGGCGGGCACGATGGCGCGCGCGCTGTCCACGATCATGCGGGCGTTTTCCATCCAGTCTTCCATTGTCAGGCTCCCCTCAAGCAATCGCGCCCGTGCCGCGCAGTTCGGCGATGCGCTCCTCGGTCAATCCGATCTCCCGCAGCACCTCGTCTGTATGTTCGGCAAGCAGCGGCGGAGGCCTTGTGGCTGTCGCCTGATCGCCCGAAAACCGTACCGGGTTCGCGATGTAATTGACGCGGCCCGCGTTCGGATGGTCGAGTTGGCGCACCAGCTCGCGCGCCTTGACCTGCGGCATCTGCAGTGTGTCCTCGAAGCTGTTGAGCGGCCCCGCCGGAATGCCGATCGCCTCCAACTCGGCATAGGTGGCGTCGGCGTTCCTGGCGGCCAGTTTTTCCGCGATCAGCGGGACCAGCGTGTCGGCGTTCTGCACCCTTGCGAGGTTGGTGGCGTAGCGTTCGTCATCGGCAACGCCCTCAAGTCCCAGATAATCCGCGAAGCGGCGGAACTGCGGATCATTGCCGATGGCGATCATGATCGGCCGGTCGGCGCAGTCGAAGGCCTGCCAGGGGCAGGTGATCTGTGAGGCGGTGCCGTTCCGGCGCGGCAGCTTGCCCGAGGACAGGTAGTTCATCGCCATATGGGATGCGGCGTGGATCTGCGTGTCCAGAAGCGCGATATCGATGAACTGCCCTTCGCCCGAAACGGCATCGCGATGGTTCAGCGCCGCAAGGATCGCGGCGACCGCATATTGCCCCGCCGTGATATCCGAGATCGAGTAGCCGACCAGCGCCGGTTCGTCCTCGGACGAGCCGGTGATCGACAGAAGTCCGCTCATCGCCTGGAAGATCGGGTCATAACCGGGAAGATGCGCCATCGGTCCCGTCTGTCCGAAGCCGGTGATCGAGCAATAGACCAGGCGGGGGTTGAGCCTGGCGACCGTTTCATAGTCCAGCCCCATGCGCGCCAGCGTGCCGGTCTTGAAGTTCTCGATCAGCACATCGGCATTCTCGATCAGCTCTCGCGCGATCTCCCGCCCCTCCGGCGATTTCAGGTCCAGCGCGACCGAGCGCTTTCCGCGGTTCATCGCGAGAAAGCTCGACGTTTCGCCCGTCGGCGCGCCATCGGCATTCAGGTGAGGGACGCCCATGCGCCTGACGTCGTCGCCGCCCTTGACGTGTTCCAGCTTGATCACGTCGGCCCCGAAATCGGCCAGCATCTGCCCGGCCCAGGGGCCGGCGAAGACGCGGCTGAGGTCGATAACCCTGATATGATCCAGACATCCGGCCATGGCGTATCCTCCCTTTCCATTCCGGAGGGGAAAATGCCAGCGCGACGAAGTTTGCGCAATCAAAAAATCTTAAATATGACTTTTTAATCTTTATGGAAGTTCGCGCCACCCGGCGCCGGCGTTCATGGCAGGATGTTGTTGCCGGAACGCTATTTCACGCTTTGCCTCAGGGCAAGGCTGGAGCCCGCCCTCACCGGACCGGCCTTAGGGAAAACCAGGTCAAACGGGGCGCCCATGACACGAACACAACTGGCGTCGTCGCAAGGTCGCTATTTCAGCTCTCGGGCGGTTTCGGTGATCTGGTTGCGAAACCATTGATGCGCCTGGGAGGAATGCGTTCTCTTCCCCCAGGTCATATAGAACGGAAATTCACATTTGAACGGGGCTGGAATCGAGATGATATCCGGCGAGAAAATCCGGGAAAAGCCTTCCGAAGCAGTCAGCACCAGATCCGTCTGCGCAATGACACGGTCAATGGCGCCGAGGCCTGAAATCTCGATATGCGGCTTGATCGTTATGTTCATGGCATCGAGCGTCGGAAGGAAATAAGGTTGCCACTCGGGTGCCGGTTGCGCGATGATGTGTTGTGCGCTCTTGTAATTGTCGAGCGTCATCGACTGTCGCGCCCACTTGCTTTCCTTCCAGACGAAACACGCATATTTCTCCGTCATCAGCCGCTTGCAGTAGATGCCGCTCTTGGTGCCTTGCAGCGAGACCGGCGTTTGCCAAGCTCTTTGCCTGGTCGAGTTGGCGTTCAACAACCCGACCCAGGCGAGAATGCGTTCGGCGGGCCGTGAGCCCTGGTTCCATATCTCTGGCGAGGCCTTGGCCAGCCGATCTCGCCTCTCTGTCCGCGATATTCACTGTCGCCGGCGTCACTCGACAGACTTGTTGCGCCGGCCGCTGAAATAAGGCAGTGCGAACAGATAGAGGCCGGTGACCAGCATCAGGAACAAGTGGAACAGGGGCAGGAAATACACCCATTCGGCGGGTTCCCTGCCAAGCCCCTGGGCACCGAAGATACCGATCACGATCAGTGTGAATATGATCGACAGCCAGCGATGACATTGTCTTATTAGCTTGCTCCAGTTCAATTGTACGTCCTTCCAAATTCGTTGGATGCGAAAAGGGGCGGGCCCGAGGGATCATGAAGCGTTTCGTGCCACGGCGGCTCGGATGAGCGCCGACAGCGCCTCTTCGTCGATCGCGTCGCCCTCGCGGAAATCGATGGCCCGCCGGACATTGCCATCGAGACTGGAATTGAAAAGCCCGGTCGGGTCGGGCAGGGACGCGCCCTTGGCGAAGGTCATCTTGACCTTGTCCTTGTAGGTCTCGCCGGTGCAGATCATGCCGTCGCGATACCAGGTCGGGACGCCGCGCCATTTCCATTCCTCGACGATATCGGGCGCGGTTTCCCTGATCAAAACCCTGATGCGGGAGAGCATGTCGCCCCGCCAGTCGCCTAGTTCCGCAATCCGTTCATCGATCTTCCGCGATGGGTTTTGCTCCTGTTGCGCATCCTTCATGGCATGGTCCTCTTGTCTCTCGGTTCCGTGGTGCATGGCCCGCGCTTGCTTCAATCCATCTCGGCCAGTACCTGCTCCAGCCTGTCGAAGAAGCGCGGCCAGCCCAGTTTCGCGCCGCCATAATAGTTCGGCTGATCCGTCCGGAAGCCGGTCTGCTCCATGCGCAGGCGCGTTCCCGTGCCGGTCGGCGTAAGAGTCCATCTGACCACAGACCGCAGATCGCCGGCATCCCAGCTGTATTCCAGAGCCTTCTGTTCCTCGACCGCCCGAACCTCGCAGGCGACCTCGCCCCAATCCGCGCTGAATCCGAAGCGATGCCCCACTTCAGGCGTGAAGGCGGTCTTCATCAGCCATTCCCCGATCAGGTGCGATTGGGTGAGGGCGCGCCAGATCTTCTCCGGCGGATGCGGCAGGTCGCGTTCGACGACAACGGTGCGGGTCTCGGTCAATTGTCCATCCTCTTCAGCAGGTCTTCAAGGTCGTCGAAGCGGCGCTCCCAGAAGCTTGCCATCCGTTCCGTCCAGTCCGTCAACGGCCCCAGGGCGTCAAGTTGCGGGCTGTAATGTGTCTGGCGGCCATCCTGGCGGTCGACGACGAGCCCGGCGCGCTTGAGCACGCCGAGATGTTTGGAGACGGCCGGCTGGGAAATCCCTGCGTGTTCCGTCAGCGCTTTGACCGTCTGGTCCCCCTTTCGACACAGGCGCTCGAAGATCGCCCGGCGTGTCGGGTCCGCCAGCGTTCGAAACAGGATGTCGTCGGGTTGGGTCAAGGGCAATTCATAGCTCTCCAGTTATGATTAATTTATAACCAGGGAGTTATGGATTTTCAAGGTGTTTGGCGACGCGTCGGTTGATCCCGCGGATCGATGACCTTTGGAGGCGAGGCCGAAAAGGGAGAAGGACTTGCCTTTAAGCCCGTTTCAGGCGTCCGGCCTGGCGTTCCGGCAGCAGCAAACCATCTCGAACGCGGCCTGCGACCGGCAGATAACGACCGGTATCAGGCCAGCGGGTCACGATTCCAGTTCTTGTAGATCAGATAGCGCGCGTCTTCCCGCCCGAGTGCGCCGAACCATTGCGGGCAGAACGGCGCCATCCAGATGACGTCGCCCTGCGCAACCGGGTACCAGCTATCGTCAAGGCGGTAGATGCCCCCGCCGTCAAGCATGACGAGCCCGTGCTCCATGAAATGGGTTTCGACATATGGCAGCGAACCACCCGGAGCGAAGGTCATGACGTTGACCTCCATATCGAAGCCCGGCGCCTCCGGAAGGAGCTTCTGAACGTGGAGCTGCTCGTTGCCTTTGAGAGGCACAGGATCGACGGCGGGAATCGCGCCGAAGAACGCGCCCGGCGGCTCGCAGCCGGAAAGCGGCTTGTAGGCATGCTCCAGACAGAGGATTTCGGCATCTGCCGAAAGTCCCAGAGTGAACGGGGCCGACGATGGAAGATAGGCATAATCGTCCGGGCGCAGCAGGCGTGTCTCGGTGCCATCCGTCACGCGCACCTCGCCCGAACGGATCAGAACGAAGCGGATGCCGCCATGGGGTGGCGGCGCAACAAGCGTGTCACGCCTGGCGACGATCCTGAAAAGTGAAAAGCCGGCGCCGAGGCCCGGCGTCACATATGAGACAACATCGGTGTCCGGCCAGTGAGGCAGGCCGATGATCTCATGACTATCCGCGCAAACAAGCGCATGCGAGCGCTTGATGCGCGATCTCGTTTCACCAAGGCTCGAACGCACGTTTTATCCTTCCGAGACAGATCAACATGGACCGGGCGATCGAGCCCGGAAGGCCGGGGAAAGGCGCTTGCCCTGCCCCGGCCAGGGCATTACTCGTCGCCGAAATAGCGGGTCGCATTCGCCTGCTGGCTTTCTTGCTTCAGCAGGTCGACCAGCGCGATCGCATCCTCACCGTGGTTTTCTGCCATGTACTTGTCGAAGGCCGCATCGGTCACTTCGCGCATCTGGGCGCGATCCTCGGGCGAAAGCGCGGTGATCGTCATCTTGCCGGCGAGGCCTGCGAGACCGCGATCGGAGGCTTCGATGATACGCGAGATCCCGCGCGCGGCGTTTTCGCAGGACTGGGCAGCGGTGTGGATCAGGTTCTTCTGGTCTTCGGTCAGGTCGTCATAGAAGGCCTTGTTGAACAGCATGGTGAAGGGTGAGTAGAGGTGGTTGGTCAGCGTCAGATACTGCTGAACCTCATCGAGCTTGGCCGAAACCAGGATCGGGATCGGGTTCATCTGACCGTCGATGACGCCGGTCTGCAGACCGGAATAGACCTCGGAAAAGGCCAGCGGGTAGGCCTCCATGCCGAGCGCATTCATGATCGCCTGGTGCGAGGGCAGCGTCATGGTGCGCAGCCGGATGCCCTCCATGTCGTCGAGCGAGCTGATCGGCTTTTCCGAGTTCGAGATAACGAAGAGGCCGCCGGTATCCGGGTAGCCGAGCACCACGACGTCACCGAGTTTCTCTTCGATGTCCTTCTTCAGCGCATGGCCGAACGGACCGTTGAACACTGTATCGGCGGCGCCATTGCTGTCGAAGGCGAAAGGCAGGTTGAGCACGTCGATGTTCTGGTAATAGGGCGCGAGCGCCCCGGTCGAGGCGTTGGTCACCTCGATAACGCCGTCACGAACCATCTGCACCGCCTCGCCGATGGTGCCGAGCTGGCCGCCGGGATAGATTTCCACCTTCAGCTCGCCATTGCTGCCGGTGTTGACGATGCTGGCGAACACCGAAGCGCAGGCATGATTGGGGTTGTCGTAGATGTCGCCGTTGCTGTCATGGGCAAAGCGGATGACCTTTTCCTGGGCAAAGGCCTGGGCACTGCCCAGGAGGGTGAGCGTCAGGGCTGCAATCAAAGTCTTTTTCATGTTCGTCCTCTTTTATCGTGGTTGATGCATGCCGCGGCGGGCGCGACAGGGGATCGTTCCGGCGAAGACCGCCGGACCGGTAGGCAGAATGGGTTGCCGTCATGGCTAGTTCGCAAAGCCCAGCAGGCGCGGCACCAGAAGAGCTAGCCACTCCCAGTAGGCAAAGACGAAGAGCACGCCGATTTCGGCGATCAGGAACGGCCAGAGCTTGGCCGCGATGCGCTCGAGCTTCTCGCCGGTGACCGAGGAGAGCACGAACAGGCAGGCGCCCACCGGCGGCGTCATCAGCGAAATGTTCAGGGCCAGCACGAAGATGATGCCCGAATGGATCGGCTGCAGGCCGATATCATTGGCGAGCGGCACCAGCACCGGCGCAAGAATGATCAGGATGGCGGTGATATCCATGACCATGCCGACGGCGAGCAGGATCAGCACCACCAGGAAGATTATCACGGCCGGATTCGAGGAAATCGACAATACCGCTCCCGCAATCGCCTGCGGTATGCGTTCGAAGCTCATCCACCAGCCGAGCATCGAGGCAAAGGCGATGATGGCGAAGATGACGCCGGTCGTGCGCGCCGTCGTCAGCAGCATCCGGTAGAGGTCGGAGAGGGTCAGGTTGCGATAGATGACAACACCGACGAACAGCGCATAGGCAACAGCCACCGAGGCCGCTTCCGTCGGCGTGACGATGCCGCCAAGAATACCACCGAGAATGATGACCGGCATCATCAGGGCAAGACCGGCGCTCCAGATGGCTCTGGCCAGTTCCTTCATCGTGGACCGGCGTTCCGCCCGCGGCAGGTTGTTGCGCGCCGCGCCGAGCGCGATGATCGCCATGCAGACCGCACAGATCATCAGGCCGGGCAGAATGCCGGCGGCAAACAGGCCGCCGATCGAAACGCCCATCAACGATCCGTAGACGACCATCAGTCCGGATGGCGGGATGGTCGGACCGATGATCGAGCCAGCCGCCGTGACGGCAGCGGCATAATCGCGCCTATAGCCGTTACGCACCATTTCCGGCACCAGCGTCTTGCCGAAGGCGGCGGCGTCGGCGGTTGCCGCACCGGTTAGCCCCGAGAACAACACCGAAGCCACCATATTGGCATGGGCGAGCCCGCCGCGGAAATGGCCGACCATGACATGCGCCAGCCGCATCAGCTGATTGGTGATGCCGATATGGTTCATGATCTCGCCAGCGAGGATGAAGAACGGCATGGCGAGGAAGGTGAAGGAATCCATGCCGGTGAAGAGCTTCGAAACGCCGGTCAGAAGAAAGCGCTGATTGTCGAGCTGGATCAGTCCGGTCAGGCCGGCAAGGCCGATGGCAAAGGCGATCGGCATGCCAAGCAGAAGCAGCGCGAAGAAGAGGAAACCGACTGCCATGGTCAGACCTCCGCCGCCTGGTCCTGCACGGTGTACTGCCCGGCATCGCGCACCAGACACAAAAGCAGCTGTACCGAGGCCAGGGCCGCCGCCGTTGGCACTGCGGCAAAGGCCGGCGCCATGGACATGCCGAAGATCAGGGCAAAGCGTGAGGCGCCGCTGATGGCGAACTGCAGACCGTAAATGAAGGTCCAGACAAACAGCGCCAGCGCCAGGAGATCGCAGCCGATCAGGATGGCTCGACGCAAGGTTACCGGAAAGCGGTCGATCAGGATCGTCAGGCCGATGTGATCGCGGCGGGCAATGCCGCAGGAAATGGCAAGCAGAGCCACCCAGATCATCAGGTAGCGGGCCATGATTTCCGGCCAGTTGAACTGCCAGTGGAAAATATAGCGATCCAGCACCCCGATCCACACGTCGAGCACGAGCGCGGCGAGCAGGATCACGACGACGGCGTCAACCACCCTGTTCAGCGCTGCTGAAAGCGTACCGGCCAACTCTCTCAAATCCGGTTCTCCTTTCGCCGAAGCCGCGCAGCTCTTTCGGTCCGGGCAATGCATTGCCCCGGTTCCATGCGCGTTCGGCGATGGCTTGCAATTCCCCTTTATCCGACCGTTCGGACAGCCGGGATCTGAATTGAAACTTAACGGCGAAGTTTCCTGCGAGGCGAGCGTTTTTTTGTGAGACCAGCGTGCACAAAAAGCGTACGCTCACACTCCATACGCAACAACCTACTGAAAAACATCAGCTTATGCTTCATTCGACACTTCTGGCACAGATTGACGAGGTTGCGCGTCGCGGTTCCATCCGCGCGGCGGCCGATGTCCTCAATGTTTCCGCCTCCTCGATCAACCGTCGGATCATCCAGCTCGAGGAGGAAATGGGAACGCCGCTGTTCATCCGCCATTCCGGAGGCATGAAGGTGACGGCCGCCGGTGAGGTGGTCGTCGCCCATATTCGCCAGACGCTGCGCGACAGCGAGCGAATGAAGAAACGCCTTGGCGAGCTTGCCGGCGCGGACGGCCCACGGGTCCGCATCTCGGCGATGCATGGCCTCGCCGCCGGCATCATTCCGCTGATCCTTCGCGTGTTCCGTTCCGAGAATCCGGGCATCGCGATAACCGTGCGTAGTCAGACCGAGGCCGGCGTCGAAAGCGATCTCGTCAATGGCGAATGCGATCTGGGGCTGGCCTATGCCTGGGCGAACGGAACGGGCATCACCGCCAACCTGGCATTTCCGACCCGGCTTGGCGTGGTGGTGAGCAGGGAACATCCGCTCGCAAGCCGGCCGCATCTGCGGCTTGCCGAAATCGCGAAATGGCCGATCGTCCTGCCGGATGAGTCCGTCACCATCAACCATCTCGTCACCGAGGCTTTTGCCGTGGCCGGTTTTCCATTGCGCACGACGGTGCTCTCGAACTCGATCGAGCTTCTGAAATCGATCGCGCGCACCGGCGAGGCGATCACTTTCCTCAGCCGCATCGATGTCGAGGAAGACCTGAAGGAGGGCTATCTCGTCTATGTTCCGATCCATGGCCGCGACATTGCAAGCCACGAACTGAGGCTCGGTCGCCGCAAGGACAGCACGCTCGACACAGCAGTGACGCGTGCCGAAGAATGTATCCGCAAGGTGATTTCCAAGATCGAAACGCCGCTCGCGGATTCCTACACGGGCAAGACGGCCGAATGATACTCGATGGCAGTCATGAAGTACAAGGGCACGGGCCGCAGATGAACGCCCGATGCTCTAGCCCGAGACCCGCTCGATCAGGGTGCACTCGACCTTGAGCTGATCATGCGCGCTGGTCAGTCCGCCCATCATGTCCTCGAGCAATTCGACGGCCATCGCGCCCATTTCGAACATCGGGAGATGGTAGGTCGTCAGCGGCGGCATGGTGAACTGGGCGATATCGCGATTGTCGAAGCCGACGACGGCGACATCACCGGGGATGGATTTTCCGAGCTCCTTGAGCGCCTCAAGGCAACCGATCGCCATCAGGTCGTTGGCGCAGAAAATGCCGTCGGGCGGGTCGGGAAGCTTCATCAGTTCGTGGGTCTTCTCATAGCCGGAGGACGGCTCCCAATTGCCGTAGTGCACGAGCTTGGGGTCATAGGCGAGGTCGTTGCTGGCAAGCGCCTGCTTGTAGCCGCGCAGCCGGTCGCGCGGGTTGTCGAGCCCCTCCTGGCCGTTGATCAGCGCGATGCGCTTGCGCCCGCCGGCAATCAGCCGCTCCGTCGCGGCGCGTCCGCCAGCCACGTCGCCGGGCACGATCGAGGGCAGGCGGCGCTGCTGGTCGTAGCAATTGACCAGCACGGAAGGGGCATCGAGAAGCGCCTGGGGCGGGTCGACCTTGCGAGTCAGGATCGTGCCGAAGATATAGCCCACCAGCGTTTGGCTTTCGCAGATGGACAATACCCCATCATCCGGATCCTCGCCCTTGCGGAACACGCCAAGCGTGACGATGATCCCGCTCTCCAGCGCCTTTTCCCGCGCGCCCTCGAAGGCGAGCGCCATCCAGGGGTCGGTGGTGAGCTCATCGACGAGGAAGACGATGACCTTGGCGGCAGCGTGGCCGGCGGTTGCCGACCTGTTGGACAGGCGATAGCCGAGCGCCTCGGCGGCATCGAACACCCTTTTGCGCGTCGCTTCGCTGAAGCGGGCGCCGGAACTGCCGTTGAGAATGAGGGAGACGGTGGCCTGGGAGACGCCGGCGCGGGCGGCGACATCCATCATTGTCGGTTTCAATGCATTCTCCAAGACGATCGGCGCGGTCACCGCTTGCAGGCCTCACGATCTGAAATGCCTGATTCGGTCGAAGGCCACCGCAATAATTATGAATGTACCTATGAACATTCCTTGCCAGAATGTCGAGATGCCGAGGAGGATCAGCGAGTTGCGAATGACCTCGATCAGCAGCGCGCCCACGACCGCGCCGATTGCCGTGCCCTCGCCGCCGGCAAGATTGGCGCCGCCGATCACCGCGGCGGCGATCACGGTCAGTTCCAGCGCCTGGCCGAGATTGGTGGTCACGCTACCGAGCCATCCGGCCATCAGGATACCCGCCACGCCCGCGGTGAAGGCGGAGAACATGTAGATGCTGACCTTGAGCCGCTTGACCGGAATGCCGGTCAGGCGCACGGCGCTCTCATTGCTGCCGATCGCATAGACATGCTGGCCCCAACGCGTCCATTTGAGCGCAAGCGACATGACGACCGTCAGCAATGCGAGCGCGTAGAGCGGGTGCGGAATGCCAAGCGTCGACCCGCCGCCGATCCATAGCAGGAGATCATGGTCGGGCCCGAATTCCCAGATCATCTTGTTGTCGGAAAGCACCATGGCGAGAGAGCGCGCGGCGGAAAGCGTGCCGAGCGTGATCACGAAGGGCGGCATCCCGCCATAGGCGATCAGCACGCCGTTCACGAGCCCCACCAGAAGTGCTGCGCCGATCGCCATCGGGGCGGCCAGCCAGAACGACATGCCGCCGGCCATCAGCACGCTGATCACCATCGCGCTCAAAACCACGCTCGAGCCGACCGACAGATCGATCCCGCCCGAGGCGATCACCACCGTCATGCCGATCGCGATGATGCCGACAAAGGCGAAGTTGCGGGCGACGTTGAACAGGTTTCTTTCGCTGGCGAAGGTATCGGTCATGAGGCTCAGCGCCAGGCAGGCCGCGATCGCGGCGACGAACACCCAGAAAAGCTGCTGGGTGGCGAGCTTCGATACCCAGTTGCGGTGCTGACTTCTTGATATCACATGGTCCATGGTGGTCATCGGTCCGCCTTTCTATGCCGCGTCGATTGCGCCGGTGATGAGACCGGTGACTTCTTCGGGAGAAGAGCCTGAAGCAGGCTTGCTGGCGACGAGTTCGCCGCGCCGCAAAACGGCGATCCTGTCGGCGACGCCGAAGACATCCGGCATCCGGTGGCTGATCAGGATGACGCTGATGCCCTGATCCCTGAGGCGCAGGATCAGGTCCAGCACCTCCTTGACCTGCCGGACCGAGATCGCCGCCGTCGGCTCGTCCATCATCACGATCTTCGGCTTCGACAGCAGCGTGCGCGCGATGGCGACCGCCTGACGCTGCCCGCCCGACATTTTTCGCACGAGATCGCGCGGATGGGTTTCGGACTTGAGCTGCCGGAAGAGGTCTGCCGCGGTCTCGTTCATCTGGCGATAGTTCAGATATCTGACGAGCCCGACCCGGCGCATGGCCTCGCGACCTAGAAAGACATTCGAGGCGGCCGACAGATTGTCGCAAAGCGCCAGGTCCTGATAGACGACCTCGATGCCTTCCTCCTGCGCATCGCGCGGCCGGTGGAAGGTCACGGGCTTGTCGTCGATGCGGATCTCGCCCGCCGAGGGCGGGAAATTGCCGGCGATGATCTTCACCAGCGTGCTCTTGCCCGCGCCGTTATCGCCCATCAGGCCCAGCACCTCGCCCGGCGCCACGGAAAGCGACACTGATGACAGGGCCTGAATGGCCCCGAAGTTTTTCGATATTCCCGACAAAACAAGTCTCGACACAGGTCCCCTCCTTCTTGTCCAGCGCCGACCCGGAAAAGCCGAGCGCTTGTCCGGCCGCCTCCTTCAGCGCCATTACTAAATCAATAATAACTTGACTTAATATTATTAGTAAATAATTATCACGACCGACACAAGGAAATATCGAGGGGGTTGCGGATGAAGCTGCTGGTGACCGGTGCGGCCGGGAAAGTGGGACAGGCGTTCTTGCCCGCCTTTCTGGCCGAGCGGCGTTTTTCGGATTTCGAGGTGGTCGCGCTTTGCAACAACCGCGCCATCGAAACCGACGATCGCCGGGTCACCGTGATCCGCGGCTCGATGGCCGACGAACAGGTGGTCGCGCGGGCGCTGGACGGCGTCAGCCATGTTGTTCATCTGGCCGCGGTGAAGGAATCGCCCGATCTCGCAATCGATGTCGCGTTGAAGGGGCTTTACCTGCTGCTCGACCGGTTCCGCCGGTCTGATGCAGGCCGCCAGTTCCTGCTGCTCAGCGGCGATTGCGTCGTCGGCCATATCTTTCAGGGCTACGCCGCGCCGATCACCGAAGCCGCGCCGCGCCGCGCCTATCCGGGCGTCTATGCGCTGACCAAGGTGATGGAAGAGGTGATGCTGGAACAGTTCGGCATCCAGTATGACCTCGGCTACACGATCCTGCGGGCGCCGTGGATCATGGAAAAGGACGATTTCAGATATGCCTTCGCCCTTGACGACACCCAGTTCGGCGGGCCGCCCTGGGAAACGCTGGTCGAGGCGGATGATCTTGCGAAAATGCGCAACAGCGACGTCTTTCCCGCCATGCGCGACTCCGAAGGCGGGTTTCTGAAGCGCAACTTCATTCATGTCGAGGATCTGGTGCGCGCGATCCTGCTTTCGATCGACAACCCTGCCGCCCATGGCGAGCTCTTCAATATCGCGATGGACGAACCGGTCGATTACGGCGCGGTCGCCGCGCTGATGGAGACCAACGGCAGGGACCGGGCCGAGATAGCGACGCCGTTTCACAGCAACTGGCTGGACAATGCCAAGGCCCGCAAGGTGCTGGGCTGGAAGCCGTCGGTCGGCCTCGAGGAACTCGTTGAACGTGCATGGAACTACAGGCGCGGCGAAAACGACCCGCGCATTGTCTGGTATCCCGGCTGAGGAAGGAGCCTTTGCCGGCGATTGCAAAGAGGAGGAGAAATGCAATGAAAATCAAGTATCTGGCTATAACCGCCCTGTCGGCGGCGATGCTTCTTGCCGGTCAGGCGGGGGCTCAGGACAAGAAGACGCTGGCGATCGTGGTCAAGGGGCTCGACAACCCGTTCTTCGAGCAGATCAATCTCGGCTGCAAGAAGTGGCTTTCGGAAAACAAGGACAGCGAATACGAGTGCCTCTACACCGGGCCCGCCTCGTCCTCCGACGAAGCCGGCGAGGTGCAGATCGTCGATGATCTCTTGACCCGCGGCGTTGCGGCGATCGCGATTTCGCCATCAAACGCGCCGGCCATGGCAAACCGCATTCGCGAGATCGCGCCGGACGTTCCGGTCATGACCATCGACGCCGATTTCCTTGAGCAGGATCGCGATCTGCGCAAGACCTATCTCGGCACGGACAACTACCTGATGGGCGCCAAGATGGCGGAAGAGGCCAAAAAGCTCCGCGCTGACGGCGGCACGGTCTGCCTCCAGCTCGGCAATGTCGCCGCCGACAATATCAATGCCCGCGCCCAGGGCTTCCGCGACACGATCGCGGGCGAGAAGAATGTCGACCGGCTCACCGGGCAGAACGGCTGGACGGAGATCGAGGGTTGCCCGGTCTTCACAAATGACCAGGCCGATCTCGCCAACCAGCAGATGTCGGACGTGTTCACCGCCAATCCGGATCTCGACGCCTTCATCCTGATCGGCGGCTGGGCGCAGTTCGCCCCGCAGGCCTATACCCAGGTGACGGATCAGGTGATGGACAGGCTGAAATCCAAGGACCTGATCATCATCGCCGGCGACACTTTGCCGCCGCAGACCAAGGCCTTCCGCGAGGGCCGCAGCCATGTGCAGGTCGGCCAGCGTCCCTTCGAGATGGGCTATCGCGCGCCCGACGTCATGATCCAGCTGATCAATGGCGAAAAGGTCGACGATCCGCTGTTCACCGGGCTCGACGTCTGCACCGCGGACGAACCCGGCTTCTGCGAGAACAACTGA
This sequence comes from Martelella mediterranea DSM 17316, assembly GCF_002043005.1. Classification (NCBI taxonomy): domain Bacteria; kingdom Pseudomonadati; phylum Pseudomonadota; class Alphaproteobacteria; order Hyphomicrobiales; family Aurantimonadaceae; genus Martelella; species Martelella mediterranea. The sequence goes on along the minus strand of NZ_CP020330.1, from coordinate 436,497 downwards.
GACCCCGGCGGGCGGCTTGCTCTTCACGCGGTCGCCCGTCCGCACCGTCGCATGCCACGGCGTCGGGCAAGGCCCGTTGCGGCGTTGCCGTGCGCGATTTTCAACCTGGTAAGAGCGATCCTGGAGGAGAGGGTCGCGGGAGGACATCATGAACAAGACATCCATACTCCTGGCTGCAGCGGGCTTCGCTGTAACCACAACAACCGCAATGGCCGACGACAAACCGCAACTGGCGTTTGTCGTCAATGCCGCATCGGACTTCTGGAAACTGGCCGAGGCCGGTGTCAACGCGGCGCAGGCCGAGCTTCCGGGCTACGAGCTGCAGTTCCGCTATCCGGCGCAGGGCACCGCCGCCCTGCAGAACGCGCTGATGGACGATCTGGTCGCCGCCGGCACGGATGCCATCATGATCTCGTCGGCCGATCCGAAGAACTCGATCGACGCCTTCAACCGGATCGCCGCGCAGGTGCCGCTGTTCACCACCGACAGCGACGCGCCGCAGTCCGACCGGATCGCCTATCTCGGCTCGTCGAACACCGCAGCCGGCGTGCAAGCCGGTGAAATCGCGGTCGGCGCGATGCCGGATGGCGGCAAGTGCATGGGCTTTGTCGGCTTTCTCGGCGCGGACAATGCCAAGGAACGCATCGCGGGCTTCCGCCAGGCGGTCGAAGGCAAGGGCATAGAACTGGTGGATGTACGCGGCGACGATGTCGATTTCGCCCGCGCCCGCTCCAATGTCGATGACGTGCTGGCCGCAAGCCCGGATATCAACTGCATGGTGGGTTTTTATTCCTATAATCCGCCCAAGATCTACGAGGCTTTGCAGGCGGCGGGCAAGTTGGGCGACATCACCGTCGTCGCCTTCGACGAGGACCCGATCACGCTTGGCGCCGTTCGCGAAGGCTCGTTTGCGGGCACCGTCGTGCAGGACCCCTACCAATGGGGCTATCAGGGCATGAAGCTGATGGCGTCCTATCTGGAGGGCGACCGATCGGAAATCCCGGCGGACGGGCTGATCATCGTGCCGACCAAGATCATCGACCAGGACAATGTCGATGCCTTCGAGGCCGAGCTCAAGAAGCGCATCAACGGCTAGCACGGGAAATGCGGCGTCCCTCCTGTCGCCACAGGCATTTCCCGCCCGTGCGGACATCGTCGTCCGCACGGGTCAATCGGACGCAGTTGAGGAAGCGATGGCACGGATCGGCACTCCCATTTCCCTGACGTTGAGCGGCATCACCAAGGTCTATTCCAGCGCCATTGCCCTCAACGACGTTTCGCTGGAGATCGCCGGCGGCGAGGTGGTCGGCCTGATCGGCGAGAACGGCGCCGGCAAGTCCACGCTGATGAAGGTGCTCGGCGGCGCGATCCGGCCGGACAACGGCGCAATCGTCATTGACGGCCTCCGCATGGAAAGCCTGACGCCCGCCCGCGCGCTTTCGCATGGCATAGCCTTAGTGCATCAGGAGCTGAACCCGTTCTCAAATCTCGATGTGACCGGCAACGTGATGCTGGGTCGGGAAATGCGCAAGGGCCTGTTCGGCTTCATCGACCGCGCGGCGATGGAAGATCGCGTCCGACCGTTGCTCGCCCTGCTCGGCACGCGCTTCGGCCCGTCGGATCCGGTCGCGGAGCTTTCGCTTGCCGAACAGCAATTGCTGGAAATCGCGCGGGCGCTTTCGACCAATGTGCGCCTGCTGATCCTGGACGAGCCGACATCGAGCCTGACCGTTTCGGAGACGCAGCGCCTGCTGGACGTCATCCGGCTTCTGCGCGACCAGGGCGTTGCCGTCCTGTTCATTACCCATCGTCTTGGCGAGATAGAGCAGGTCGCCAACCGGGTCGTCGGTCTGCGCGATGGCAGGAATGCCGGCGACCTCGTCGGCGCCGATATTCGCAAGGATGCCATGTTGCACTTGATGATTGGCCGTCCGGTCTCGGAATTCTACGAACAGCCCGACGACAGGCGCGGGCCCATCGTGCTGGAGGCGCGGGGCCTGCGCACCGCCGCCTATCCGCATGAAAGCATCGATCTTGCGTTGCGCGGCGGGGAAATCCTCGGGCTTGCGGGGCTTGTGGGCGCGGGGCGCACGGAGCTTGCCCGCGCCATCTTCGGCATCGATCCGATCGAAGCGGGGACGGTGACCGTCGAGCGAGAGCCGGTCACGCCCGGCTCGGTGCCGGACGCGATCAGGGCCGGTATCTGTCTCGTGCCGGAGGACCGCAAGTCGGAAGGCCTGTTTCTCGACTTTACGATCGCCGGGAATATCGCGATGCCGAACCTTGCCGCATTGTCGCGACGCGGTTTTGTCGACCGGCGGGCCGAGCTCGCTCTGGCGGTCGACGCGCGCGAAAACCTGGCGATCAAGGCCCGCCGGCTCGACCGGCCCGTAGCAGAACTCTCGGGCGGCAACCAGCAAAAGATCGTGCTGGCGAAATGGCTGGCCACACGGCCGAAGGTCATCATCCTGGATGAGCCCACGCGGGGGATCGATGTCGGCGCCAAGGCGGAGGTCTACCGCCTGATGCGCGAACTGGCCGCAGACGGCGCGGCGCTGCTGATGATCTCCTCGGACATGGAGGAGGTGATCGGCGTCTCGAGCCGCGTCGCCGTGATGAACCACGGCCGGATCGCCGGAATCCTGGAACATGAGGCGCTGTCGGAGGAAAACATCCTGCGCCTTGCCGTCGGATAGGGGGCATGACAATGCATAGAAAAGATATCGGGCTCGCGGTTCTGGTGATCTGCGTCGGAGCGATCGTGGCGCTGGTCAACCCGCGCTTCCTGTCGCCGATCAACCTTGCGAACACGGCCAACCTGATCGGTCTTTTCGGCCTGTTTTCCATCGCCGAAGCCTTCGTCATCGTGACCGGCGGGATCGAGCTTTCGGTCGGCTCGGTGATCGCGCTTCTTGGGGTGATCTTCATCGATCTGATCGCGACCCATGGCGTGGCATGGCCGGTTGCCCTCGCGATTGTTCTGGTGCTCGCCGTTTTCATAGGCCTGCTGCATGGCCTGCTGGTGACCAGGCTGAAGCTCCAGCCCTTCGTGGTGACCCTTTGCGGGCTGCTGATCTATCGCGGCATTGCCCGTTTCTACACCCGCGACGGCACCGCCGGCTTCACCTTCGGAACCGATTTTCCGGCGCTCGAATATCTCGTCGCCGGGCGCAGCTTCGGCATCCCGCACTCCGTGATCGCCTTCGCCCTCGTCGCCGTCGTCTCGTGGTTTGTCCTGCATCGCACCGTATTCGGCCGTCATCTCTTCGCCGTCGGCAAGAACGAGGAGGCGGCGCGCTATTCCGGGATCAATACGCGCCGGGTGATCGTCTCGGCCTATGTGCTGTGCATGCTGCTGACCGGTCTGTCCGCGGTGTTCTTTGCGATGTACACACGCTCGGTGCAGCCGGCATCGCACGGTAATTTCTACGAGCTTTACGGGATTGCCGCCGCCGTGCTTGGCGGGTTTTCGCTGCGCGGCGGGGAGGGGTCGATCATCGGCGTGGTGCTTGGCGTCATCCTGCTTCAGGTGCTGCAGAACCTCGTCAACCTTCTCGGCATTCCCTCATCCCTGAATTTCGCGGTCATGGGCAGCGTCATTCTGGCAGGCGTGATCGCCGACACGCAATTTTCCGCCTATCGCGAAAGACGCCGGCATCAGGCGGCGATGTCTTTGCTTGATAAAGCCGCAACGGCGCCTGGAGACTAGCGACCGGATGGTCAGGCTCTGTCCGAGAGCCGCAAACACCGCTCAGAACCGGCTCGCGACTGCGGCTGCGTCTCTTGCCAGTTCCTCGATCCGCTGCTCCACAAGAGGGGGCCGGCCGAGACTTGGCGTCGCTACGCGATCTCCGAATATGACTACGCGACACGCGAGGCACGAAAGATCATCGGCAATCCGCAGGAAGATGCGCGGCTGATCATGATCCGGGACCAGCGCTGGAAATATGTCCATGCCGAAGGCTTCCGGCCGATGCTGTTCGACCTTGAGGCGGACCCGCTGGAACTGAACGACCTGGGCGCGAGCGACCAGGAGGAGCACGTCTTGCAGCGGGCGATCATGGCGCAGGCCCTGTTCGCCTGGTCACGGCAGCACCACAACCGCATCACCCTGTCGCCCGATCGGATCGAGGCAATGACGGGCAGGGAACCGCCCGGCATTCTGATCGGCTTCTGGGACGAACAGGAATTCGAGGCCGAATTCGGAAAGCCGTTCGCGGACCGTCCATAAGGCTTTCTGGATCACCGCCGTCAGGACCTTCTCGGCTATGCGATGCGGTTCGAGGAAGCTCGGGAAATGGCAGCCGGCGCGAAGCTTCGGTATGCGCGGCTCAAGGGTGCGCCGCCGATTCGATGGCGGGCCCAGTTGTTTGATCCTTCAGCGGAACCGGCTCGGTTTGTTCAAACCGGTTCCTGCGATATCCTCTGGTTATCCTTTCTGCCGCAGTCTATCCTCGATCCGCAAAGAGGAGGAGCGGTAATGCACGACATCTGGCGGTTTCAGCATTTTCTCGGCGTGGTCGATGCCGGCAGCTTTCATGGCGCCGCGCGGGCGATGAATATCAGCCAGCCCGCCCTGACGAAATCGATCCGGCTTCTGGAGGAGGCGTTCGGGACCGAGTTGTTCCTGCGCCTGCCGCGCGGCGTCCGGCTGACGGAAGCAGGTGAGATGATGCATATCCGCGCCCGCGAGGTCGAAGCCGCCTGGAACGCGGCCATTGTCGAGGTTGGCGCGCAGTCGAATGGGCTCGGCGGAACGATGCGCATCGGCGGCGGGCCCGTCTACTCGTCCGTTCACTTTCCCAACATGCTCGCCGACCTCCGCCGGCGTTTCTCGCATCTGAAGGTGCAGGTCTCCACCGGCGTGGGCAGCGAATTGCTGCCGATGCTGAAATCGGGCGACATCCGCGTTTATGCTGGTGGCATTCCGCGCACGGAGGGCGGCACCCTCAATCTCGGAGCCGCGTTCAGGACCATCGAACTCTACCAGCAGCAGAACGCGATCTTCGCTTCCAGCCAGCATCCGCTGTTTCAAAAGGATCGCGTCGAGCCGGCCGATACGCTGGATTATCCATGGCTGTGCCTTTTCAGCGGCCAGCAGGCGAACATCCAGATCCGCGACTATTTCGAGGCCCGCGGCCTGCCCGAGCCCCGCGTTGCGCTGGAATCCCATTCCTTGCAGATCGCCTTCAAGATGATCGCGGAGCACCAATTCATCGGCTGCATGCCGGTGCCTCTCAGCGCGACCTCGGAAGGGCGCGACCTGAAAGAAGTTGCGCTTGACGGCTTTCGCTGGAGCATCCCGACCGGGATCACGTTTCACCGGAGTTTCGCGGATTTCGCGCCGATCACCCAGATGATCCGTTCCCTGAAGGCGGTGACGGAGCCGCTGCGGGAACGAGAGGAATTACCAGCTCCCCGCATACGTTCCTGACGCTATCAAGACGAAGCCTCATTGCCGGAATGTTCTCGCTCCCACCGATGGAGACGGCGCCGCCGCGCGAATAGCGATATCTCAGGGTTATCGCTATTCGCTCCGAAGGTATTTTTCAAAAATTGGCAAATGTCTAGTATCCGGGCAGGGAGATCATTCATGAAGCTTGTATTCGTCCTGTTCGACACGCTGAACCGGTTGGCTTTGGGCGCCTATGGCGGTCGCGAGGTTGCGACGCCGAATTTCGATCGCTTCGCCAGGCGGGCGATGACCTTCGACAACCATTATGTCGGCAGTCTCCCCTGCATGCCGGCCCGCCGCGACATGCACACCGGCAGGCTCAATTTCATGCACCGCTCCTGGGGACCGCTCGAGCCCTTCGACAATTCGCTGCCGGCGATTTTGAACAAAGCGAATGTCTACACCCATTTGATCACCGACCATTTCCACTATTTCGAGGATGGCGGCGCGACCTATCACAACCGCTACCGGACCTGGGATCTGGTTCGCGGTCAGGAATTCGACCCGTGGAAAGCGATGGTTGATCCGCCGCTTGAGCGCTTCGCCCAAGACTATTCCGATCTTCATTACAACAAGCCGGGCGAACGAAACCGGCTGCAGCACCAGATCAACCGGTCTTTCATCCGCGACGAGGACGAATTCCCGGGCCCGCAATGCATTACCAAGGGGCTCGAATTCCTCGAGTGCAACCGCGACGCCGACAACTGGATGCTGCAGATCGAATGCTTCGATCCGCACGAGCCGTTTCACGTTCCCGAGAAATACCGCAAGGCGCTGCCGACCGATTACGACGGCCCAATCCTGGATTGGCCGCGCTACGGGCCGTGCACCAACACGTCTGAAGAGATCGCCGAGATCAGGGCGAACTATAACGCCCTCGTCGCCATGTGCGACCATCATTTCGGCCGGCTGCTCGATTATTTCGATGCGCACGATCTCTGGAAGGACACCTGTCTCGTTCTGTCGACGGATCACGGTTTCCTGCTGTCCGAGCATGAATGGTGGGGCAAGAACATTCCGCCCTATTTCGAGGAACTGTCACATATCCCGCTGATCATGCATCATCCGGCGCATGCCGATCGCGCCGGAACCCGCATCGACGCCCTGACCCAGACGCCGGACCTGATGCCGACAATGCTCGATATTTTCGGCCTTGAAGCGCCGCCGGAGACGCGCGGCCAGCCGATCCTCGATCGGCTGGACGGGGATGACGGGGAGCGGGTCATCGCCTTCGGCATGCATGGCGGCCCGGTCGGCGTGACCGATGGGCATCATACCTATTTCCGCTATCCGCCGGATCGCGATGGCCCGGCGCCCGCGGAATACACGCTGATGCCGACCCATCTGAAATCGCTGTTCTCGGTGGAGGAACTCGCGGACGCGACGCTGCATCCGCCGCTTGATTTCACCAAGGGCGCGCCCGTGCTACGCGTTCCGGGCCTTGTTCCGGCAAAGCGCGGGCCCGGCCTTTACAGCGATCCCTTCGGGCGGTTCGGAACATCTCTTTATGACCTGACCAACGATCCGGGTCAGTCGACGCCTGTCGTTGATCCGGCGGTTGTGGCGCGTCTCGAGGATGGCTTGAGGGGCATCCTGAAGGAGCACGACACCACCGATGACTTCTACGCGTGGCTGGGGCTCACCGCGCCGGCGCGTTCGTTCGCAGATAAAACGGGAGGAGAATGACAATGCATACAGTTCAACGCATACGCAAACGCATGATGGTGCTTTCAGCGACGGCCGCGATGACGCTCGCAATGGTGGCAGCCGCGCAGGCGCAGGACGGAACGACGCTGCGGGTGCTCATCAACCAGTCGCCCTGGCTCGACGGTTTCATCGCCATGGTGGATGCCTACGAAGAGGAGACCGGCACGCGCTTCGACCTCGACGTGACGCCATTCGGCGGCATGATGGAAAAGACCCGCAACTCGTTGCGCGCGGCCGAGGGCGATTATGACATCGTCAATCTGAACGCGGCCGGCATGGCCGAGATTTACGATGGCGGCTTCCTGAAGCCGCTCAAGGAGATCGATCCGGACTTCAGCCTGCCCGAAAGCGTGCTGACCTTCGGTAGCTCGACCTACTGGAATACCGAAACCCACAGCTTCGACCCGGATGGGACGCTGCTGTCCGTCCCGACCAACGGCAACGTCCAGATTTTCTACTATCGCAAGGATCTCTATGAAAAGGCCGGTCTCGAGGTGCCCGCGACCTGGGACGATCTGCTTGCCAATGCCAAGGCCCTGAACGATCCGCCGAACATCTATGGCTTCGTGCCGCGCGCCTCGCGCGATTCGATCCTCTACAATTTCACGCCCTATTTGTTCAGCTACGGGGCGAGTTTCTTCGCCGACCCGGCCAAGGGCGACTTCACGCCGACCATTGCAAGCCAGGAGGGTCTTGCGGCGCTGGAGCAATACATCAAGCTTGGGAAGGAAGCAGGGCCGCCCAATCCGGGCGCGATCGCGCAGGCCGAACTGATCCAGCTTATGTCGACCGGCAAGGCGGCGCAGGCGATCGCGGTGGTTGCCGCCTATTCCTCGCTCACCGATCCGAACAGCTCGATCGTGGCTGACAAGATCGGAACCGCCCTCATACCGGCAGGACCCGGCGGCATGCACGCGTCGGCCGCCGGCCAATGGGTCGGCGGGATTGCGGGCAATGTTCCGGAAAACCAGCAAAAGGCCGCTCTGGATTTCTTCAAGTGGTTCCTCGAAAAGGAGAACCAGGCCAATTACGTGCTTGACGGCGGCGTTCCGGTACGAGGCGACCTCGGCGACACGAAGCAGGCGAGCGAGCCAGCCTTTGCCTTCATTCCGGCCTTCTCGGAAAATGCGGCGAATGCGCGGATGAACATGCCTCTGGTCCAGGGCACGCAGATCAGTGATGCGATCTCCGTCCATCTCAACCGTGCGGTCATTGGCGAGATCACGGCGACCGAAGCGCTCAATGCTTCGGCCGACGACATGTACAAGATCCTGACAGGCGCCGGTTACGACGTCAAAGAACCCAACCACCTGTAAATGCGCTGGATCCGGCCCTTGCATCTTCGCAAGGGCCGGGCCTTCGGGATATCGCCATGCAGAAACGCAAGTCTGAAGTCGGCCGAACCGGAAAGGCCAACCGCATCTGGATCGTATCCTCGCTCGTGCCTGCGGTGATCCTGCTGGTCGTGCTCACGGTCTATCCGGTATTCAACCTCGCGGGCCTCAGCCTGTCGAACGTCGAATGGAGCGGCGGTCAGCCGGAGATCAGTTTCATCGGCCTGAAGAATTTCCGCGAACTCTTCGCCGGCGAGCCGGTCTACTGGGCCGGGGTGAAGAACACGATCATCTTCGCGGTCGCCGCGGTCACGATACAGATGATCGCAGGGTTTTTCATGGCGCTGGCCGTGCGGCGGTCTTCGGGCTTCGGCCGGGGCCTGCTGACGGCGATTTTCCTGCTGCCCATCGTCATCCCGCCGATCGTGATCGGCGCCATGTGGCGGCTGATGCTCGGCCGCGACTTCGGTATCGTGAACGGACTTCTCGGCTTGTTCGGGCTGGGGCCGGTCGATTTCCTCGGCGACCAGCGGTTCGCGCTTGCCTCGGTCATCGGGGTCGATGTCTGGCACTGGACGCCCTTCGTCTTCCTGCTGTTGCTGACCGGGCTTGAAACCCTCGATGACGAGATCCTCGAGGCCGCGCGGCTCGACGTGAAATCGAAGTGGCAGGAGCTGATCCACATCATCATACCCATGATGATGCCGACCATCCTGATCACGCTCGGCCTCAGGCTGGTGCTGTCATTCAAGGTTTTCGACGAGATTTTCCTGCTGACGGGCGGCGGTCCCGGCACCTCGACCGAGGTCATCAATTTCTCGATCTACCGGACATTCTTCGGTCAGGACCGGGTCGGCATGGGATCGGCTATGTCGCTGCTGACCCTTCTGGCCGTCGCGATCCTGACGGTCGTGGTCAACCTCGTCATTCGCAGCCGCCGCATGCGCAGGAGCAAGCCATGAGAACACAATCCAGAAGGGTTACCGGCGGCGATATGGTCGCCTGGGGCTACGCGCTGCTGATCGTGGGGCCGCTGGTCTGGATCCTGTCGAACTCGTTCAAGCGACCGATCGACATTCTGATGGGCAAGATGGTCGCGCCGGTGACCGATGCCAACTACGTTTCGATCCTGTTCTCGCGGCAGTCGGATTTCTTGGCCAACCTGCTCAACAGCGCGATCGTCGCCGTTTCGGCCACGGCGCTGGCGCTTCTGATCGCCACGGTCGCCGCGTTCACGATCGTCCGGCTGAACCCGCCGCGCTGGGTTTCGTTCCTGGTGCTCGGCTGGGCGCTGGTTTTTCACATGCTGCCGACGCTGACATTCGTGGGCTCGTGGTATGTGATGTTCTCGCAGGCGAACCTGCATGGCACCTATCTGGCGCTGATCCTCACCCATACGGTGCATATCCTGCCGCAGACCATGTTCCTGATGACGGGCTTCATGCTGGCGATCCCGCGTGAACTCGTCGAGGCCGCCCGGCTTGATGGCTGCAGCTATGGCCAGGTCTTCCGGCGCATCATCCTGCCGCTTTCCTTGGGCGGCATGGCGGCTGCGGGCGCGCTCGCCTTCATCCAGTCCTGGAGCGATTTCGCGATTTCGCTCAACCTCTCCGACCAGCATACGATGACGGCGCCTGTCGCCATCGCCACCTTCGCCCAGGAGCACCAGATCCGGTATGGCGAAATGGCTGCGGCTTCGGTCATTTCCATGTTGCCGGCTCTCGTTCTCATCATGTTCGGTCAACGTTTCGTTGTGCGCGGCCTTCTGGCCGGCGCGGTCAAATAGGTGAATCATGGCACACGTCGAACTTCAGAACGTCCGCAAGAGCTACGGCAACGTCACCGTCATTCCAAACCTTGATCTCACCATTTCGTCCGGCGAATTCGTCTGCCTCGTCGGTCCTTCGGGCAGCGGGAAATCGACGCTGCTCAGGATGATCGCCGGCCTGGAGGACATCACCGGCGGCACCATCAGCGTCGATGGCGAGGATATCACCAATACGGACCCCTCCGACCGCGACATGGCGATGGTGTTCCAGACCTACGCGCTCTATCCGCACATGACGGTGGAGCAGAACATGTCCTTCGCGCTGAGAATGCGCGGCGAGGACCGGGCGCTGATCGATCGCCGTGTCGCGGAAGCCGTGAGCATGCTCGGTCTGGAAGGTCTGCAAAAGCGCAAGCCCGCGCAGCTTTCCGGCGGCCAGCGCCAGCGCGTCGCGATGGGGCGCTGCATCGTGCGCAATCCCAAGCTCTTCCTTTTCGACGAGCCGCTGTCGAACCTCGATGCCAAGCTGCGCGCCCAGACGCGGCTCGAAATCCGCCGCCTGCATGGCAAGCTCGGCGCGACATCGATTTTCGTCACCCACGACCAGGTCGAGGCGATGACGATGGCCGATCGCATCGCATTGCTGAGCGAGGGCAGGATCCAGCAGGTGGGCTCGCCGAAAGAGCTCTATCTCAATCCCGCAAACCGCTTCGTCGCCGGCTTCCTCGGCACGCCGGAAATGAACATTTTCCGCGGCACGCTTTCCGTGGAAGACGGGACGGTGAATTTCGACGGACCTGAAGCGATGACGCTGGCGGTCTCGCCTGAACGCCTCGCCCTGCTGAAGGAACGGGTCGGTACCGGGCAGAGCGTCGATCTGGGCATCCGCCCCGAGCATTTCTCCGTCCTCCCCGCGGGCGATGACACCGGCGCGAGCATCGTCGTCGATGCGATCGAGTGGCTGGGCCACGAGATCTTCGTGTTTGGCCGGCTTGGCGAAACCGAGATCGCGGTGCGTGCGGCGGAAGGCGACGCCGGCGGCCAGCACCTGCCGAAGGAGGGCGATACCATCACGATACAGCCCTCTCAGGATAGCTGGCATCTCTTCGATGCCGATGACGGGCGCAATCTGCTGAACTGAGGCCGAGGATGAAGCTTTACGGCAAGAACTGGAAGCGCGACGAACTCGCCGCCTTTGTCCCCGACATCGCCAAGGTGGCTGGCATCAGGCAGCTTGCGGAGACGGATGGTCCGGCAAGCGGCGCCCGCCTGATCCAGATCGACAGCGGCGCGGGCCTCAGGGTCGAACTGCTGCCGGACCGGTGCTGCGATATCGGTCAGGTCTGGTGCAATGACGTGCCGTTCGGCTGGGCGGGGCCGATCGGCATGAGCGGAACGGCCTCTGTCGGCGACAACACCACGCTCTCCGGCTTGATGTCGACCTGCGGTTTCGACCACATTCGCCAGCCCGACACGGATGAGGGCCGCGCCTATCCCCTGCATGGCAGGATGGCGCGCATGCCGGCGCGGATCGTCTCCTGCGCCTCCCTCTGGGACGGCGATGACTGCACTTTCCGGGTGGTGGCGGAGGCGACCCAGTTCGTTCTCGGGCTCGCGACCGTCAGGCTCGACCGCGAGATCGACGTTCCCCTCGGCGGCCGGTCCCTGACGCTCACCGACCGCGTGACGGTGGTAGCGGGGTCGCTGCCGCTGATGGCGATGTACCATATCAATTTCGGCTTTCCGCTCGCGGGCCCCGGTTCGCGCCTGACGCTTGCCGGCAAGAATGTCCCCGACGCGCTGTCGCCCGATGGCGTCCGCACCCGGCCGTCCGGTGCCGGACCGGTGCAGGTCGTTCTTTCAGGCGGCGGCGAGGCGCCGCCGCGCTTCGCTCTCGACTATGACGGCGACGCGCTTCCCTGCCTCCAGACGCTGCGCAACGCGACCGACGGCACCAATCTGTTCTGCATCGAGCCAGCAACCCACGAAAAGCAGCCGCGCGCAGCACTCCGCGAGGCCGGGCTTCTCGAACCATCCGGACGCGGCGCCACGCGGGTCTTCAGGCTCCATATGACATTCGATCCCGGCGGGCATCCGGTGGGCCGCGTCTGAAAACGCCTCGATCCGAAAAGATGGGTGGCTCTCAGCGCTTCTGGAGCAGTTCCAGCAGATGGCGGAATGCGGGGTGGCTTTCGACCTCGCGCGGATACATCGCGCCGGCATGCAGCACCCAGTCCTCCGACGTGAAATCCAGCGGAACCAGCCCGCGCCGCGCCGCTTCCTCCGCGATATCGTCGGCGATCACGCCGACGAACTCGGAATTCGCCATCACATTGAGCTGCGCCATCAGCGAGGAAGTCTCGACGAGTTGGATCGGCTTTTTCAGGTCCACGTCTCGAAACTGACGCTCCAGCATTGCCATCATTCGCGTATCCGTCGTGTAGCCGATCCAGACGCAGGCCGAGAGGTCTTTGAGCGTGAGGTTCATCTTGCCTGCCAGGGGATGGTTCGCATTCGCCCATAGCCGCCGCCCGGTCGACCAGAGCATGCGGCACGCATAGCCGGGGGGCGGGATGATGCCCTGAAGATCGCAGACCGCGATGTCGATTTCGTGGTTCTCGAGCTGCGGTATCAGCGTGTCGGTGATGCCCGTGGTGAGCTTCACCCGCACGGAGGGCTGCGCCTTGACATAGTCGCCGATCACATCCGACAGGCGGTGCCAGGCCCAGACGAAGCCGGCGCCGATTCTGATCTGCGGGCCGGTGTCGGACAGGAATTCCACGAGCTCCAGCTGGGCATAGCGGGATTGCTGATCGAAGGATTCGTAAAGCGTGTAGAGCTTTTCAGCGGCCGGGGTCGCAACCATGCCCTGGGGCGTCCGCTCGAACAATTTGGCGCCGACGGATGCCTCGATCTGGCGGATGCTCTTGGTCAGCGCCGGCTGGGTCACGCCGGCGACCTGGCTCGCCTTGCGCAGGTTGCCCTGGCGGTAAACCGCGGCGAAATGCTGATACTGGCGGGAAAGCAGAAAACGCATGGTGCGGCAAAGACTCCGGTTGGCAGCGGTTTCGGCTAGCATGGCGAACCCACCTCATCAATAAAAGTAAACGATGATTTCCGAATTGGAATTAGAAAATTGATATCGCCTTGATTAACGTCATCTTCCTAAGCTCGACCGGCGCAGCGCGACGGGGTCTGCGCTCGCCGGTTCGTTACCAAGGGAGGAATTTGAATGTCTTTGCTCAAGAAGAGCCTGCTCGTTGTTTCCGCCATCGCCTTGATGAGCGGCTCGGCCCTGGCCGATTTTCCGGACCGCAAGGTGCAGGTGGTCTACCCCTGGGCGGCGGGGACGCCGACCTATGGCGTCAGTCAGCTGATCGCCGAGGCCATGTCCAAGCAGCTCGGCCAGGCCATGCCGGTGGTTGCCAAGCCGGGCGCGAACGGGGTTCTCGCCATGAAGTCGTTTCTCGACGAACCGGCTGACGGCTACACGATCATGGACGGTTATGTCGCGCCGCTCGTCATCTCTCCGATCTTCGGCAAGGCTGACTGGACCTGCGCCGATTTCACCCCGCTCTATGCGGCCACGGCCAACGGGTTCGCGATCGCCATGCGGCCCGACGAGACCCGCTGGTCGGATTTCCCGTCATTCATCGAATATCTGAAGGCCAATCCGGCAAAGACCGCCTATAACGGCTCGGGCACCTCGCTTCCGCACCTAATCGCCGCCAGCGTCATGCAGAAGATGGACACCGTCTCGCGCGCCGTACCCTATGACGATCTGGCGCTCGGCGTGAAGGATCTGCGCAACGGCATTCTCGACTGGATCATCATCAACCCGGGCGTCTACGAGGCCAACAAGGATCAGCTCAAGGTGCTGATGACGCTCTCCGACACCGAGGATGCGAGCGAGACCTATGGCGGCGCGCCGCGGCCCTCCGACTTTGGTCTCGATATCGGCGTCACCGGTCTGGCGCCGGCGGGCTGGGACTGGTGGCTGGTGCGCTCCGACACGCCCGCCGACCGGGTGGAGGTATTGCGCAACGCCATGAAGTCGGCCATGGCCGACCCCGAGGTTCTGAAGAGCATCAAGGCGGTGGGTTTCCAGCCGCTCGGCTACGCGCCGGATGAATATCTTCAGACCTGCGACAGCGTCCGCTCCCAGCTCGAGAGCGGCGTCAAGGCGGTCGAGTGGGAAACCAAGGCCATCCGTGCCGCCAACTGATCGAACGCCCGCCGGGCCCGGTCACGGCCCGGCGGGATTTCATTGGAGACATCATGTCGTCATCGCGTGAAAAGGCCCTGTTGTTCCTGCCGGTCGCATTCTTCTTCGCGATCGCGGGCATCGTGTTCTGGCAGACCAGCACCGTCTTCGTGGAGATGGATGCGGCCGGCGGGCCGCCGCAATACAATGCCGCCCTCGTGCCGGATGGCCTCGCTTGGCTCTTGGTGATCTTCGGCGTCGTCCAGGCGGTGCGGATTCTGATCGGCCAGGAGCGTTTCAGCGATGGCTCGGTTCCGGCGCCCGACGGTTCGCCCGGACCGGAAGAGAGCTTCCTGCTTTTGAGGGCGGCGATGAGTTTCGCCGCTCTGGTCGCCTTTACCGCGATGCTGCCGGTGATCGGCTTCTACCTCGCCATGCCGGCGCTGATGTTCGTGCTGATGCTGATCCTCGGAAACCGTTCGCCGGTCACGCTGGTCGCCGCGTCGCTGCTGACCACCCTGGCCGCCGGCTATGTTTTCGGCGCGCTCCTGAATGTCCGGCTGCCCGTCGGCATGTTCGAACTGACCATCTGGTAATCGGCGTCCGGCCTTAGTTGCCCGGCTTTAGGTGCTATGACATGACATTCGAACCTCTCATTGCCGGTTTCGGCCTGTTCTTTACCGCCTCGTCGCTCCTGGCCATTCTCGCGGGAACACTGATCGGCCTTATCATCGGCGTGCTGCCCGGGCTCGGGCCACTGATGGGCATCATCCTGCTGCTGCCGGTCGCCTATCACCTCGAACCGGTCGCGGGCATGGGCCTGCTGATCTCGATCTTCGTCGCCGGCTCCTGCGGCGGCGCGATCTCCGCGATCCTGCTCAGGATTCCGGGAACGCCGCTTGCCGCCGCCACGCTTCTGGACGGCTATCCGATGGCCCAGAAGGGGGAGGCCAGGGAAGCCCTGGGCCTCGCCATCGCGGCCTCCGCGTTCGGCGGCATCATCGGCGGCATCGTGCTGGTGTTCTTTTCGCCGGTGCTCGCGGAATTCGCCCTCGGCTTCGCCCCGCCGGAATATTTCGCGCTCGGCGTGACGGGTCTGTTGACCATCGCCGTCGTCAGCCACGAGGCGACGATCAAGGGCCTGATCACCGGTGTCTTCGGCGTGCTGCTGTCAACGATCGGCTACGACCAGTTCACCGATATCGAACGGTTCCAGTTCGGCCTTGACGGGCTTCTGGGCGGCGTCAACATGGTGGCGGTGGTGATCGGCATTTTCGCGATCTCCGAGATCGTGTCGCAGGCGCGGCAGGGCAATTTCAACGTCAAGCCGGATATCGCGATCACGCGGCCGTCCTTCGGGGCGATCCTCCACACGCTGCGGGACTGGTGGAACCTGCTCCGCTCGTCACTGCTCGGCACGTTCTTCGGCGCGCTGCCGGGGCTTGGCGGCGGCTCGTCCTCGTTCATGGCCTATGCCATGGCGCGCGCCCAGTCGAAACGGCCTGAAACCTTCGGCACGGGCAACCCGCAGGGCGTGGTGGCGACGGAAGCGTCGAACAATGCCACGGTCGGCGGCACCCTGATCCCGACGCTCGCGCTCGGCATTCCGGGAGACGCATCCTCGGCCGTGCTGATGGGTGCGCTGATCATCCTCGGCTTCTTCCCCGGACCGGGCCTGTTCGAGAACAATCTCGATGTGGTCGGCGGTATTTTCCTGTCCTACATGTCGGCGAATATCTACCTGCTGGTGGCGGGCGTGCTCCTGACGCCCGTCTTCATCCTGTTCATCCGGGTGCGGAAGTTCATGCTGCTGCCGGTCGTGGCCCTTCTGTGCGTGCTTGGCGTCTACTCGATTTCATCGTCGATCTTCGACCTCTGGACCGCCCTTGCCTTCGGCGCGATCGGCCT
Source organism: Martelella mediterranea DSM 17316 (assembly GCF_002043005.1). NCBI lineage: Bacteria > Pseudomonadati > Pseudomonadota > Alphaproteobacteria > Hyphomicrobiales > Aurantimonadaceae > Martelella > Martelella mediterranea. Next base: position 420,121 of record NZ_CP020330.1, on the reverse strand, counting down.
TGCTCTCAGGGTCTTCAACTATCCCCTGCCGCCGATCGTCATCGGCCTCGTCCTCGGCCCGATCTGCGAGCAGAACCTGCGCCGCTCGCTGACGATTTCCGGCGGCGACTGGAGCATTTTCACCGATCGTCCGATCTCCGGCACGATCCTTGCCATCAATGCGCTGCTGATCCTCTGGCTCTGCCTGCCGCGCACCTGGAAGAGCCGGATGTTCGGCCGGTTTTCGCCACGCCGTCCGGCATCGGATCCCACAAACACCGCGGAGTGAAACCATGTCCCGCCCCGACATCATCTTCATCAAGTCCGACGATCATGCCGCGCGGGCCGCTTCGGCCCATGGCGAAATCTTCAAGGCGATGCTCGAAAAGCTCGATGCCAAGCAGGCCGATATCGGCGACGTGCCGGAGCATGACAGCGCGGCTGCCTGACCGATGAAACCGTCGGCCGGGGCAGTCCGCCCCGGTCTTTGGAAAACACGCAAACCGGTTTCGCCCTTGCGACCGGGGCGGCTTTGCATTGCCCCGCGCGACCGGTCAACTTTGTAAAGCGGTCTCTTCGGCGCGACCCATTTGCCCTGCCGCAGACTGCATGAAAGGAGGCGCCCGTGAGGCTTATCTTCGTTCTGTTCGACTCGCTCAACCGCCTGGCTCTCGGCGCCTATGGCGGCGGCATCGAAACGCCGAATTTCGACCGGCTCGCCGCCCGCGGCGTGACTTTCGACCGCAATTACGTGGGAAGCCTTCCCTGCATTCCGGCGCGGCGCGACCTGCAGACCGGTCGGGCGAACTTCTTTCACCGAAGCTGGGGGCCGATGGAGCCCTATGATATTTCCTTCTGCGACCTGTTGCGCGAAAGAGGTGTCTACACCCATCTGGTGACCGACCACTTCCACTATTTCCAGGATGGCGGAACCGGCTACCACACGAAATACAATAGCTGGGAATTCATTCGCGGCCAGGAATATGACGCCTGGAAGGGGCTGGCTAAGCCGCCGCTTGAGACCTTCCGGCGCGACTATGACGCGCGCCATTACGATCCGGCGAAAAAGCCGGGCCGGATGCAACACATGATCAACAACATGTACCAGCCGCGCGAGGAGGATTTTCCGATCGCGCAGTGCTTTGCCTCGGCCTTCGATTTCCTCGACGCCAACCGTGCCGCCGACGACTGGCTGCTGCAACTCGAGTTGTTCGATCCGCACGAACCCTTCCGTGCGCCGGAACGCTTCCGTCGCGAAGGCGACAGCGCATGGCAGGGCGCGGTGTTCAACTGGCCGAACTACAAGCGCGTCAACGAAACCGACGATGAAGTTGCCGAAATCCGGGCGAATTACGCGGCGCTTCTGCGCATGTGCGACGACTATCTCGGCCGCCTTCTCGACTACATGGACGAACACGACATGTGGAAGGACACGGCGATCGTGCTCGGCACGGATCACGGCTTCCTGCTCGGCGAACATGGCTGGTGGGGCAAGGGCCGGATGCCCTATTACGAGGAGATCGTCCACACGCCGTTGATGCTCTGCCACCCGAAAATGCCGGAGCGTGCCGGCGAGCGGGTGGGCGCGCTCACCCAGACCATGGACATCATGCCGACGATCCTGGACCTTTTCGGCATCGAGGCGCCTTCGCCCGTCACCGGTCGCTCCCTGCTCGCGCCGCCTGAACCGGAACGCGTGGTCGCCTTCGGCCTGTTTGGCGGGCCGGTGGGCGTGACCGACGGGCGTTACGTCATGCTGCATTATCCGCCGGACGTTCTCGCCGAGGGGCTCCAAGAATATACGCTGATGCCGCAGCACATGACCGCTCCGTTCAGCGATGCGGAAATCCGGACGGCCACGCTCTCGCCGCCGTTCAACTTCTGCCGCGACATGCCGCTCCTGAAGATTGACGCGCTCGCCACCGCCAAACGGCCACCGAACATCAACGGCACTTTCGAAGACCAGGGCTTCCTGTTGTTCGATCTCGAAAGCGACCCGGAGCAGCAGGAGCCAATCCGGGATGCGGCTGTCGAGGCGCGCCTTTATGCCGGATTGCGGGACTACATGCTGGCCCATGACGCGCCGGCCGAGGCCTATGCGTGGCAGGGACTTGAGGCGGCTAAGGATAGCCGCGGGCCCTTCAACGCCGCCGACAAGCAAGCGTGCCATTCAGGCTGAAGCCGCCCGAAAAAGCGATCAATTCAGGTTATCGCAAACCGCTCCTTTATGATTGGATCGGGCCCCAGCCTGTTGATAGACATCAAGCCGCCGACCGCGCCGGACGAACGCATTCCCGTGACCCCGATGTGTTTCGGGGGGGCTACCCCGGCCCGCCTGCCGGGCAGCGGCCTGGACGTTTTCCGCCAGCGGCGAACGGCTCCCGTGTCATTGTCAAACTCTGCGAAGAAAGCGCCGTGTTCTCCCGGGCGGCGTCGACGTGAATCTGTTATCCTGCCTTTCAAAGGCGCTGCGTTGGCCTCGCCGAAGCGGAGGTACGTTGCGGTTTGAGCGCGCCTTGCCTGACGACAACCCGGAGCCTGTCCATGCCGCATATCGATCTGCCCTCCCACCGCCTGCACTATCGCATCGACGGTCATGCAGGCCCCTGGCTGGTGTTCTGCAATTCCCTTGGCGCGGATCTGACGATGTGGGATGGGCTGGTGGTCGATCTGAGCGACCGTTTCCGCATCCTACGCTATGATCGGCGCGGCCATGGCGGCTCCGGCGCGCCCGCCGGCCCGTACGCGATGGATGATCTCGGCGGCGATGTGCTGGCGCTGATGGATGCGCTCGAGATCGACCGCGCGCATTTCTGCGGTCTTTCCATCGGCGGACTGACCGGACAATGGCTGGCGCTGAACGCGCCAGAGCGCTTCGACCGCGTGGCGCTATGCGCAACCGCCGCCCGGATCGGCAGCGCGGAAAGCTGGAGAGACCGCATCGAAGCCGTCCGGGTCAACGGCCTTGCCAGCATGACCGGGGCGACGAGGGAGCGCTGGTTCTCGCCGGAATTTGCGGCACGGAACCCCGCCGCCGTCGATGCGATCCTCGATCGGTTTGCCGCAACAGACGCCGAGGGCTATGCCGGCTGCTGCGCCGCGCTCGCGCGCGCGGATTTCCGGGATGCGCTGGGCAATATTTCCAATCCCGTTCTCGCCGTCGCAGGCGCCGATGACGCCGTCTGCCCGCCCGCGGATCTCGCAACGATCGCCGACAATGTTCAGGACGGAAAGCTCTGCGTGCTGCCCGGCCGTCACATCGTGAACGTGGAATCGGCGACGGCGTTCAACGACGCGCTCATCGCATTCCTGTCGCAGGACTGAACCAGACCGGCATCCATATCCGCAGTGAGCAAGCCCCCTCCGTTGTAACGCGTTTGAAGCCGCCCCGCACACGTGCTAAAGCCGGACGGATGTTCTCGGGGACAGATTCGATGAAGCCGGAAAGCCGCATATTGTCAGCCATTTATGCGGCTTTGTTGCTGGTCGTCGCAAGTCTTGCGGTCGGTTGTACGGAGGTGACCGACCGTCCGCTCGATCCGCCCCGCGGCCCCTCGGGCGAGGCCTATCTCGAAGCGGTCGAGGGCAAGGGTCTGCAGACCGGCATAAGCTACAGTTCCGGTGAGAAGGAGGCTCCCGCGCTTCCCGACAGGCCGGAGAATGGCAATTTCGACATCGGCAAATCGGCCGGCTGGGCGCTGATCGCGTTTCTGGTGCTGGCTCTGGCGGTTCTTGCCTACCGCTCCCGCAATACGTTTGCGGAACTTGCCGGCTCCAATGGCGGGCGAGCCTTTTCCGCCGCGTCGCGACCGGACCAGCCGGCGCCCTCCGCGGTCGACCATGATCTTATCGAACGGCTGCGCGGCGAACCGGATCACCGAGAAGGCCTGAGAACCGTGCTTCGGCGTTTTCTCGCGCTTGCGGCTGAGGAAAACAGCATTCCGGTCAAGCGCAGCCTGACCACACGGGAAATCATGCAGCGCCTGCCCGGCGGGTTCGCGCAGCGCGACGCGCTTGAGACGCTGGCCCTGGAAGTCGAGCGCGTCGTTTTCGGCGGTCACCCGATCGAGCCCGCGCAGTACCAGCACTGCCTGGACCTTGCGGCGCCTTTCCTCAGGAGGATCAGGCCATGAGCGAGCGAGCGCAGAACGACGCGTCCGGCAATGCCTTCCCCCTCGTCATCCTGGCCGTGGTTGTGATCGCCGGGCTCGCGCTGATGTTCCTATCATCCTCTTCGAGCCGCATCGAGCGCAGCGCCATCGGTACGGACGGGCTTGCGATCTGGCTGCAGGATCAGGGAATCGCGGTTGAAAAGACCGCGCCGGAGGAGATCGTCGGGCAAAAGACGCCGATTCTGCGTATCCTGCCGCTCTACGATACCGATCTGACGGTAGGACGTCGGGAAACCGAGGAACTAGAGGCAGGAAGCCCGCGCGCGACGCTTCGAAACCTCTCGCTCGCGGCGTTCCGGTCCAAGATCGACAGCGCGGACACGCTTGTGATCCTGCCCAAATGGCGCAGCGACATGATCACCAGCGCAACCGCCGATCCCGATGTCCTTATTCCGCCGGGACAGATGACGATCTTCGGCCTCTGGCGCGGCCCCACGGTCGCGGCCGCCGGCGATGGCTTCGTGCAAGCGCCCGTCACGAAGGATCTGACGGACGAAATGCTTGCGGGCGAGGCGGCGCTTTATGCGCCGCGCGTGCTCAGCGATATCGTCGACGATGCCTGCATGCCGGTCCTTTCGCTTTCCGGCAGAGGCACGCTGCTTGCCCGCTGCGATGATCTCTGGGGCGAGGGCAGCAGCTTTTACCTGCTATCCGACCCCGATCTGGTGGACAATCACGGGCTTGCCAATGGCGACAATGCGGAGCTCGCGGTTGCGATGATCGCGCCGCTTGCCGCGGGCCGTCCGGTCTATATCGACACCACCACCTACGCCAATATCACCGACACAAGCGGCCAGGACCCGCGGACGCGCTCGCTCGCCGATCTCGGTCGGTTTTTCGAATACCCGTTTTCGCTGTTCTGGATCGGCATTGTCATCGCCTCTGGGCTGGCGCTGTGGCGTGGAAGCCGCCGGTTCGGCGCGCCGCTCGGCGAAGCGACTGCGCTCGACATGGCCTCCAAGGCGCGCACCATCGCGGCCTCGGCGCGGCTGTTGCGGCTTGCGGGCAGCCAGAGCGATCTCGTGTCGGCCTATATCCGGGCCCGCATGGAGACGCTGGACGGCATCGTGCTTGGCGCCGCGCGCCGGCCGATGGCCGCGGACGCGGTCGCCTCCGAGATCATCCGCCGCGTCAGACACCGCGTTCCCGAAACCGCCCAGCGTCTGGCGGAGGCCTATGGCCAACTGGCCGGAGACGGACCCGAGACCCATCAGCGCCTTGCGGCGCTCATTCCCTTTGAAGAAGCATTTCAGGAGACCCTCGATGCATTTGGATACGCTGCGCGACCTACGCGACCGGCTGACCGGTGAGATTGAAAAGGCGGTTCAGGGGCAGGAGGCGATTGTAGAACTCCTGCTGATTTCGCTGTTCGCGCGCGGCCACTGCCTGCTGGAGGGGCCGCCCGGTACGGCCAAGACCCTGCTGGCGCGCAGCCTCGCCGCATCGCTGACCCTCGATTTCAAGCGCATCCAGTTCACGCCGGACCTGATGCCGGGCGATGTGACCGGCTCGAACATCTTCGATTTCGGTGCCCGCCGCTTCGAACTGATCAAGGGGCCGATCTTCACCGATATCCTGCTGACCGACGAGATCAACCGCGCGCCGCCGAAAACGCAGGCCGCCCTCCTGCAGGTCATGAGCGAGCGTCAGGCGACGATCGACGGCGTGGATCATTCCGTCGGCGACGTCTTCTTCGTGGTCGCGACCCAGAACCCGATCGAGCAGCAGGGCACCTATCCCCTGCCGGAAGCGCAGCTCGACCGGTTCCTGTTCAAGCTGGTCATCGATCATCCGGAGGAGGAGGCGGAGTTCGAAATCCTCAAACGCCATGCCAATCAGGGGCTCGATGCCCATGCGCGACAGGCGGCGATTACGCCCGTGGCCGGCCTTGAAGAAATCCGCGCCGGACAGGCTTTGATCGACGACATCCGCCTGGACGAGACGATATTGCGCTATGTTCTGGCGCTGGCGCGGGCGACCCGAGAGGATGGCGATATCGCGCACGGCGTATCGACGCGCGCGGCGGATGCGCTCTGCGGCGCGGTCCGCGCCCGCGCGGCGCTCGACGGACGCGACTATGCGCTGCCCGATGACGTCAAGGGCCTGTTCGTTCCGGTCATGCGCCATCGCATCGTTCTGGGGCCGGCCGCCGAAATCGAGGGCCGCACGCCGCGGGCGGTGCTGGAGGGCATTCTCGACAGAACCGAAGCACCCCGCTGATGCGCCCCTCCGTCCTGCTCCTCGCTCTGGCCGGCGCTCTGGCGGTCTTGACGGTCGCGGTTCTCGCAGCGCCCGCGGTTCCGGTCGAGATCGTCGTCGGCGCATGGCTGCTGCTCGGCGCGGCCGTCATCGCGGACTGGGCTCTCAGCCCCGGCGCGCGTCATTTCACCCTGGAAATCGACGCGCCTGCCGAAATCTTTGCGGGCGAGGAAGGGATCGTTGCATTGCGGCTGAAGGGCAAGGAGGGAACGCGCGCCGTAGCGCCAACCGCCGGCCGTCTGCGCTGGCCGGAAGGGCTGGCCGGGCCTGGAGACTTCAGGCTGATGCCCACGGGGGCGCATATCGCCGCCGTCGATCTTCCCGCCCGCGCGCTGAAACGGGGCAAGTGGCGGATCGCGTCCGTCTCGACGCTGCGCAGGAGTCGTCTCGGCCTTCTCGATCTTATCGCCAACCATCCGCTCGACCGCGAAATTTCCGTCGTTCCGAGCATCCGCGCGATCACCTCGGGCGCCATCGACACGCAACTCGCGACGACGGAGTTTGGCGCGAAGGCCGCCAGCATTCATGGCGAGGGTTCGGAATTTCATCAACTGCGCGAATTCGTTGCCGGGATGGATACCCGGATGATCGATTACAAGCGCAGCGCGCGCCATGGCGGGCTGGTGGCGCGCCAGATGCAGGCGGAGCGCAACCACGCGATCGTGCTGGCGCTCGACAACGGGCATCTGATGCGCGAGCCGATCGACGGGCTCGCCAAGATCGACCACATGATCAACGCCTCGCTGGCGCTTGCCTGGGCCGGCATTCAGAGCGGCGACAGGGTCGGGCTGTTCGCCTTTGATGCAAGGCCGCGCCTGTTCGTGCCGCCGATGGAGGGCCGGCGGGCCTTTGCGCAGCTGCGCTCGCACACGGCGGCGCTGGACTACCGGCTGGTGGAGACCAACCACACGCTGGCGCTCAGCCATCTGCACCAGCGCCTGTCCCGGCGCAGCCTGGTTGTCGTGTTCTCCGACTTCGTTGACACCACGACGGCGGAACTGCTGATTGAAAACGTGCAGATGCTGAACCGACATCATGTGGTCGTCTTCGTCAGCCTGCGCGATCCGCTGCTTGCGGCCTATCACCACAAATCGGTGAACAGCCTCGCCATGGTCTCGGAGGTGGCGGCCGCCGCCGATCTCGAGCGGGAGCGCCGGCGCGTGCTGAACAGTCTTTCCCGGCTTGGGGTATTCGTCATCGAAACCGCGCCGGGCGGGTTGAGACCGGAACTGATCTCGACCTATCTTTCCATCCGCTCCCGGGAGCTGATATGAAAACATCCGGCGAAACCATCCGTTCAAGCCGTTTTCGTCTCGAGCGCGAAAGCGACTGGCTGCGGCTGCAGGCCATTCTGGACCAGGCGGAAAGGCGCGGCGTGAAAAGCCTCGCCTTCGAGGATGCCCGCGATCTGGTGACGCTTTACAGGCAGGCGGTGAACGCGCTTTCGGTGGCGCGCGAGATCTCGCTCGACAGCGCGATTGTCGCCTATCTGGAGAGCCTGTGCGCACGGGCCTATCTGGTGGTCTATGCGCCGCGCGCCAGCATTCGCGGCGTGGTCTCCCGCTTCTTCCGCCAGGGCGCGCCGCTGGCTTTCCGTCGTTCGGGTATCGAACTCGTACTCGCCTTCGTCCTGATGGTTCTGGGCGGCGTGGCCGCCTTTGCGCTGACGCGAACGGACCCGACCTGGTTCTATGCCTTTGTGCCGGAAGGGCTGGCGGCCGGGCGCGGACCGCAGGCCAGCGCCGATGCGCTGCGCCGGGTGATCTACGACAGCGAACCGGGCGCGATCGAAGAACTCGGCGCCTTCGCGACCTATCTGTTTTCACACAATACAAGGGTTGCCATCTTCTCCTTCGTTCTCGGCATTCTCGCCTGCGTGCCGAGCGCGCTGCTGATGCTCTACAATGGCAGCGTCATCGGCGCGCTGGGCGCGATCTATGCCGACAAGGGCCTGGGACTGGACCTTTTCGCCTGGCTTTCGATCCATGGCGTGACGGAGCTTTCCGCGATCGCCATCGCCACGGCCGGCGGCTTTCGACTGGGGCGGGCGGTTCTGTTTCCCGGCGAGAAAACGCGCAAGGCCGCGCTTGCCGATGCCGCGCATGATGCGGTCAAGCTGGCCGTGCTGGCGGCCCTGATGCTGGTGGCCGCCGGGCTGCTGGAGGGCTTCGCCCGGCAGCTTGTGACTGCGCCGGTGTGGCGGATCGCGATCGGCTGGAGCATCGGCGCGCTCTGGTTTTTCTGGTTGCTGGGTGCCGGGCGGCAGAAGGGCTTCGTCAGGAGCCGACCAGTGGCCACGGAGGCGACATCATGAGCGCCGAAACAGCCACGGTAAAATCCGGAACCGTCAAAGGCGGACGCAGCGGGAAGGCGAAAGCGGGCGGCCGGCTGCTGACCATCATCCCGCCCGAAGGCGTGCCGTTCGATCTCAGGATCGCCAGCCTGTTCGCGCGCGCGGGCGCGCAAATCATCGACATCATCATCACGGTAGGCGTCAGCCTGCTGTTGCTGGCGGCGGTGGGGCTGATCGGATCGGTGGATTTTGCGACCGCCACGGCAATCGCATCGCTGATCTTTCTGTTCATCGGGACGCCCTACTATATCCTCGCCGAACTGCTCGCCAACGGGCGCACGCCGGGCAAGCGGCTGCTGGGCATCCGCGCGGTCTCCGTAGAGGGCGGCGGCCTTTCGGTGCATCAGATCGTGGTGCGCAATCTGCTCAAGGAAATCGAAATCTTCACGCCGATCCTTCTCCTGCTCGGCGCAACGCCCGATAATCTTCTGATCCCCTTGATCGCGCTGGCGTGGCTGATCGTCGTGGTCGCCTTTCCGGCATTCACCGCCCAGAGCCAGCGCATCGGAGACCTGATCGCCGGCACGGCCGTGATTGCAGCGCCCTCGGCGGCGCTTCTGCCCGATCTGGCCAGCGCGCCCGCGCCGCCATCGGCGGAGCGTTTCGTCTTCACGCCGGCGCAGATGGACCTTTACGGCGCCTATGAGCTGCAGGTTCTGGAGAAGCTGCTGCGTGGCGAGAGAAACGAGATCAACCGTCCGCGGCTTTCCGATGTCGCCATGCGAATCCGCCACAAGATCGGCTATGAAGAGACCATCGCGCCGCATGAGGAAGAAGCCTTCCTGCAGGCGTTCTACACCGCCCAGCGGGGCTATCTCGAACAGAAGAAACTGTTCGGCGACGCCCGCGCCGACAAACACTATGGAAGCGAACATTCGGGTGCCGACTGACGCATTCTCCATTGAAACCATGGACTTTTTCGTCTCATCGGTTAGTCAGCACCAGGTTTTGACGAATCTGAAGGAGCAAGCCACACATGACATCCACCGACGCCCCGGCCGCCAGGCCCGCCTTTGGCGTAAACGAGCGGATTGGAGAAACATTCTCCGTTTTGCGCCAGCGATTCATGACCTTTGTCATCCTGTCCGCAGTCCCCGGAATTCTCGTTGAGCTCGCCTCTTATGCCACGGGTCTGGGCACCGGGTTTGAGGCCGACCCGTTCGCGCCGGGTCAGGCGACGCCGTCTGTTTTCATCATCATACTCGTTTCGGCGATCCTGCCGATGCTGCTTTATTCCATCATGACCGGCATGATGGTTCTGGCCGCCTATGACACGAAGTCGGGCCGTCCGGTCCGGGTGGAGGCGTATCTGAAGGCCGTGATCCGCCGGCTGCCGGCGCTCATTCTCGTCACGCTTGTCGCGTCCTTCGGCGTTGCCATCGCCTTTATGCTGTTCATCGTTCCGGGACTTTGGCTCGCCGGCGCCTGGGCCGTATGCGTTCCCGTCGTAATGATCGAGGGCATGGGTTTCGGCGCCCTTGCGCGCAGCCGTCAACTGACGAAGGAATACCGGTGGCCGATCATCGGCTTTGTCGTGGTCGCCTACATCATCATCTTCGTCATCACGTTTCTGGTCGCGCTCGCGGCGGGCCTGCTGCCGATCCCGACGCTCCTTGTCGCGATTGTGCTCGGCCTGATCAACGGCGTCGCCACGGCCCTGATTTCGATTGCGGTTTCGGTGGCCTATGCACGGCTGCGCGACATCAAGGAAGGCGTCGGATATGCCGACCTCGCCGAGGTCTTTGACTAGAGCGCATTTCTATCTGATTGGATCAGATCGGCGCTCTATTTCTTTGTTTTGGCGCATTTTCGCGGACGTCAGGTGGAACTACCTGACTGCGAAATGCTCCAGAGCGCGCTCCGACAACGGCTCCCTTTTGGGGGAGCCGTTTTGCAGTGGCCGCCGTCGCGGCGGATCACATGAAGTCGCGGGGGATGCGCTGTTCGAAGGACTTGGCGAAGACTTCCCGATCGTCTTCGAATGCCGTCACGCTTGCCGCGATGATCCAGTCCTTTTCGGTGCAGCGCATTGTCGTGGTGGACTTGGTCGAGACCGACCAGCCATCGCGTTCGAGCCGGATGGTCCAGTCGATGTCGCCCTTCATCGACAGCGGGTCGTTGGGGTCGATCGACCAGTCCTCGTTGCGGATTTCCTGGGTGCGCAGCCCGTTTTTCGGATGCACTTCCAGCCCCGTGTCCTCGTAGATGCGGTAGTGGGTTAGGCCTGTGACCAGGTTTTTTTCCACCGAACGCCGGGTCTCCTCGGGCGACCGCATTTCATATTGCGGCAGCGGATTTGGGTTTTCCGGCTCTGCGACGGTGATGCGCTCGTGATCGCCTAGAAGCGGCAAGGCAAGGCGGATGCTGGCCGTATCGATCGTGAGACCCGGTGCTTCGGGCGACGGCAGTATGGTCGGCCAGTAGCTTGTCGAAAGCGCAAGCTTGATGCGATGGCCGGGCGCAAAGCGATAGCCCATGGCGTCGAGCCGCATGGTAATGCGCGTCTTCTCGCCCTTGGGCATTTTGGTCGGCGTTTCGTTGCCGTCGCGATGGGCGAGGTTCAAAACACCGTAGCAGGCACGGGTTTCCGTGCCGTCGGGATGGACATCGATGATGCGGACGGCAAGGTTTTCCCAGTCGCCTTCACAGGCAACGTCGACGGAAAGCTCCGGCGCGCCGAGATAGACGGCTTCTTCGCCAAGCGGCGCGGTCTCGAAAGTGAGCGAACCGCCGTTATCGCTGCGCTGATCGCCGGCGATTTCTGCATCGGGCTTCAGCGTGAACCACTCGCCGCCGCTGGTTCCGGTGTCGAGCGGCGAGCGCAGATAGATATCGCCCGTGCCTTCGCTGGCGCCGGTCGCGTTGAGCATTCCGTCGGCGGCGACCGTCAGCGTTTCGGTCTGTGGCGTTTCCCAGGTCTGCTTCGCAACCCAGTAGCCGGGATCGCGTTCGCGCCTCAGCGCCGGGCGCGGGCCATCGAGGATATAGGCGCGCATCTGCGGCAGGTCTTCCGCGCCGTTGGTTTCACCGTCCAGCCAGCGCTTCCACCATGCGATGGCTTCGGCGTGGAAGTCCATGCGCGGCTTCGGCCAGGCGAAATGCGGATATTTGTGGATCCACGGGCCGACAATCGCCTTGCCTTTGTCGCCCAGGCCCTCGATCGCCTTCAGCGGTGTGTTGCGATAGCCGTCCGCCCAGCCGGCGATGACCAGCGCGGGAACGGGAAAGCCGTCGAAGTCCTCGCAAATCGAGCCGTGTTTCCAGAAATCGTCGCGACGCTGATGCGCAAGCCATTCCTCCATGAAGAAGGGCTGGCCTTCCAGCCGTTCCAGCCACATTTCCTTCCAGCGATCGCCGACCAGATCGATATCCGGCGTGCGCGACTGATAGGCGAGCATGGTGCCCGCCCAGGAGAGCTGGGCGGAAAGATGGGTGCCGTTCTTGTAGTGGATGTCGTCATTGTAACGGTCGACGGTGGAGGCGATCGAGATCACGGCTTTCAGCTGCGGCGGTTTCAGCGCGGCCACCTGCAGGCAGTTGAAGCCGCCCCAGGAAATGCCCATCATGCCGACATTGCCGTTCGACCAGGGCTGGGCGGCGATCCATTCGAGGATTTCGCAGGCATCGGAGAGTTCGCGCGGGGTGTATTCGCCGTCGATGACCCCTTCGGATTCGCCCGATCCGCGGATATCGACCCGGACGCCGGCAATGCCGGCGGCGGCGAAGACCGGATAGGTGGATTCGTCGCGCGGGTCGGTTCCGCCGCGCTTGCGGTAGGGCAGATATTCCAGCACGGTCGGAACCGGCCTGTCCGCCGCGCCGTCCGGCATCCAGATTCGCGTTGCCAGGCGGGTGCCGTCCTTGAGCGTGATCCACTGGTCCTCGGACGTCGTAAAACCTTGTGTCGCCATGGTTTTGACCTTTTCGTATTCGGGTTCTTGTCGGTGAAGGGCGCGGGCCGGAGGGGCGGCCCGGCCGGAATGTCAGTTGCCGGCGCTCACCGTCCTGCGGCTGGCGAGCACGTCTTCCAGCCAGCCGATCTTCATTTCGGGCACGGATTTCAGCAGCAGATCGGTATAGTCGTCGAAGGGCGGGGACAGCGCCTCCGCCTTGGGGCCGAAGCGGACGAGCTTGCCCTGGTGCATCACCGCGACGCTGTCGGCAATCGCCCGGACAATGGCGATATCGTGGGTGATGAAGATGTAGGAAAGCTGTTCTTCCTTCTGAAGCTGCAGCAGCAGTTTCAAAATCCCGTCGGCCACCAGCGGATCGAGCGCCGAGGTCGGCTCGTCGCAGATAATCAGCTCCGGCCGGGCGGCCAGCGCGCGGGCAATCGCCACGCGCTGTTTCTGTCCGCCGGAGAGCTCGGCGGGATAGCGATCGTAATAGCCGCTGCCCATCTCGATCTGTTCGAGCAGCTCGTTGACCCGGCCGCGGCGCGCGGAACCGCGCAGCCTCTCATAGAAGGTCACCGCCCGTCCGATAATGCCGCCCACGGTCTGGCGCGGGTTCATCGCGGTGTCGGCCATCTGGTAGATCAGCTGAAGCCGGCGCAGCTCCTCGCGGCTACGGTTCTTCAGCGCCGGCGGCAGGTCCTGCCCGCCAAAGCGCACGCTGCCGGCGGTCGGCGGCAGAAGGCCCGTCGCCACCCGCGCAAGCGTTGATTTGCCCGAGCCGGATTCGCCGACAATGGCAAGCGTCTGCCCCCTGGGAACATGCAGCGACACATCGAACAGCACAGGCATGGTTCCGTAGGAGGCCGAAATGTTGGTCATCTCGAAGAAGCGGTCGGACTGGTCGGCGGCTTCCTCGTGCCGGATTGCGCGGACATTCACCAGTTCGCGGGTGTATTCGGCATCCGGGTTTTCGATGATCTTTTCGACGCTGCCATATTCCACGGTCTCGCCATTGCGCAGCACCATGATGTCGTCGGCCACCTGCGCCACGACCGCGAGGTCATGGGTGATGTAGAGTGCGGCGGTTCCGGTTTTTTCGATCGCGGTCTTGATCGCGGCCAGTACGTCGATCTGGGTGGTGACGTCGAGCGCGGTGGTCGGCTCGTCGAAGACGATCAGTTCCGGGCGGCTGCAGAGCGCCATCGCGGTCATTGCCCGCTGCAACTGTCCGCCGGAGACCTGATGGGGATAGCGGTTGCCGAAGCTTTCCGGGTCCGGCAGGCCGAGTATGCCGAAAAGTTCGACGGCCCTTTGGCGGGCCTCGCCACGGCTCATCAGCCCGTGACGCACGGTCGCCTCGATCACCTGATCGCCGAGTTTGTGGGCGGGATTGAACGAGGCCGCCGCCGATTGCGAGACATAGCAGACCCGCGCGCCGCGCAGCGCCCGCGTGCCGGATTTGCCGAGCTTCAGGATGTCGACGCCATCCAGCAGCACCTCGCCGCCGGTGATGGTGACACCGCCGCGCCCGTAGGCGAGCGGCGAAAGCCCGATCGTGGATTTGCCGGCGCCCGATTCACCGATCAGACCAAGCACCTTGCCGCGTTCCAGCGTGAAGCTCACGCCCTTGACGATCTCGATCGGATGCGGACGTTCGCCCGGCGGATAGGCCATCGCGCCGATTTGCAGGTTGCGGACCTGAAGCAGAGGTGTTTCGTCCGGTGTTTGAAGCTCAGCCACCGCGGCCTCCTTTCAGGCTGGACGTGCGTTTCAGCAGCCAGTCGACGACGAGATTGATGGAGATGGTGAGCGCGGCAATCGCGGCCCCCGGCACAAGGGCCGCGGACACGCCGAAGATGATGCCGTCCTTGTTGTCCTTGACCATGCCGCCCCAGTCGGCCGTCGGCGGCTGGATGCCGAGCCCGAGAAACGACAGGGTCGAGATGAACAGCACGGCGAAGGCAAGCCGCAGGCCGAATTCGGCAAGCAACGGCGTCATCGCATTCGGCAGGATTTCGCGGAACACGATCCACAGCGTCTTCTCGCCGCGCAGTCGCGCCGCCTCGACAAAGTCCATCACCGCGATATCGAGCGCCAGCGCCCGGCCGAGGCGGAAGACGCGGGTTGAATCGAGCACCGCCATGACGCCGATCAGCACCGCCAGGTTCTGCGGCAGCGCCGCCAGCACGATCAGCGCGAAGATCAGCGTCGGGATCGACATCATCAGGTCGTTGAGCCGCGACAGACCCATATCGACGATCCCGCGCGTGACGGCGGCCACGAAGCTCAGAATGACCCCCAGCGAGAAGGCAAGAAGGGTGGCGCAGAATGACACGAACAGCGTCATGCGCGCGCCGTAGATCATGCGCGACAAGAGGTCCCGGCCAAGATTGTCGAGGCCGAGCGGAAAGGCCGCGCTCGCCGGCTCCCAGGGCGTGCCGACAACCTGGTTCTCGCCGTAGGGCGCAAGCCAGGGGGCGAAGGCTGCGGCGAAGAGGGCGATGGCGATGCCGGCCATGCCGATCCACGCCGTCAGCGAAACGGAACGGATATTCATCGCGGATGCCTCAGACGCGGATTGACGAGAATCGACAGAATGTCGGCGGTCATGTTCAGGAGAATGTAGATCGCGGCGAAGACCAGCCCGCAGCCCTGCACCACCGGCAGGTCGCGCACCGTCACCGCATCCACCATATACTGCCCCATGCCCGGATAGACGAAGACCACCTCGACCACGACCACGCCGACGATCAGATAGGCGAGGTTGAGCGCGACGACATTGATGATCGGCGCCAGCGCGTTGGGGGCTGCGTGCTTCACGATCGCCCGCATTGCGCCGATGCCTTTCAGCTCGGCGGTTTCCATATAGGCCGACGCCATGACGTTGATGATCGCGGCCCGCGTCATCCGCATCATGTGCGCGATAACCACCAGAACCAGCGTCGCCACCGGCAGGATGATGGTCTGAAGCTTCTCCCACAGGCCCATGCTGTCATAGACCGTGGCCGGAAAGGCCGCGACCGGATGCTGGACCACGAACACCATGATCAGCAGATAGGCAACGAAGAATTCCGGCAGCGACACGGCGGAAAGCGAGACGAGGTTGATCAGCCGATCCACCAGACGGTCGCGATAAAGCACGGCGAGAAGGCCGAGGCCGACGGCAAGCGGAACGGCGATGACCGCCGCAGCGCCCGCCAGAAGCAGCGAATTGCCGAGCCGGTCGGCGATCTGGCCGCTGACGGACTGGCCGCTCGCCCAGGACGTTCCGAAATCGCCATGCAATATGCCGACGAGCCAGTCGAAATAGCGGCTCATGAGTGGCTGGTCGAGGCCGAATTCGGCGCGCAGATTGGCGATCGCCTGCGGGGTTGCAGCCTGGCCGAGATAGGTCTCGGCGAAATCGCCGGGCAGGATTTCGATCCCGGCGAAAATCAGGATCGAGCTGGCGAGAAGCAGGCCGATGCCGAGGATGATCCGTTCGCAGATGCGGCTTGCCATAGGAAAGCGCGCGCGCAGGACGACGATGGGGCCCGGCGGCGGCGCGCCGACAGGGGCGGCTGGTGTTGGTTGCGTTTCTGTCATGGGGGTGTGAAAGCCGCGACTTGATCCCGCGGCTTCCTCTTTTCTTCGGATCAGGAGACGAGCCAGACGCGGCTGGCGATCTGTCCGTTGGACAGGTCGTTGCCGACATCGTCGATCCAGCCCTGCATCTTCACCGAGCGGGCGTTGAGGTAGTTGTTGAACACCGGCAGGATGAGGCCGCTATTGTCGCGCACCATGATCGCCATCTGGCGGTAGAGCGCGCGGCGCTTGTCCTGGTCGGTCTCGGCGCGGGCCTCAAGCAGCATCTTGTCGAATTCGGGGTCCTTGAAACGGGTGTCGTTCCACGTCGACGTCGAAAGCTGGGTCGTGGTGTAGCGGATATCCTGCGTCGCCCGGCCGCCCCAATAGGAGGCGCAGAACGGCTTCTTGTTCCACACATTCGACCAGTATCCGTCGGCCGGCTCGCGCTGGAGCTGGATGTCGATGCCCGCTTCCTTGGCATTGGCCTGGAACAGGACGGAGGCGTCGACCGCGCCGGTAAAGGCGGCATCGGAGGTGCGCAGCAGGATCGGGCCTTCATGGCCGGACTTCTTGAAATAGTGCGCCGCTTCCTCCGGGTCGTAGGCGCGCTGCGGAATATCCGTCGGCGCCAGCGCATAGGCATCGTTGACCGGATAGTCGTTGCCGAGCGTGCCGTAGCCGCCAAGAACGGTGTTCAGCATCGCCTCGCGGTCGATGGCGAGCTTCAGCGCCATCCTGAGGTCGTTATTGTCAAAGGGCGCGGTGTCGCCATGCATCAGGAAGGAGTAGAAACCCTTGCCCTTGGTGCTGATGGTTTCGATATTCGGCGCCCGCGACAGCAAGGACATCGTCTTCGGGCTCAGCGTGTTGATGAAATGCACCTTGCCGGACGAGAGCGCGGCGATGCGGGCCGTGTTGTCGTTGATGACGAGAACCTCGACGCTGTCGACGAAGCCGCGATCCTCGTTCCAGTCATCCTCATTCTTCGAGAAGGTGATGCGGATGCCCGGCTCAAAGCTTTCCAGCTTGTAGGGGCCCGTGCCGATGGCGCTGTTAGGATCGTCCATGCCGCCGTTCTTCTGGACCTGCAGATGGTAGTCCGTCAGCATCAACGGCAGGTCGGCATTGCCGTTCTTCAGCGTGATCACCAGATCGCCGCCGCTTTCCTCGATGGTCTCGATCTCTTCGAGAAGGCCGAGAGCCGCGGAGGTGGAATCCTTGTCAGAATGGCGGCGCAGCGTCTGCACGGCGTCGTTGACGGTGAACGGCGTGCCATCATGAAAGCGCACATCCTTGCGCAGCTTGAAGGTCCAGGTCTTCGCGTCGTCGGACGAGGTCCAGCTTTCGGCAAGGCTCGGCAGCGCCTCACCGGATACCGGATCGGTGGTCACCAGCCGGTCGCCCCAGGTGAAGCCGACCAGGAACATGGTGCTGCCGGCATAGGTGCCGGGATCGAGAATATCGGTGGTCTGGCCGCCGTCGAGGCCGAGAACGAGGTGACCGCCGCGCTGCGGCTCGTCGGCCGCAAGGCTCTCGCGCGGGATCAGAAGGCCGGAAGCGGTCGCCGCAAATCCGGCCGCAGCCGCGGATGCGAGAAAGACGCGGCGGTTGAGGCCGGTCTGCAAAATGGAGGCTTTCTTGTTTTTCATATGGTTTCCCCTGTTTGTAAGCATTGCGTGCGTGCCGCCGCAAGAAAGCGGCCATGATAGTCGAAAAATGCCGTGGCGGAATGCCTGAAGGCGCAGTTGACGAGACCGTCAAAGATCATGGGCGAAGACATAAGCAGGTTGCGGAAGCCAGACAACTTCGCGTATTGAAGCGGTTTGAAGCTATTTGACGCTATCAAGGTCAGGCTCGAGACCCGATGACATCAAGCGATAACAGTCCCTTTGCGGCCAATCTGCGGTTTGCCTGCAATACCCGCCCGTCAATAACGGCAATCTGCCGCGAGATCGGCATCAACCGGCAGCAGTTCAACCGCTATCTCGCGGGACAATCCCGTCCGTCGCCTTATAATACGGGGAAAATCGCGCGCTATTTCGGTGTGAGGCCGCAGGATTTTCTGGCGTCGGAAAAACGCTTCCAGAGCATACTCGAGGCGCCGGCGGAAACCGTCGGCCCGGATTTTGTGTTGCGGGAGGGCTTCCCCGGCGACCTGCAGGAACTGCGCCAGTATGTCGGCTACTACGAGCTTTACCACAAAAGCCTGTCATGGCCCGGGAAGATCGTCCGAAGCTGCACCAGGATCGAAGAACTGGGCGGCCAGATCACGGTGAAATCGATCGAACGGATCCATGACGGGGACCAGGAGATCCGGCAGTTCTCGAAATATGTCGGGCTGGCCGCCTATTGGCGCAATCGGCTGTTTATCGTTGAACGCGGCATGAGCGAGCATTCCTTCCTCTGCCAGACGACGCTGATGCCATTCGCCGAGCACCAGCGCACCTATCTGCGCGGCGTGACGACCGGCGTCTCCTGGCGCGAGGAGAACCTGCCCTATTCCACGCGCGCCATCTGGCGGGCGGTCGGGCCTAACCCCGACAAACGCGGACTGCTGGAAGCGTGCGGTCTGATCCCGGAAAAATCGCCAAGACTGCCGCTTCCCGTCCGACGCTATCTCAACAGCGAAGGCGAAAACCACACGCTTGTCGCCGCCCGTTGAACCCGTCCGCCTCTGAAAACCGCGACAGAAGCGGGTCACGGCGATCAATATAGCGGCGAGTTATATTTTCCGCTGTTTTCCGCATTTGACTTGACCCGGTTATGACGGCGTTATGTGCCTCAGGAGCGCGATCCTGCCCCAGGGAGAAGGGCGGACGCGAAAACAGGAGGAGGTTGGTCCGGCGTGTCGGATCGATGATGACTGCCCCTGCATGAAGGGCGGTCTCCTGTTGACATATCAGCAGGCAGGGAGGTCTTGACGATGCTTGAACAGATGTTCGACGTGCGCGGTCAATCCGTGATTGTGACCGGCGGGGCCAGTGGCATCGGCCGCGCCTATGCCGAGATCATGGCCGCCCAGGGCGCGCGGGTCTGCATCTTCGATCTGGATCAGGCGGGCACCGAGAAAACCGTCAGCGAAATCAAGGCCACGGGCGGCGATGTCTGGGGCCTGACGGTCGATGTCGCCGACCGTCCCGGTCTGGCGGCGGCCTTCGATGAAGTGGCCGAAAAACACGGCCGCATCGACACGGTCTACGCCAATGCCGGCATCGATCCGGGGCCCGGTTTCATGACGCCCACGGGCGAGCGCAATCCCGACGGCGCGATCGAGAACATCCCCGACGAGCAGTGGGACCGTGGCATCGAGATCAACCTCACCTCGGTCTACAGCACGGTCAAGAATGCCGTGCGCCACATGAAGCCGAACGGCGGCGGGCAGATCATCGTGACCTCCTCGATCGCCTCGGAAATCAACGAGAGCATCGTCGGAACGTCCTACATGCCGGCCAAGGCCGCCGTGAACCATTTCGTCCGTCACATGGCGATGGAGCTCGGCGCCTACGGCATCCGCGTCAACGCGATCCTGCCGGGCCCGTTCATCACCAATATCGCCGGCGGCCGCCTGCGCAACAAGGAGGACCGTGCGGCCTTCGAGGCGCAGTCCCTGATCGGCCGGATCGGCGATGTCGAGGATATCAAGGGGCTGGCCCTGCTGCTGGCCTCGCCGGCCGGATCGTACATGACCGGCTCGCTGGTGGTCATCGATGGCGGCTCGCTGATCCGCATGACCTGACAGGCAAATGGGCGTGCGCCTGCCAGGGAGCGGCAGGCGATGCGCCAGAAACATATCGGAGAGGAGAACAGAAATGGCTTACATCAACAAACTGATCCGGCCCACCCGCCGCGGCGTGCTGCGCGGCATGGGGGCGGGCCTTGCGGCGAGCGTGCTGGGGTCGCCGGCGGTGCTGCGCGCCCAGACGGCGGGCAAGATCCGCATGGGGTATATTACGCCCGAAACCGGGCCGCTCGGCCTGTTCGGGGAAACCGACGGCTACACCGTCCAGAAAATCCGCGAGGCGCTGGGCGGAAAGCTGCAATCGGCCAATGGCGACGTCTATGAGATTGAAATTCTCGAGCGCGACAGCCAGTCGAACCCGAACAAGGCGGCCGAAATCGCCGGCGACCTGATCCTGAACGACGAAGTCCATCTTCTCGTGCCGGCATCGACGACCGATACCATCCTGCCGGCCATGGAGCAGGCCGAGCTATACGAGACGCCGTCGATCTCCGCGGGCGCGCCGTGGCAGGCGGTGATCATGCCGCGCGGCGGCGGCGAATTCGACTGGACCTACCATTTCTTCTGGGGTCTGGACGAGGCGCTGAACACGTTTGTCGGCCTGTGGAACGGGCTGGAGACCAACCGCAAGGTCGGCATGCTGTTTCCGCAGAACATTGACGGCGAGACCTGGGGCAACGAGGAATACGGCCTGCCCGTGCCGACCCGCGCCGCGGGCTACGAGGTCACCATCCCCGGCTATTTCCAGCCGCGCACCAATGACTTCTCGGCGCAGATTGCCACGTTCAAGCAGGCGGGCTGCGATATTGTCGGCGGCATTACCTATCCCGACGATCTCAAGACCTTCGTGACCCAGTGCAACCAGCAGGGGTTCAAGCCGAAGGCGGTGACGGTGGCGGCGGCGCTGCTGTTTCCCGGCAGCGTCGAGGCCATGGGTCCGCTCGGCAACGGCATGACGACCGAGGTGTGGTGGACGCCCGCCTTCCCCTTTAAGTCCTCGATTACCGGGCAGACCAGCCGGGAAATCGCCGATCAGTGGGAAAGCGAGCAGAACCGTCAGTGGACGCAGCCGCTCGGCTATTCGCACAGCGTTCTGGAAGTGGCGATCGACGTGCTCAAGCGTTCGGCCGATCCCCTGGATCGCGAGGCCAACCGCGAGGCGCTGGCGTCGACCGATCTCGAAACCGTGGTCGGCCATATCAACTTTTCGGGCCAGCCGCACAAGAATGTCTGCACCACGCCGATCTTCGGCGGCCAGTGGGTCAAGGGCGAGAAATGGCCTTACGACCTCAAGATCGTGGACAACAGCGTCAACCAATTGTTCGAGCCGCAGCAGAAGATCGTGGCGCTGAACTGGTAGGATGCAGATGCAACAGCCAAAAGGCGAACGCCAGCGGCTTCTTCAGGCCCGGAACGTATCGAAAAGCTTCGGCGCGTTCCGGGTGCTGCATGATGTCGACTTTGATGTTTATCGCGGCGAAGTGCTGGGAATCCTCGGCCCCAACGGCGCCGGCAAGACCACGCTGTTCAACATGATCAGCGGCGATCTGAAGCCAACCGGCGGAGAGATCAGGCTGGGGGAGGTGCTGCTGAAAGGCGAGCCGCCCCACCGCCGCTGCCAGATGGGGATCGGCCGGACCTACCAGATTCCGCAGCCCTATTCGGGAATGACGACCTTCGAAAACCTGCTCGTCGCCTCGGCCTTCGGCGGCGGCCGGTCCGAGGCCGAAAGCTATGAATTTTGCGCGCAGGTGCTGCGTGATTGCGAATTGCTGAACAAGGCCAATGTTCTGGCCGGGTCCCTGCCGCTTCTGGACCGCAAGCGGCTGGAGCTTGCCCGGGCGCTCGCCTCGGGGCCCAAGCTTCTGTTGCTGGACGAAATCGCCGGCGGTCTGACCGACGAGGAATCGAAGGAACTCGTCGCCCTGATTGCGCAGATCCGCGATCGCGGCGTCACCATCATCTGGATCGAGCATGTTCTGCATGCGCTGATGGCGGTGGCGGATCGGCTTCTGGTGCTGAACTTCGGCGAGAAGATCGCGGAAGGCGACCCCAAGACCGTCATCGCCAACCCCGATGTCATGCGGGTTTACATGGGGGTCGAGGCATGACGGAATTGTTGTCAACACATGGTCTGGTCGCCCGCTACGGCGATTTTCAGGCGCTTTACGACGTCGATGTCGCCATCGACGAAGGCGAGATCATCGCGCTGATCGGCGCCAACGGGGCCGGCAAGTCCACCTTCCTGCGGGCGGTCATGGGGCTGTTGCCGGTGAAGCCGGACATGGTGAGCCTCGATGGTCGGCCCATCGGCGGCACGCCCACCGACCAGATGGTGCAGAAAGGGGTCGCCATCGTTCCGGAGGGACGGCGGCTATTCACCGGCATGTCCGTCAATGACAATCTGCGGGTGGCGATCGATCAGGTCGGCAGCAGGGGCCGCAAGGGCGGTTGGACGCTGGAAAGGGTGCAGCAGCTTTTTCCCATATTGGTGGAGAAGGGGCGCGTGCCGGTTCAAAACCTCTCCGGCGGCCAGCAGCAGATGGTTTCGATCGGCCGGGCCTTGCTGTGCCAGCCGCGCCTTTTGCTGTGCGACGAGATCAGCCTCGGACTTGCGCCCAAGGTCATCCGCGAGATCTATGCCGTCCTGCCCGAAATCAGGGCGCAGGGGACGTCGATCGTGCTGGTCGAGCAGGATGTCGGACTGGCGAAGAGCGCGTCCGACCGGCTCTATTGCATGCTTGAAGGGCGCGTGACGCTGAGCGGACGCTCCAATGATGTCACGCGCGAACAGATCAGCGAAGCTTATTTCGGGGGTGGCCATGCAGTGGTTTGACGCACTTGTACAGGGCATCCTGCTGGGCGGGATGTATGCGCAATACGCGCTTGGAATGGCCTTGATGTTCGGGGTCATGCGGATCGTGAATGTCAGCCATGGCGATCTGGTGATCCTGCTGTCGCTGATCGGCATCTCGCTGGCTTCTGCCTTCGGGCTCGGTCCGTTCACGGTGATGGCGGCGCTGGTACCGCTGGCGGTGGCGATGGGTTGGCTTCTCCAGCGCGCGGTGCTGAACCGGGTGGTGGGCGAGGACCCGCTGCCGTCGCTGATCGCGACCTTCGGCCTGTCGCTGGCGCTGCAGAACCTGATGCTGCAGATCTGGTCGGCGAACAGCCGCTCCTTGCCGGGCGGCGGGATTGAAAGCCAGTCGATCCAGATCGGCGGCATCTATATCGGCCTTCTGCCGGTGCTCGTTTTGCTGGTTGCTGTCGGCCTGACGCTGGCGCTCGACCTGATGCTGAAGCGCATGCGTTTCGGCCGGGCGCTCCGGGCCGCCGCCGCGGATGTTGAGGCCGCGTCGATGACCGGGGTCAACGCCAAAACCGTCTACGCCACGGCAACGGCGATCGCGGTCGGCATTCTCGGCTTTGCGGCCGTGTTTCAGGCACTGCGTTCGACGGTTGCGCCCGCCGATGGCGGCGCGCAGCTGATCTATGCCTTCGAGGCCGTGATCATCGGCGGCATGGGCTCGGTCTGGGGCGCATTCGCCGGTTCGATGGTGCTGGGCATTGCCCAGGCTGTCGGGTTCCGACTGGATCCCGGCTTCGGCGTTCTGGCCGGCCATCTCGTCTTCCTGCTGATACTAGCCGTGCGCCCTCAGGGCCTGTTCGGGAGAGCGTGAACCATGACTTCTCATTCTATCGCACCCGGCGCGGATGCAGCGCAGATCAACATCAAGGTCCGGCGTCAGACCCTCTCCGGGATCATCGCGTTGAGCCTGTTCGTGTTCGCCCTGGTGGCGCTCGCGGCCATGCCGTGGTGGGCCAAGACCGGCACGATCCGCATGGTTCTCGAACTGTGCTGCTATATTCTGGCGGCGCAGATGTGGAACCTGCTCGCCGGCTATGCCGGGCTGGTCTCGGTCGGCCAGCAGGCGTTCATGGGCGCGGCCGGCTACGCGCTGTTCGTCATGGCGCAGACCTTCGGCATCAACCCGTTCCTCGCCATCGGTCTCTCGCTGCTGGCGCCCGCCCTGCTGGCCGTTCCCTGCTACATGCTGCTGCACCGGCTGGACGGCCCCTATTTTGCCATCGGCACATGGGTGGTCGCCGAGGTGTTCCGCCTCGTGGCGTCCAATCTTGGCTGGGTCAATGCCGGGGCCGGCATGTCCCTGGGCGTGATGCGCGACTATTCCACCTTTGAGCGCAACATCGCCATGTCGCTTCTCTGCGCGCTGATGATCTTCGTCGCCATCGGCGGGGGCTACTGGTTCCTGCGCTCGCGCTTCGGTCTCGCGCTGATCGCCATGCGGGACAACCCCGTGGCGGCGGCAAGCCAGGGCGTCAATGTCCGCCGGCTGCGCTTCATGGTCTATATCGCGGCCGCCGTGGGATGCGGCCTTGCCGGCTCGGTCTATTTCATGGCGCAATTGCGTATCAATCCCGCCTCGGCCTTTGACCCGATGTGGTCCAATGTCGCGATCTTCATCGTGATGATCGGCGGGATCGGCACGATCGAAGGCGTGCTGATCGGCGCACTCATCTATTTCATCGCGGATCGTTATTTCGGCGAATATGGCGCGAGCTACTTCATCGTTCTCGGCGTGATGACCGTGCTGGTCGCGCTCTATGCCCGCACCGGCATCTGGGGGATGATCTCCAAACGCTGGGACGCGCCGTGGTTCCCGATCCGGCGCCATCTGATCGTCGAGAAGGAGGAGAGCCCATGAAGGCCGTCATCTTCGACGCCGTTGGTCAGCCGCTGCGCGTCAGCGACAGGCCCGATCCGACGCCGGCGCCCGACGAAGTCGTGCTCAGGGTGGCCGCCTGCGGCATCTGCGGCAGCGACCTGCATATGAGCGTCGATCCCGAGCCTTTCGGCATTGCCGGCGACTTTGTGTTTGGCCATGAAATCGCGGGCGAGGTGGTGGCGACCGGCGGCGGCGTCGACACGCTGAAGGCGGGCGATCTGGTTGCCGTGGTGCCGATGCGCGGCTGCGGCCATTGCCCGCGTTGTCTTGCCGGCGATCCGGCGCGTTGCCCGGACATGACGCTGATCGGCGGCGGTTATGCGGACTATGTCTGCGTTGCCGCGCGTCAGTGCCGCGTACTTCCGGACGGCGTTGCGGCAAGCGACGCCGCGCTCGCCGAGCCGCTTTCGGTGGCGCTGCACTGCATCATCCGCTCCGGCATGAAGCCGGGCGATCGCGTCGCCATTCTCGGCGCCGGGCCGATCGGTCTGCTGGTCGCCTTCTGGGCGCGGCGGCTGGGCGCTTCCAGCGTGGTGATGGCCGATCTCTACGATCATCAGGCCGAACGCGCCCGGGCTCTAGGGGCGACGGGCTTTGCGCTTTCAGGCGCGGGCCTTTCCGAAAATCTGAACGATCAGTGCGGCGGCCCGCCCGATATCGTTTTCGAATGCGTCGGCAAGCCCGGCCTTTTGCAGGCGGCCGTCGAGGCTGTCCGGCTGCAGGGCAAGGTGATCGGCGTCGGACTTTGCATCGGCGGCGATGAATGGGACCCGTTCGTGGCGCTCTCCAAGGAAATCGACCTGATCTTTTCGGCCTTTTTCCATCAGGCCAATGAATTCGGCGTCGCGCTCGATGCGCTTGCCAAGGGAGCCGTGGTCGCGCCGCAGGTGATCATCACCGACCGCATCGGCCTTTCGCCCGTGCCGCCGGTCTTCGAAGGCCTGCGCCGACGCACCACGCAATGCAAGGTGCTGATCCAGCCCGAACTTGTCTGAAGGAGAGGATATGACTGTTCAGTTTGAGACATCAGAATACGAGATCGGCGGCGTTCATACGGTGGTGAAAGCCATCGGCAAGGGCAAGCCGGTGCTGTTCCTGCATGGCGCGGCGACGCTGGAAGGCTTCGATTTCGCCGAAGGGCTTTCCGACCGGTTTCGGGTCTATTGCCCTAGCCATCCGGGCATGGGCTATTCTGGCGATGCACCGCATGTTTCAGGGTCGATGGATATCATCATCCATTACCTGAACCTGCTCGACGCGATGGACTTTCCGGAAAAGCCGCATCTGATCGGCTTTTCGATGGGCGGCTGGCTCGCCACGGAACTGGCTGCCGTCGCCGGCGACCGGTTCGACCGTGTCGTGCTGCTCGCGCCGGCCGGGCTCAATGATCCCGACCATCCCGCGACCGATCTCGGATCGATCGCGCCGCAGGATCTTCCCGGCTTTCTGGCGCATGACCCCAAGGTGGCGCTGCAATATTTCCCCGACGGGTCCGATCCGGCTTTCGCCGAAAAGTTCGGCGCCGATCGCGCCCGCGAGGGTGAAACCGTCGGGCGGATCTGCGCGCCCTTCGGCATGGGGCATCCCAATCTCAGCCGCATGCTCGCCCGGATAGCTAATCCGGCGCTGGTGGTCTGGGGCGAGGAGGACAGGCTTCTGCCGGCAAGCCAAATGCCCTTGTGGGTGGAGCAATTACCGAACGGCCAGGCTCTGTTGATCGAGGGCACGGGCCATCTGCTGCTTCAGGAGCAGCCCGATAGCGTGACAAAAATCGGCGATTTTCTCGCCGGACAAACACCGTAGGAGGAGATGACATGAACAAACATGTAAAGCCCGGATACTGGGGCGACAGCGTCGACTATCGCGACATCCTGAAAAAGATCGAGGAAATCGGTCCGACGCTCGAAGCCAATGCGCCGGCGGACGAGGAAGCCGGTGAACTGACGAAGGAAAGCTTCGAGGCGCTGAAACCGCTGCGCTTCTCGCATCTGATGGCAACCGAAGAACTTGGCGGCGCGCAGATGCGCCCGACCGAAGTGTTGCAGCTGATCGAGGCGGTGACCTGGTGGTCGGGATCGGCCGGCTGGGTGTCGATGGTGCATTGCTGCATCGGCGCGATGTCGGCGGCGTTCCTGCCCGACAGCGCGGTCGAACGGCTGTTCGAACCCGGCAGCGACAATCGCTTCTCGGGCCAGGGCGCGCCGCTCGGCATGCTCAAGAAGGTCGATGGCGGTTACGAGCTGACCGGCAAGTGGAGCTACGGCTCGGGCTTCAGCCATGCGACCTGGTCGCACTCGGCCTGCTTCATCGATGACGGCAACGGCAAGCCGGCCAAGGATGCCGAGGGCAACGTCATCGTCATGTGCGCCCACGCCCCGATCGGCGAGCATGAACAGCTCGGCAACTGGGATGTGCTCGGCCTCAAGGGCACCGGTTCGATCGACTATTCCGCCAAGGACGTGTTCATTCCCGATGATCTGGTGTTTCCGATCCTGACCGCGCCGCCGCAGCGCCTGCAGGAACTGTTCAGCCTCGGCATTGTCGGTCTTGCATCGATCGGCCATACCGGCTGGGCGATGGGCACTGGCCGGCGCATGCTGGACGAAATCGCCAAATTTGCCCGCAGCAAGTCCGGCCGGGCCGGCATGCTCGGGGAAAGCGAGAAGTTCTGGTACGATTATGGCCGCGCGGAGGCCAATTATCGCGCCGCGCGCGCCTTCGTCATGGAGGTCTGGGGCGATATCGAAGCCAGCGCCGAGGCGGGCAAGATGATGACCACCCGCCAGGTCAGCCTTGTCCATCTGGCCAAGGCCCAGATTCACGAGGTCGGCGTCGATGTCTGCAATTTCGCCTATCGCGCATCCGGCGGGGCTGGGCTCAGGGCCGGCGTGATCCAGCGCACCCTCCGCGACATGATGGTGGCGGCGAACCACTTCACCATCGCGCCGTCGATCGTGACATCTGCCGGCCGCGACATCGGCGGGCTCTGGTCCGACCGGACCTGGCAGTTCTATGACCTGATCGAGAAGAAATAAGCAAAGGCGGGGGCGCAACACTGCGCCCCCGCCAAAACAGACTGCCGGAGTAATGCCTGATGCCTGAACACCATACCGTCGCCGAAGCCTTTCGCGAGGCTTTCCGTTGCCATCCCGCGGGCGTTGCGGTGATCACCGCCGATCCTGGCGATCAACCGGTGGCGATGACCGTGTCCTCGCTGATTTCCGTCAGCGGGTCGCCGCCGACCATCGCCTTTTCGCTTTCGGCGCGCTCGCGCTCCACGGCAACGGTATTGCAGGCGGAAACCGTGGTTATCCATATGCTGCGCTATCCGGATCTGGAACTGGCGCGGCTCGGCGCCACGCCCGGCGCCGACCGTTTCGGTCCGGGCATCGCCTGGACGCGGCTTCCGACCGGCGAGCCGCGCTACACCAATGTGTCGACCTGGTTCCGGGCGCGTATCAGCGGAACGCTTGCGGTCGAGGGGGCAACGCTGGTGGCCGCGGAACTGCTCGAAGGGGCGACCGCCGATCTTGCCGCACCCGAACGGGAATCGCTGGTCTATCTGGATCGCCGCTGGCACCGGTTGCGCGAGGACAGCAGCGGCGTGGCCAGTCTGGCCTTGCTGGATGAGGAATATCGCGACGTTTTCCGCTGATCCGTTCGCGGCGGAAGCGCCGGAAGCCGGTTAGTATAACCCGGAGCGATATTTTGACGAAGCTATCCGATCACGCTGTCCGTCATGCCGGGCTAAGATAGGGTCGGAGGCTGGTCACGCGGAACGGTTCGGGAAAACCGGTCTGCAGGCCGAAAATTGCGAGGAGGCGGACTGTTCCGGGGAATTCCGGGGAATTCCGGGGAGGCGGTCCGCAAGGGGAGAGAACAAGTATGGCAGTCCTTTCAGTCAAGGGAATGTCGAAAAGCTTCGGCTCGCTGAAGGTCGCTGACAATGTCAGTTTCGATCTGGCCGCCGGCGAGGCCTTGGGCATCATCGGGCCGAACGGCGCGGGAAAGTCCACGCTCTTCAATCTCATAACCGGAAATCTCAAGCCGGACAGCGGACAGGTGATGCTGGACGGCCGCGACGTTACCCGCGAAAGCCCGATGCAGCGCTGTGCCAGCGGGATCGGCCGCTCGTTCCAGATCCCGCAGCCTTTCGGCCATCTCTCCGTCTATGAAAACCTGCTTGTGGCGGCCCGGTTCGGCGGTTCGGTCAAGGCCTCCGAAGCGCCGGATTTCTGCATGGAGCTTCTCGCCCGAACGGGGCTCGATCATCTGGCCACGCAAAAGGCCGGCACCCTGCCGCTTCTCAGCCGCAAGCGGCTGGAACTGGCGCGCGCGTTGTCCACCCGCGCGCATGTGATCCTGCTGGACGAGATCGCGGGCGGGCTGACCGATGGCGAATGCGGCGAACTGGTGTCGACGATCCGCGCCATCCATGCCGAGGGCATGGCGATCATCTGGATCGAGCATGTGCTGCACGCGCTGAACGCGGTCGTGTCCCGGCTGATGGTGCTCAATTTCGGAGAGGTGCTGATGGACGGCAAGCCGGACGCGGTCATGGCAGCGCCGAAGGTGCGCGAAATCTATCTGGGGATCGAGGCATGAGCGCGCTTCTGGAAATCCGCGACCTGACGGCCCATTACGGCGACTTCCAGGCCCTGTTCGGCGTCGATCTGACGCTGAGGCACGGCGAGGCGCTGGCCATCATCGGCGCGAACGGCGCCGGCAAGACCACGCTGATGCGCGCCATCACCGGCATCGCAAAGGTAACGGCGGGCACGGTCGCTCTTGAGGGCAAACGCATCGACCGGCTGGCAGCGCCGGACATTCTGCGTGCCGGCATCAGCATGATGCCGGAGGGCCGCTGCCTGTTTCCGAGCCTCAGCGTCGAGGAAAACCTCGAGATTGGGGCGCACGCCCGCAAGGGCAACGGCTACTGGAACCTGTCGCGGGTCTTCGAACTGTTTCCGGTTCTGGCGGAACGCCGCAGCCAGCCGGCGACCGCGCTTTCGGGCGGCCAGCAACAGATGGTCGCGCTCGGGCGGGCGCTGATGTCGAACCCGTCGGTATTGCTGTGCGACGAACTGAGCCTGGGGCTCGCCCCCGTCGTCATCCGCGAAATCTACGCCTCCTTCCCGAAAATCCGCGAGAGCGGCACGGCGATCATCGTCGTCGAGCAGGATATCGGCCAGGCGCTGGCGATCGCCGACGTCGTCCACTGCATGATGGAAGGCCGCATCACCCTGTCGGGGCATCCTTCGGAACTGTCGCGCGAGGCCATCCACGACGCC
This sequence comes from Martelella mediterranea DSM 17316, assembly GCF_002043005.1. Classification (NCBI taxonomy): domain Bacteria; kingdom Pseudomonadati; phylum Pseudomonadota; class Alphaproteobacteria; order Hyphomicrobiales; family Aurantimonadaceae; genus Martelella; species Martelella mediterranea. The sequence goes on along the minus strand of NZ_CP020330.1, from coordinate 390,117 downwards.
TATTTCGGAGTAAGTCACGCATGATCTGGTTGGATACGCTTGTTCAGGGCCTGTTGCTTGGCGGTCTTTACGCCCTGTTTGCCGCCGGGCTGAGCCTTGTCTTCGGCATCATGCGGCTGGTCAATCTGGCCCATGGCGACCTGATCGTGCTGGCCGCCTATCTGATCCTCGGCGTCGGCACTGTGTTGGGGCTGAACCCGTTCATCGCCGCGCTGATCGCCATGCCGATCATGTTCGCGCTTGGCTATGTGCTGCAGATCGCGCTTTTGAACCGGGTGTTGGGCGAGGATATCCTGCCGCCGCTTCTGGTCACCTTCGGCCTGTCGATCGTCATCCAGAACGCGCTGCTGCAGCAGTTTACCGCCGACAGCCGCAAACTGCCGGTCGGACCCATCGAGGCCGAGTCGGTTTATCTCGGAACGATGAATATCGGCGTCATGCCGCTGATTACCTTTGCTTCCGCCATTCTCGTCATCCTCGGTCTGAACTGGATCTTCTACCGCACCGCCCTTGGCCGGGCCTTCCGGGCCACCTCGGACGATCCGGTGACGGCGCAACTCATGGGCATCCGTCCGCAACGGGTTTTCGCGGTCGCCACCGGCATCGCGATGGTGGTGGCCACGATCGCCGCGCTTTACCTTGGCGCAAGGGCCAATTTTGATCCGTCGATCGGGCCGGCGCGTCTGCTCTACGCCTTCGAGGCGGTTATCATCGGCGGGCTCGGCAGCCTGTGGGGAACGCTGATCGGCGGGTTGATTATCGGCGTGGCGCAGGCCTTCGGCGCCGCCATCAACCCGCAATGGCAAATTCTGGCGGGCCATGTCGCCTTTGTCGTCGTGCTGCTCGTGCGGCCGCGCGGGCTGTTCCCGCGCGCCTATGATTGAGGACCGGCCATGAGAAACGCGTTTGAACTTTTCTTCTCCGCCGTCATCGTCGTCATCCTGGCGATCATACCGCTGTTCGGCATGCGCGCCCTGGTGCAGGACCTGTTCATGGTGCTGTGCCTGCTGGTTCTGGCGCTGAACTGGAACATGCTGGCGGGCTTTGCCGGGCTGGTCTCGGTCGGCCAGCAGCTTTTCGTCGGCGTCGGGGCCTATTCGATGTTCGCGGCCGCGATCCTGTGGGGCATCGATCCGCTGACGGGCATTCTGATCGGCGGGCTGGTGGCCATGGCGCTTTCGGTCCCGGTCGCCTTCTTCACCTTCCGTCTCTACGGCGCCTATTTCGCGATCGGCACATGGGCCGTTGCCGAAATCGCCCGGCTGTCCTTCAGCCAGTGGCGGGCGCTTGGCGGGGGAACGGGCACCGCGCTGCCCAGGGGGGCCGCGCGCGAAATGCCGGGCGTGCAGACCTTGCGCGATCTTCTCGATATTTCGGGAGCGGCGGCCGTGGATGTGCTGACCTACTGGCTCGCCCTCGGGCTCGTCGTGATCATGCTCGCCGCAAGCTGGCTGTTCCTGCGCTCGCGCATGGGGCTCGGCCTGCAGGCGATGCGCGACAATACGGTCGCGGCGCGCTCCGTCGGCGTCGATCCGCTGCGGCTCAAGGCGCTGGTTTTCATGCTGACCGCCTTTGGCACCGGGCTTTGCGGCGGCCTCATCTTTCTCCAGACTGGCCGGATCGCGCCCGACGCCGCCTTTTCGGTGATCGACTGGACCGCCTTCGTCATCTTCATAGTCGTGATCGGCGGGATCGGCACCCTGCCGGGGCCGATCATCGGGGTGCTGGTCTTCTACGGGCTTCAGCGCCTGCTGTCGGACTATGGAACCGTCTATCTGATCATTCTGGGAATAATCGGCATTGCCATCATGCTGTTCGAAAGACGAGGACTGTGGGGAGGCGTCGTGCAGAAAACCGGCTTCGACTTCCTGCCGCTCGAACATCTTCCGCCGAAAACCGGCCCGCGCAATCGCAAAATCACATGACCCCTTTGAGGAGCAGAAGTTCATGAGCTATTTCACCGAAGACAATTCCGCCAGCACCGTCAATGAGCGCATGGGTCCTGAAACAGACGCGCGTCTGGCGGAGGTCATGTCCTGTCTCGTTCGCCATCTTCATGATTTCGCCAAGGAAATCCATCTGACCCAGGAAGAGTGGGACTATGCGATCGGTTTTTTGACGAAGACGGGCCAGATGTGCTCCGAGGAGCGGCAGGAGTTCATTCTGCTGTCGGACGTTCTCGGGTTCTCGATGCTGGTCGACGCGATCAACAACCGCCGGCCCGAAGGCGCGACGGAAAACACCGTCTTCGGCCCCTTCCATGTCGACGGCGCGCCAATCCGGCAGATGGGGGACACTATTTCGCTGGATGGCAAGGGCGAGAGCTGCCTGTTCGAAGGCCGTGTTCTCGACATTGACGGCAACCCAATCGAAGGCGCGACGGTGGATGTCTGGTCGGACAATGCCGACGGCTATTACGACGTCCAGCAGCCGGGCATTCAACCGAAATGGAACAATCGCGGGCGGTTCATCACCGGGGCGGACGGGCGCTACAGCTTCGTCGGCATCAAGCCGGTCAGCTACCCGATCCCTGATGACGGTCCGGTGGGACAGATGCTCGGCCATCTCGGCCGCCATCCCTACCGGCCTGCGCATATGCACTATCTCGTCACCGCGCCGGGCTATCAGAAACTGGTCACCCACACCTTTGTCGGCGGCGATAAATATTTGGAATCCGATGCTGTTTTCGGCGTCAAGGACACGTTGATTGCGCCCTATGAACGGGTCGAGAACGGCGCGACCTTGTGGCGCTCCCCCTTCGATTTCGTTCTCGTTTCATAATGAGGTCAGAATGCCCAACGTCAAAATCTTCATCGATGAGGCGCAATATGGCGCGGCGCGGGACGGTCTCGCGGCGTTTCTGCCGGATATGCGCACATCGCTGTGTTCCAGTCTCTCGGTCGGCAATGAAGCCTTCCAGCTCGCCATAATCCCGGTGCTCGGCATGCCGGATCAGCCGCAGATCAATGTCGAGCTTTTCTTGCTGGAGCGGCCGGATCGCACGCGCGCGATGGTCACAGAAGTCGCCGGGCAGCTTCGCGAGCAGATCGGTCACGCCACGGGGCAGTCGGTCGCCGTGCGCATCGCGATGCTGGATCCGGAGACCTATGTCGCGCTGAAGTAGGGCTCAGCCGCGGCGCTGGGTCACCTGCTCGTCGTGCTCCATGCGCGCCTGCAGCCGCTGGGCTTCGGTCTGCAGGAAGGTGATGAACTGCTCGGCCGCCGGCGGTCTCTTGCCATCGGTCTTGGTCATGACGCCCAACTGGCGGTTCGGATGGTCGATCTTCAACGGCAGGGCGACAAGCGGGATGGTGCGGCGGTTCAGGAACACCACCGAATAGGGAAGCACGGTCAGCGAATCCGACCCCAGCAAAAGCGACTGGATGGACGCCAGCGTTCCGCCCGAGAAATTGACCATGAAACTCTCCTGTCCCATGGACTTCAGCGCGCGCTCAAGGTCGCGGTAGAGCGGGCTGTTGGAGGGCGGCGCGATCCACGGATAGGGTGCGATCGCATCGGAGGTGATCGCCTTGATCCGCGTCAGCGGATGATCCTGCCGGCACGCCACGACATTGCGGCCCGAAAGCAGCGGCAGAAACTCCATGTCGGACGGCACCTGCCGGGGATGAAGCGGCAGGATGGCGATATCGAGGCCGCCATTCCTCAGCCCGGCCTCGAGCGTGTCCAGATAGCCGTAGGACTGATCGATATAGACGTCAGAATAGCGCGACTGGAATTCCGCGATCAGCTTGGCCACGACGCCGTCGGTGAAGATCGGCGAGCCGCCCACCCTCAGCCGGCCGGCCAGCCCCTGGCGGAAGCGCCGCACAAGAAGACTGGCTTCGCGGTTGGCGGTGCGGATCCGGTTGCCGAGCCGGGCAAGGCTTGCGCCGAGCTCCGTCGGGCGCAACGGTCGGCGGCCCGGTTCGAACAGCGGCATGCCGACCCTTTTTTCCAGCAATGTCATGCTGCGCGAGACGGAGGGCTGCGACTTCCCGAGCGCTTCCGCCCCTTCGGTTAAACCGCCCTTCTCGACGATCAGCGCCAGAATTTCGAGATGCTCGCTGTCTATTTTCATAACCCAAAGGAATATTTTATTTCAATCATCAGATCAATATCTCCCTTTGAATGGGGTAACGTGATTTTCAGTCCAGCATGAGGGGGGAGTCGATTGTCTTTTTTTCGCGAGGAATTCACCGCACGTAGCGCTGCCGTCAGGGTCCGTTTCGGCGCCGGGGTGCGCAAGAACATCGCAGAGGAACTGGAAACGCTCGGCGCCGAGCGGGCATTGATCCTGACCACGCCGCAACAGGCTGAGCTGGCCGAAGAGTTTGCCGGGTATTGTGGCGCGCGCGCCGCCGGCACCTACACCAATGCGACGATGCATACGCCTGTCGACGTCTCGGAAGAGGCCGTCCGACACGCCGAAGAACTGGGCGCGGACGTGCTGGTCGCGGTTGGCGGCGGCTCGACGACCGGACTGGCCAAGGCCATCGCGCTCAGGACCGGCCTGCCGCAGATCGCCGTGCCCACCACCTATGCCGGATCTGAGGCGACGCCGATTCTCGGCCAGACCGAAAATGGGGTGAAAACCACCCAGACCAATCCCAAGGTGCAGCCCGGCACCATTCTCTATGATGCGGAACTGGTCGCGACCCTGCCGGTCGGAATGACGGTGACCTCGGCGCTCAACGCGATGGCGCATGCGGCCGAGGGGCTTTATGCCCGCGACCGGTCTCCCATTTCCTCTCTGATGGCCGTCGAGGGGCTGCGCGCGTTCCGCGACAGCCTGCCGCGCGTTCTGGCTTCGCCCGAAGACGTTGCGACGCGCGGCGAGACGCTTTACGGCGCATGGCTATGCGGTACGGTGCTGGGCCAGGTTGGCATGGCGCTGCATCACAAACTCTGCCACACGCTGGGCGGAAGTTTCAACCTGCCCCATGCCGAGACCCACGCGATCATCCTGCCGCATGCCCTGGCCTATAATGCCGGCGCGGTCCCGGAGCTGCTGGCGCCGGTCGCCGAGCTCTTCGACGACGACAATCCGGGCAGGGGGCTCTACCGTTTCGCCAAGGAGATCGGCGCGCCGCTGGCGCTCAGCGATCTTGGCGTGAGCGAGGCCGATCTCGACAAGGCGGCCGACCTTGCCGTCGCCAATCCCTACTGGAATCCGCGCCCGATCGAACGGGATGCGATCCGGACGCTGCTGCAGGCGGCGTGGAGCGGAGACATGCCGGCCTTTTGATTTTCGGGCGATCGCGCCCGCACTATACTGTTCCTGGGAGGAGAACTTATGCCAGACATCACAACCGATGTATTGATCATTGGCACCGGACCTGCTGGTTCGGCGACGGCCGCCTTGCTTTCGACCTACGGCATCGAAAACATGGCGGTGAACCGCTACCGCTGGCTTGCCAATACGCCGCGCGCGCACATAACCAACCAGCGCGCCATGGAGGTGCTGCGCGACCTCGGCCGCGAGGTCGAGGACGAAGCCTATATGTTCGCCACCCATCAGGAGCTGATGGGCGAGAACATCTTCTGCGAGAGCCTTGCCGGCGAGGAAATCGGCCGGATGAAGGCCTGGGGCAATCATCCGCTCTCCAAGGCCGAGCATCTGATGTCGTCGCCGACGAAGATGAACGACCTGCCGCAGACCTTCATGGAGCCGCTGCTGTTCAAGACCGCATGCTCGCGCGGCACCCAGGCGCGGATGTCGACCGAATATCTGCGCCACCAGCAGGACGCCGATGGCGTGACCACCACCTGTCTGGATCGGCTGACGCAGAAGGAATTCACGATCCGCTCGAAATATCTGATCGGCGCGGATGGCGGCAAATCGCTGGTCGCGGAGAATGAAAACCTGCCCTTCGAGGGCAAGATGGGCGTCGGCGGATCGATGAACATCCTGTTCAAGGCCGACCTCACGAAATACGTCGCCCACCGCCCGTCCGTGCTTTACTGGGTGATGCAGCCCGGCGCGGATGTCGGCGGCATCGGCATGGGGCTGGTGCGCATGGTGCGGCCCTGGAACGAATGGCTGATCGTCTGGGGCTACGATATCAACGAGCCCGAGCCTGTCGTGACCCCGGAATTCGCCACCGGCGTCGCCCGGCAGTTGATCGGCGATCCGGAGCTCGAGATCGAGCTTCTGTCGGCCAACACCTGGACGGTGAACAATTTCTACGCCACCAAAACATCCAATGGCCGGGTGTTCTGCATGGGCGACGCCATCCACCGCCATCCGCCGTCGAACGGTCTCGGCTCAAACACCTCGATCCAGGATGCCTTCAACCTGGCCTGGAAACTGGCCATGGTCCTGAAGGGGCAGGCGGGCGAGCATCTGCTCGACAGCTACGATACCGAGCGGGCGCCCGTCGCCAAGCAGATCGTCACCCGGGCAAACCAGTCGATCGCCGAAACCGGCCCGATCTTCGCAGCCCTCGGCATGGCCGAAGGGGTGAACCCGGAGCAGATGCAGAAGAACCTCGAGGCGCGCACCAATGGCACGCCGGAGGCCGAGGCGCAGCGCGAGGCGATCCGCAAGGCGATTGCCTTCAAGAAATACGAGTTCGACGCCCACGGCGTCGAGATGAACCAGCGCTACAGCTCGGACGCGGTGGTGACGGACGGTCAGATCGAGCCGGCCTTCCAGCTCGATGCCGACCTTCACTACCAGCCGACTACATGGCCCGGCGCGCGGCTGCCGCATGCCTGGCTTTACCGCCACGACAACGGGGCCGAGGTCTCGACGCTCGATCTCTGCGGCCACGGCCGGTTCACCATTCTGACCGGGCTCGGCGGCGAGGCCTGGGTCGAGGCGACCGCCCGGGTCGGGGATGCGCTCGGCATCGAGATCGTGACCCATGTGATCGGGCCGCGCCGGGAATATGTCGACCACAGCGGCGAATGGGCAAGGCTGGCGGAAATCTGCGACAGCGGCTGCCTGCTGGTGCGTCCGGACCACCACGTCTGCTGGCGCGTGTCCTCGCCCGTCGACGATCCGGAGGCTGAACTGCACCGGGCGCTGAAACGCATCCTGGCCCGGTAGGCAAGGGAAAATCCGAGGCGGAAAGCGAACGGTTTTGATGTGAAGCAGCTCCAGCCGGGATCTGAAAAACTTCATAACAAAAAGTCATGCAAGTTTTCGAACATCGCATAACCGGCGCTTTCGCCATGGGTTAGTCTGATTTCAGGAGGATCGGTTTGGAGGAAACGCCGATGATGCGAGCGAATTGAACACGCTTCGCCCGACGTTAAAGACGCCGGGAGATGATGGTTCAATTCTTTCGCTGTTTTGGCTTGGGCGCTGTCGCACACGGATGAGGCGTTGCGACGCCGTTATTTTCAGATCGATGACGACTTTGCGGAAGCATCCATGTTTGCGCGTGGCTGCTGCCGGAACGGTTTCGTAAGCTTGTGTTTACGAAAACGGCGCTGCGGGGAGTGTTCTTCATGCGGCGCCGCACAAACAGACTGCATTTTGGGAGGATTGTATCTTGGCACAAATCAGCGGCTATCATCATCTGACGCTTTCCACGGATGGCGCGCAGGAGGATTTCGACTTCTACACCAAGACCCTGGGGCTTCACTCGGTCAAGCGCACGGTGCTGTTTGACGGCGTGATCCCGGTCTATCACCTCTATTACGGCTCGCCCGATGGCGACGCCTCGACCATCATCACCACCTTCCCGTTCCGCAAGCCCGGCGTCTATGGCCGCCGCGGCACGAACCAGTCGCGCACCATCATGCAGGCGATCCCGAAGGGCGCCGCGAACTTCTGGGTCGACCGGCTGAACGAGCGCGGCATCAAGGCCGAGAAGATCACCCGTTTCGGCGCCGACCGCGTCGTTTTCGCCCATCCTTGCGGCATTCCGCATGAGCTGGTGGAAAGCGACAGCGACAACCGCACGCCGATTGCCAACGAGGCGCAGGGCGTAAGCGCCGAGCACGGCATCAAGGGAATTTACGGCGCACTGGTCGCCTGCTTCGACCGTAGCGCAATGGATGATTTCATGACCATCGCCCTGCCTCTGACCAAGGAGGCCGACACGGATGAAGGCACGGTCTACCGCGTGCCGGACGCCAATGGCATCATCCAGCGCGTCGAGGTGATCACCGACCGGGAAAGCCCGCAGGGCACCTGGACGCTGTCGGGCGGCACGATCCATCATCTGGCGCTGAACACCGGCGATGAGGAAAACCAGATGAACTTGCGCGCCCATATCGAGGGTCTCGGCTTCACCGACATTTCCGAGCAGAAGGACCGCAACTACTTCAAGTCCTGCTATGTCCGCTCGCCGGGCGGCGCGCTGTTCGAACTGGCCTGGACCACGCCGGAGGGCTGGGCCCGCGACGAGCCTCCCGGCCAGATCGGCAAGACGCTTGTGTTCCCGCCATGGTTCAAGGATCGGGAAGAAGAGCTGCGCGCCGGGCTGGAAGAGGCCGAGTTCGCCTGATGGCATCAAGCGCGCTTCATCTTGCGGCGGAAAAACAGGCCAGAGCGATCTGTGTGTTTGTGCATGGCCGCGGGCAATCGCCCGAGGAGATGCAATCCCATGTTCTGGCCCGCCTTGATGCGCCGGATGTCGCTTTCGCTCTACCGCGGGCCGAAAGCGGTTCGTGGTATGACGCCCGGGCCATTGATCCCCTGACCGCCGGGACGCGCACCGCGCTCCAGGCGGCGCTGGATCAGCTTGCCGGTGATGTCGCCGAGGCGCGCGCCGCCTTCGGCGCACTGCCATTGCTGCTCGCCGGATTTTCGCAAGGGGCCTGTCTCGCGCTGGAATATGCCTTTGCGGGGCTTGCCGCCCCGCAGGCGCTTGCAGCCTTTACCGGCTGCCGCGTGGGCGTTGCGACCGATGACCGGCCCCGCCTTCTGGCCCCCGAATTGCCTGTCTACCTGACGGGCTCGGATGCCGATCCGTGGATCCCGGTCACTGCCTTCGCCGAGGCCGCATGCGAACTTGGCGCGGGCAAGGGCCGGTTGCGCGCGGACATTTTTCCCGGTCGCGGCCATGAGGTCTCGGACGCGGAAGTGGCCATGCTGCAAAATCTGCTGCAGGATCTGACCGCCGGAGGGTCCATTGGCATGGCAGCGGCCCGCTAGCTGCATATTTTCCCGAGCCGCCGCTGCGGAGGCGTTCGCGATGCGGATGGCAGCGGTCGGGGCGGAGGGTTCGTTACACAAGGGAGAGGAAAAATGATCAACAGACGTAAGTTTCTGCGCTCCACCGCAGCCACGGGGCTGATGCTTGCAGCACCCGGGCTTGCCGCGCCCGCGATCGCCCAGGGCAAGAAGATCAAGCTCGGCTATGTCTCGCCCCAGACCGGGCCGCTGGCCGGCTTTGCCGAAAGCGACAATTACAATATCGAGGCCTTCCTGGCATCGTCGGTGGGCAAGAATTTCGAGGTGATTGTCAAGGACAGCCAGTCCAACCCCAACCGCGCCGCCGACGTTGCCAAGGAACTGATCCTGAGCGACGAGGTCAATCTGATGCTGGTCGCCTCGACGCCCGAAACCACCAATCCGGTTTCAGGCGTGTGCGAATCCGAGGGCATTCCAGTGCTTTCGACGGTCGCGCCTTGGCAGCCCTGGTTTATTGGGCAGCAGGCCAATCCGCGCGATCCGGCAAGCTGGCAGCCTTTCGAGTTCGCGTTCCATTATTTCTGGGGCATGGAAGATATCATCGCGGTCTACACCGCCATGTGGGATCAGCTCCAGACCAACAAGTCCGTCGGCGGCCTGTTCCCCAACGATGCCGACGGCAATGCCTGGGGCGACCCCGAGACCGGCCTGAAGCCGGGGCTAGCCGAACGCGGCTATGCGCTGACCAATCCCGGCAGCTTCCAGAACCTGTCGGATGATTTCTCGGCCCAGATCAACGCGTTCAAGGCGGCGAACACCGATATCATCACCGGCGTTCTCATTCCGCCGGATTTCACCACCTTCTGGAACCAGTTGCGCCAGCAGGGCATGCAGCCGAAGGCCGTCACGGTCGCCAAGGCGCTGCTGTTCCCGCAATCGGTGGAAGCGCTCGGCGAGGCGGGCAACAACCTGTCCTCGGAAGTGTGGTGGACGCCGAACCATCCGTTCTCGTCCTCCGTGACCGGGCAGAGTTCGGCCGAGCTTGCCGCGGACTTCACGGCCAAGACCGGCCGTCCGTGGACCCAGCCGATCGGCTTCGTGCATTCGCTGTTCGAGGTCGCCGCCGATGTCATGGGCAGGGCCGAAGACCCCACCGACGGAGAGGTCGTTGCCGAGGCGATCGCCGCCACCGAGATGGAATGCGTCGTCGGCCCGATCGCCTGGAACGGCAAGGGCGTGCCGCCGTTTGCCGCGAAAAACGTCTGCAAGACGCCGCTCACCGGCGGCCAGTGGCGGATCAAGGATGATGGCGGCTATGATCTGGTGATCGTCGAAAACGGCGCGGCGCCTGAGATTCCGACCGGCGGCACGATGGAAGCGCTGTAGGGCGTCTCTCAGTCGGCGGAAGCTTCCGCCGACCGTCAAGATGATAAAGCATGGTGTTGGAGCGGGTTTGCGTTCGATGAAACGCGGAGCCGCTCCAAAGGCATCGGCCCTAAAGGCATGGGCGTGCGTGCCTGGAGTGATGAGCATGGTTGAAACGGATATCGTCGACGAGGGCGAATTCGATTATATCGTCGTCGGGGCGGGGTCTGCCGGCTGCGTGCTGGCCAACCGGCTGAGCGCCAACCCGGCCAACCGGGTTCTGCTGCTGGAGGCGGGCGGGCACGACAACCACCATTGGGTCCACATCCCGGTCGGCTATCTCTATGCCATGGGCAATCCCCGGCTCGACTGGTGTTATCGCACGGAGCCCGAGGCGGGGCTGAACGGCCGCGCGCTTGCCTATCCGCGCGGCAAGGTGCTGGGCGGCTGTTCCTCCATCAACGGCATGATCTACATGCGCGGACAGGCGGCGGATTACGACCAGTGGCGGCAGGCCGGCTGCACCGGCTGGGGGTGGGACGATGTGCTGCCGTTTTTTCGCAAATCCGAAAATCACTATGGCCCGGAGAGCGCCGTCCACGGCAAGGGCGGCGAGCTGGACGTCTGCGAACAGCGCCTGCACTGGCCCGTGCTTGATGCGCTGGCGGCTGCAGCCGAAGAGATCGGCATTCCCGCGACCGACGACTTCAACGATGGCGACAATGAGGGCGTCGGCTATTTTCCGGTGAACCAGCGCGGCGGGTTGCGCTGGAACGCCCGCAAGGCGTTCCTGAACCCCGCCCGGTCACGCCGCAATCTGCGCATCGAGACGAAGGCCCAGGTTGAGCGCATTGCCCTTTCGCAGGGGCGGGCGGAGGCGGTGATCTACCGCCAGAACGGCCGGGTCAGACGGGCCGCCTGCCGGGGCGAGATCGTGCTTTCCGCCGGCGCGGTGAACACGCCGCAGCTTCTGGAGCTTTCCGGCATTGGCGATGGCGGCCTGCTGCAATCCCTTGGTCTTCCGGTCGCGCTCGATATTCCCGCCGTGGGTGCAAACCTTCAGGACCATCTGCAAATTCGCACCGTGTTCCGCATCACCGGCGCGCTCACCCTGAACGATCGGCTCGCGACGCTTGCGGGCAAGGCCGGCATTGCCCTCGAATATGCCTTTCGCCGCACCGGGCCGATGTCGATGGCGCCGAGCCAGCTCGGCATCTTCACCCGGTCCTCGCCCGAGCATGAGCGGGCCAATCTCGAATATCATATCCAGCCGCTTTCGCTGGAAGCCTTCGGCCAGCCGCTCGACAAGGAGCCGGGGGTTACGGTTTCCGTCTGCAATCTGCGGCCGGAAAGTCGCGGCACGATCCATATCACCGCGCCCGTGCCAGATCGCCCGCCCGAAATCCGGCCCTGCTATCTCTCCGCGCGCGCCGACCAGATCGTCGCCGTCGACAGTCTCCGCCACGCCCGACGCCTGATGGCCGCCGCCGGTCTGGTCGGGCTCAACCCGTGCGAGATCAAACCCGGTCCGGATGTGCAATCGGACGAAGACCTCCTGAAGGCGGCGGGTAGGCTCGGCACCACCATCTTCCACCCCGTCGGCACGGCCCGCATGGGCAGCGACCCCGCAAGCGTGGTCGATCCGGAGTTGAAACTGCGTGGCCTCGCCAATCTGCGCATCGCCGACGCCTCGATCATGCCCACCATTCCCTCCGGAAACACCCATGCGCCGGTGACGATGATCGCGGAGAAGGCCGCTGAGATGATGCTGGCGTCGCGATAGCGGAAGCGCTCGCATTCCCTCCAAAAACCGGCGGAAACCGACGCGATTTGAGGACAGCGGCAGAATGCTTTACAGTATTTTAGCTGACGATCATCAAAGGCCTCGCGCCCGGGTGGGTCTTTATTGAGTTGATTGGAAAGGAGCAAGCGGCGGTGATACCGCCGCCTTGGGGGAGACGCAAATTGCCGGAAGAGACCACAGTCAAGCCAGTGGAGGAGGACGCCGTCCCTAACGACGTCTTTGCGAGCACCGACTACCAGGAATGGCGCGACGCCATGAGCCAGCTCTACCTGCCCACATTGGATGCCGCCGCGGATGAACCGTTTCACGCGGAAGTGAACGGTTTCCTGCTTGGCGCGGGCACGCTGGGGCGCTGCGCGAGCGTGCAGCAGGCTTTTTCGCGCAGCCGCACGCAGATCGGCCGCGATGGCGTCGACAACTACATGATCCAGATATTCCTCAAGGGGCGCTGTCACGCGCGCACCGCCCGCGGCGATGTCATTCTCGATGCAGGCGATATCTGTATCTTCGACAATGCCGAGCCGCTCGACACCGTCAACGAGGATTTCGACCTCATGGCGCTTGCCGTGCCGCGCGACCGGCTCGCGCCGCTGCTGCGCGAGCCCGATGGGCTGCATTACCGGCGTGTGCGCCGCGACACGCCACTTGCCCGCCTGTTCCGCACCCATGTTCTGGATGTCTATCGCATGGCCCCTGCAATCCGCGCGGAGGACGGACCCCAGGTGTTTTCGGCGCTGGTCCATTTTCTTGCCGCCGTCATCAATAACAGCCGCGATCTTTCGGACGAGCAGACGACTTTGCTGCAACAAAGCGTGCTGCAGGAGGTGCGCCGGCATATCGACGCCAATCTCGAAAGCGAAAGCCTGACGGTGGAGGATATCGCCGCCCGCTTCGGCATCTCGCGGACGAAGCTCTATCGCCATTTCGAACCCTATGGCGGCGTTGCTGCCTTCGTGCGGGAGCGGCGGCTCGCCGCGGCCTATCACAAGCTCACCGATCCGTATGCACTGCCGCTCAACAACAACGCCATCGCTGCCTCGGTCGGGTTCCAGTCCGAGAGCGCCTTTATCCGGGCCTTTCGCCGCCGCTATGGCATGACGCCGGGCGAGGCCAGGCGGCAACGCCACGTGGCCTCGATGTCCGCCGCTTCCGGCGCTCCGACAAGATATACCTGGCCTGCATGGTTTGCAGGCGTCTGACGCGGGGCAGGCTTCCGCTGGAAGAAATCCATTTCGGTACGTCCTGCACATCATTGGGGACGTGCGGGCGATACAAGCGTTCTGCCTTCCTTTAGTCAAAAACGATCAATCCGGGCAGCGCGCGTCGCCGCTTCCCGAAAAAGAGATCGTGTCCGGGACTGGCGACAGGGGTGGCCAGATCCAGGGAAACTGCGCTTGTTTGCGCGAAAAAGCGAAACCGGCATCTTCAAGGTGGGGTTTCGAAAAAAAACTGGGGGTCAAAAATGTTTTCTGGTACTGCTTCACACGCTCGTGGCCGCAAGGTTCTGCGCTGCCGCACGCTTGCTCTGCTGATGGCCTCGGCGTTGATCGCGCCCGCCTTCAGCCCGGCCCAGGCCGCGGAGGCCGGCGTTACGGCTGGCGCGCAATCCTGGTTCTCGGCATCGGCCATCGAGGATGCGCTCGGTCAGGCCGCCGGCTACGGCACCACGTCCTTCCTCGCCAGCATTGTGGAAAACACCCGGCTGACGCCGGCTCGCGCAGACCAGATCAAGGCGACAGCCATCGGCCTGCGCCCGGATCTGGCGCAGAACATCGCGCGCGCGGTCGACAGCGGACGCCATCTGGCGCAGGTCTATCCGTCGCGGTCGCTGACGTCTGCGCCGGGTGAACGGGCTTTGCCGTATCCCGGCGGCAATCCCGATATTCCCAAAAGCGCGCTCAGTGAGTTCCAGCGCAATTATTCGCTCGATGCCATCCACGCCAGGACGGCGCGCGAGCTCGGCTTTACCGGCAAGGATGTCCTCGTCGGCGTTATCGATACCGGTCTCGATGTGCGGCCCGACGGCACGATGCACCCGGAATTTGAAGGCCGCGTCGATGATCGGTCGAAGACCTATCTTTACTGGGTCGACAGGGATCTCGAGGGCGAGACCATCACGCTTGAGGAATTCAAAGCCGGGTTTGAGCAGGGCTGGACGGATTCCTACGACGTCAACGGGCATGGCACCCATGTCGCGGGCATTATCGGGGCCGGTCACAACGGGTTCGGCATGGAAGGCGTCGCGCCGGATGCGCGGATTTTGGCCGTCAAGGCCATCCCCCATGGCGACGGTCCCGTGAGAGTCGATCTCGGCGGCGGCGTTTACAAGGAGTTCGACTTCGACGACCTTGAAGGCTGCGGTCCGAACGTGCTCTACGACGAATGCGATCCCCTGTCCGGGAACATGCAGGAGCCTGCAATCGATGCCAGCCGCTACCTGGCCCAGTTTGAAGACATTGCCGTCATCAATATGAGCTACGGTCCAGGGGCCGATCCTGGCGAGCTGAACTGGGACATCGAGGATCCGGACGAAGTGATGGCCGAAGCCAAGGCGCTGAGGGCCAATATGGATGCCGGCCAGATCCTGGTCGTGGCAGCGGGCAATGAGATGCTCAGAGCTCCTGTCTACGCGGAAAATCCGTCGGGCGGCGGCCTTTACCCCTTCATTCAGCCGAAAAACGAGGGCGCGACCAATTCGGCAGGCGCATTGATCTATGACGATCACGGCGCCGGGCTTGATCTGAGCTTCACAACCGCCGAAGCGCTGGCCGCGGCCGAGAAGGCCGACGGGATTGAGCGCGGCCGCATCGTCGTCGTCGTGGCGCTCGATGCCTATAACCATATTGCCGACTATTCCAGTCACTGTGGCGTCGCCATGGAATGGTGTATCGCCGCACCCGGCGGCGGGCAGGCCAATCACGTCGACAGCGGCATCTATTCCACGGTTCCCGAGGATATGGGCGGATATGACAACTACAGCGGAACATCAATGGCCGCGCCGAACGTCTCGGGCGCCGTGGCCGTGCTGACGGAGGCCTATCCGACCTTCTCGCCGGCGAAGATCGTCGACATCCTGTTCATGACCGCCGAGGATCTCGGCGCTGAAGGCGTCGATGCCGTCTTTGGCCATGGCCTGCTCCGGCTCGATCGCGCGCTTTCCGTCGGACCGGTGGGCATGAGCGGGGACGGGGTCTACACGGTTGGCGCGGGCAATGCCGATACGACCTGGCTCGTTTCCTTCGAAAGTGACGGCAGTCTGGAAAAGCAGGGCAGCGGCACGCTTGAGATCGCCAGCGCCGCGGCCTTCAAGAAGGGTAGTTCGGTCACCGGGGGCCTCTTGTCGGTGGATGGCGCGTTGGCAACGCCGGTTCTGACGGTCGGCAGCAAGGGCACGCTCGGCGGCGTTGGCGTCGTGCGCGGCGACATCGATGTTTCCGGGGAACTGGCCCCAGGCAATTCGCCCGGAACGCTGACCGTCTACGGCGATGTCACGCTCAATTCTTCTGCTGTCGCGACGATCGAAGTCGACGGAACCGGAACCGGCAACGGCGCCGGCAATTATGACCGCCTGATCCTTGCCGGCAGCGGCAACGTGTTCACCGCGGGCGGCACGCTTGCCCCGCAGTTGCGCGGCATTTCGGGTTCCGCCACCAACAGCTTCACGCCTCAGCCGGGCGAGCTCTTCACCTTCGTTTCGGCCCCGGACGGCAGCGTTGCTGGCAGTTTCGACGGCCTCGCCCAGCCGGCCTCTGGCCTTGCGGCAAACACGCGTTTCGATGTGCTCTATTTCGACAAAGCATTGTCGCTGGCGGCAACGCCGGAACGCTATGGCGATCTGGCAGCCCTCGGCATTACTGGCACGGTAAACGAGACCGCGCTGGGCACCGCGATCGACATGGCGCGGCCATCGGCCGGCGTGCGTCCGGACGCGGCCTATAACGATGCCTACAACACGCTCTATGCGGCCGACCTTGCTGCGCTGGCGGCCGGTCTTCCGTCGATGACCGGACAATTGCATGCCGAGATCGGAACGACCGCGGTGCGCGCCGTCGGCCGGTTTGCGGATGCCGTTGGCACGAGACAGATGCAGTTGACGAACGGTCTTGCCGGAACGGGCGACCGCTCCGCCGGCGAGGGAACGCTCTGGGCGAGCGGCAATTCGCTCTCGACCAGCGTCGGTTCGGCAAACGGACTTTCAGGTTACGATGTCTCCGGCGGCAACGGCGTCTTCGGCTACGACTGGCGGTTCGGCCAGGGCGTCGCCGGCGTCGCCGCCTCCTATGAATATGCCGATGTCTCGGCGAGCGCCAGCGGCTCCGGCGATGTCGGCACCTATCAGGCGGCGCTCTACGGCAGTTTTGACGCCGGCATGATGACCTTTGCCGGCCGCGCCGGCCTCGGTTACGGCGACCTGTCGACCAGCCGGATCACCGCGCTTGGCGCCTATTCGGCCACGGCGTCTGCCAGCGGCCATGGCACCGGCGGGTTCATCGAGGCCGCGGCGTTCTCGGACCTCGATATGGATGCGTTTACGCTGACGCCCTCGGCGACGCTCGGATACCGCGCGTTTCACCGTGACAGCATGCAGGAAAGCGGCAGCAGCTTCGCGCTCGCCATCCCCTCACAGACGTTCGACGAAACCCAGACCACGCTGGCGGTCGCGCTTTCCAAGGATATCAGCTTCGATAATGGCGTGCGGCTTCTGCCCGCGATCAGCGCCGGCTGGCGGCATGATTACGGCGATACCGGCCGTTCATCGACGCTCGGCATTTTCGGAAGCGATTTCGATGTCGCAGGCGCGGATATCGGCGCCGATGCCTTTATCGGCCGGGTTTCTGTGACGGCCTTCGCCGATGACCGCTTCACCTTCGAAGCCGCCTATGAGGGCGAGTTCCGGGAAAACCTCGAGAGCCACATGTTCTCCGCCAAGGCCAGCCTCAGCTTCTGACAGCGAGCCAGAAAAAAACGGGTGCGTCGCAAAGAAAAGGGCCGGCTTTCCGGCCCTTTTCGGCGTCCTGGCCGATCAGCCGATCCGGATCGACTTGATGTTGACGAACGCTTTCAGCCCTTCCGGACCGTGTTCCCGGCCATATGGCTGCCGCGGGCGGCATCCGCAAGCGAAACGATCCCGCACATGCGCTTGTCGCTGTCCGGTACGACGAGGCGGCGCACCTGGACATCGTCCATATTGGCGAGAACGGCGCAGCTATCCGAACGCCGGCGCCTGGAACATCGGGCTCGGATTGGCCGGGCACACGGATTTTTGACATGGCGGCCCGGCGTCCAAGCGGGGTCGTAAGTCCTGGCGAAAGCGCGCTTGCCGCGCGTCAGGCCGTTCAGGCGTTAAACTCACTCTTCTCCATGCGAACGCATTCTTCACCGTCCCGAGAATGCCGCTGTCAGCCCGCAAGGCGGGCGCATTTTTCTGAACACAAATTGTCGACAACCTGCCGGCGGCGACGTATGCTCAAAGCCCGGACGTCGCCGGCCTGGTCGGATCAAGCCGGCTGAACGGATAGCATACAGTATCTGCGGGATTGTGTGGAAGCCCGAGAACCAGAAATGAGGCAGTAATGGCGGCAGCGGTAGAGGCGGCAAAAACGAAAACGCGCGGGTCGGGCACCCAGAAGGTCTACGAGACGCTGCGCCGCGAAATTCTGGCGATGGAGCTGACGCCGGGCAGCCCGCTCGACGAGGTCAGGCTGTCGGAGCGCTTCGGCATGTCGCGCACGCCGGTGCGCGAGGCCTTGCTCAGGCTTGCAAGCGATACGCTGGTGACCACGCTGCCCAACCGCAACACCATCGTTTCCGCCATCAACTTCGCAGCCATGCCGCATTACTTCGAAGCCCTGACGCTGATGTACCGGATCAGCACCAGAGGCGCGGCCGCGCGCGCGCCGCATGAGCGGGCGATGATGGCGAACATCCGCAGCCGACAGGACGAGTTCGTCGCCGCCGTGGAAGCGCAGGACGCGTTTGCCATGATCGAGGCCAACCGCGAGTTTCACGTCGCCATCGCCGAGCTGGCCGGCAATGCCTATTACACCGGTTTCTTCTCCCGGCTGCTGGATGAGGGACGCCGTATCCTGAGGCTTTACTATTCCACCTTCGAGGACCAGCTTCCGCGTCAATATGTGAACGAGCACGAGGATATCATCGCGGCGATCGAAGCCGGGGATGTCGACAGGGCCGACCGGCTGGCAGTCGCCCATGCCGGGCAGATCGTGCGCCAGATCCAGGAATATCTGGCGCGGGAAGCCGATCAGGCGCGCGCGCTGCCGCTAGGGTGAGCCATGGTTCATGATTATGGCGCATTGCCGCCACCTGCCCGCACAACATGAGGACTTGATGAAAGACCAATCCGAAGCAGACGTCGTCGTGATCGGCGGCGGGATTATCGGCTGCATGGCCGCGCGCTACCTCGTGGAGGCCGGCCGAAGGGTCACGATCCTGGAGCGCAGCGCGATCGCGGCGGGAGCCAGCGCCGGCAATGCCGGCATTCTCGCCTTCCCCGAGATCGTGCCGATCCCCGCGCCTGGCATTACCTGGAAAGCGCCCGGATGGCTGCTCGGTCCGCTGGGGCCGCTTGCCATTCGCCCGGCCTATGCGGCAAGGCTGGCACCCTGGCTCTGGCATTTCTGGCAGGCGAGCTCCAGGGCCAGTTTCGAGCGCGGGCTCAAGGTTCAGGCGGCGATGATGCGGCTGGCGGTCGCCGAATATGAAACGGTCCGCAAGGACGCACGGCTGGCTTCCTTTATCGTCAATACCGGCACGCTCGACCTCTACGACAGCGAAAAGAGTTTTGCCGCCGCAGCACCCGGCTGGGCAAGAAAGCGCGAAGCCGGCTTCGATTTCCACCGCGTTGGCCGCAGCGAGATCGCGAGGCTTCAGCCCGGTCTCGCGACGCAGTTCGAACATGCGATCTACAGCGAGGACGGGCTGCAGGTTTCCGATCCGGCCGGCTTTACCCGTGCGCTCGCCGAAAGCCTGCGGGAGGACGGCGCCACGATCACCATCGGTGAAGCCGCCGCCATCGAACCGACCGATGCGGGCGCGCGCATCCGCCTTGCCGATGGAAGCGTCCTCGAGGCGCGCACCGTCGTGGTTGCCTGCGGCGCGTGGTCCAAAACGCTTGCGAAAAGCCTGGGCGAGGCGGTGCCGCTCGATACCGAGCGCGGCTACAACACCACCTTGCCGGCAACGGCCTTCCCGCTGAAGCGCCAGCTTTATTTCAACGATCATTCCTTTGTCGTCACGCCGCTGAAGGCGGGTATCCGCGTCGGCGGAGCGGTGGAGTTCGGCGGCCTCGACCTGCCAGCCAATTTCAAGCGCGCCGAGGCGCTGTTGACACTTGCCAAACGGTTCCTGCCCGGCCTTGAGACCGAGGGCGGCGAGCGGTGGATGGGGTTCCGCCCCTCCATGCCCGACTGCCTGCCGGTGATCGACCGCTCGAAGGCCGCGCCGAACGTGCTCTACGCTTTCGGCCACGGGCATCTGGGATTGACCCAGTCGGCCGCCACGGGTCGGCTGATCGCGGAACTGGCCGGCCAGCAGAAGCCATCCGTGAACCTCGAAAACCTGCGTTTCGACCGGTTTTCCGGCCGGTAGGGCGCGCGGTCGTTCCGGGGCCGGCGTCTGCTGGGGGCCGGTACGGTTTTCTTGATTGCAAAAGCTCGCCGATCGCACTGTCGACAAACTGACGACAAATATGGTAGGCGGATTTGGTGAATGAAAAAATCTCGATCTTGGATCGAGTGAAGACGGAGAGACCGCTGCGATGACCAACCGCCCTGAACCGATCAGCAAAGACGAACGCAAGGGCCGGATCGCATGGCTGCGCGCGGCCATGCAGGCCGCCGGCGCCGATGCCGTGCTGCTGGGCTCGACCACCAGCCTTGCCTACTTCACCGGGCTTGTATGGCACCAGAGCGAGCGTCTGGTCGGGGCGCTGATCACCGCCGACAGCCTGACCTATATCGCGCCCGCCTTCGAAGTCTCGAAGATCGAAACGCTCGATCGCCTCGACGGCGACATCGCGGCGTGGGACGAGCACGAAGACCCCGCGGCGCTGACGGCGAAGCTGCTTGGCCAGGGCCGGACGCTGGCGCTCGACGACGCGCTGCCGTTCGCCATCTATTCGGCGCTTGTCCGGCAGCTCGCGCCGGAGCGGCTCGTTGACGGCGGGCCGATGATCTCTTCGCTCCGAGCGGTGAAATCGCCCGCCGAGATCGCGCTGATGCAGTATGCGATGGATGCCACTCTTGAGGTGCACAAGCGCGTTCACGCGCTGATCGAGCCGGGCATCCGCGCTTCCGAGGTCGTGCGCTTCATTGACGAGACCCACCGCGCGCTCAGCGGCTCGGGCAGCACCTTCGCGATCTGCTCCTTCGGCGCGGCGACATCGCTGCCGCATGGCGTCGATGACGACCAGACCTATGCCGAGGGCGATATCATTCTCGTCGACACCGGCACGATTGTCGGCGGTTACCAGTCGGATATGACGCGCACCTATGTGAAGGCGGAGCCTTCGGCAGAATTTTCGCGGATCTGGATGATCGAACGCGAGGCGCAGCAGGCCGTGTTCGACGCGGCGAAGCCGGGCGTTGCGGCCGAAACCCTCGACGATGCGGCCCGCCGCGTGATCGCCGCTCATGGCCTCGGCCCGGATTATCGCCTGCCCGGCCTGCCGCACAGAGCGGGGCACGGGCTCGGCATGGATATTCACGAAGCGCCGTTCATCGTGCGGGGCAATGCCGCGCCGCTTCTGCCCGGCATGTGCTTTTCCAACGAACCGATGATCGTCGTGCCCGAAAAATTCGGCGTCCGGCTGGAGGACATCATTCACATGGGTGAAGACGGGCCGGTCTGGTTCACCACGCCCGGCAAGGGCCCGACCGAGCCCTTCGCCTGAGCGCCGGGCTTCCCATCGACTTCATCCATGGGGCAGATTGCTTCCGGCGCGCTTTCCGCATGGCGCGCATGCGACACCACGCCTGAAGGGAGACGGCATGAGCGACGATTTCGAAACGATTGCGATCGATGAGGCGCGGGCGCTGGGCGAGGGCCTGCTTTCGGCGGCCGGCTATTCCAAAGACCATGCCCGCACGATCACCGATTGCGTCGTGCGCGCGCAGATGGACGAATGCCATTCGCACGGGCTCTACCGGCTGATCAGTTGCCTGGAGCTGATCGAGCGCGGCAAGGTCGATCCGGCCGCGACGCCGGTCGTCGAGGACCGCGCGCCGGCGATCGTCCGCGTCGATGCCCGCAGAGGCGTTTCGCTGTCAGCCTTTGAGGCCGGGCTTCCCGTTATCGCCGAAAAGGCGCGGCATTGCGGGCTCGCAGCGCTTGCGATCAACAATTGCTTTCATTTCTCCGCACTCTGGCCGGAGGTGGAAAGGATCGCCGATCAGGGCCTTGTCGCCATCGCCGTCACGGTCAGTCATGCATGGGTCGCGCCGGCGGGCGGCAGCAGGCCGGTGTTCGGCACCAATCCGTTTGCCTTCGCCTGGCCGCGCCCCGGCAAACATCCCTTCGTGTTCGACTTCGCCACCTCGGCGATCGCCCGCGGCGATATCGAACTGCACCGCCGCATGAAGACGCCTCTGCCGGAAGGAACCGCGATCAATGCCGATGGCAAGCCCACGACCGATCCGGACAAAGCGGTGGACGGAGCGATGCTCACCTTCGGCGCCCACAAGGGCTCGGCGCTTTCGACGATGATCGAACTCTTGGCCGGGCCGCTGATCGGCGATCTCACCAGCGCCGAATCCATGGCTTTCGACGATGGCGCCAAGGTCACGCCGTTTCACGGTGAACTGATCATCGCGCTCGATCCGGCCTCCTTCATGGGGCAGGCGGCACGTGACAATCTGAAGCGCGGCGAGACGCTGTTTGACGCGATCGAAGGGCAGGGCGCGCGCCTTCCCTCTGCCAGACGCTACCGGGCGCGGGCCCGCAACACCAGGGCCGGCGTTATGCCGGTGCGCAAGAACGTGCTCGACGAGTTGCGGTTGCGTGCCGCAAAACATCAAAACAAGACGATTTGAGAACCAGACTGAGGATGCACCAATGAAGATCACCGGCGAATTGCTGATCGGCAACGAGACCCGCATGGGCGAAAACGGCACGCTGACGGCTGTGGAAGCGGCCACCGGAAAGGCGCTGGAGGGCGCGTTCGGCGGCGCGAGCGTTACCGATCTGGACGAGGCGGCGCAACTTACCTGGCAGGCTTTCTTCGCCTATCGCGAGACGGCGCTGGAAGACCGGGCGGCGTTTCTTGAAAAGGCGGCCGCAAATATCCTGGCCATCGGCGAGCCGCTGATCGAGCGCGCCATGGCCGAAAGCGGGCTGCCGCGCGGGCGCCTTGAAGGCGAGCGCATGCGCACCGTCAACCAGTTGCGTCTCTTCGCCGGTGTGGTGCGCGAAGGCGCGTTTCAGGACCTGCGTTTCGATCCCGCCGATGCCGCCCGCACGCCGCCGAAGCCCGATCTCCGGCTGCGCAAGGTCGGCCTCGGCCCGGTTGCCGTTTTCGGGGCATCGAATTTCCCGCTGGCGTTTTCGGTGGCCGGTGGCGATACCGCCTCGGCGCTGGCGGCCGGATGCCCGGTCGTGGTCAAGGCCCATCCGGCCCATCCCGGCACCTCGGAACTGGTTGCCCGCGCGCTGCAGCAGGCCGTGATCGATTGCGGCATGCCGGCGGGCACGTTTTCGATGCTGCATGACACCGGCTATGAGATCGGCGGCGCGCTGGTGGCTCATCCGCTGATCCGCGCGGTCGGCTTCACCGGCTCGCGCCGGGGCGGTCTGGCGCTGGTGGATATCGCCGCGAAACGGGCCATGCCGATCCCGGTCTATGCCGAAATGAGCGCGATCAACCCGGTCCTCTTGTTTCCAGAAGCGCTGAAGGCGCGCGGCGGCAAGATCGGCGCGGCGTTCGCGGCATCGCTGACGCTCGGCGCCGGCCAGTTCTGCACCAATCCCGGGCTGATTCTGGCCGTCGAAGGCGAGGGGCTCGAAGCCTTCAAGGCGAGCGCCGTCGAGGCGCTGAAGGCCGTGCCGGCCCAGACGATGCTGACCGCCGGCATCTGCAAGGCCTATCGTGACGGCGTGGCAAAACTGGTCAGCCACAGTGATGTCACTCAGCTTGCCGAAGGGCAGGAGGGCGACGAGTTTCACGGCCAGGCCGCGCTTTTTGAGACGACGGCCGCCTCGTTCCTCAAGGACAAGAGCCTGCATGACGAAGTCTTTGGCGGTGCGGGCCTGATCGTCAGATGCCGCGATATGGCGGAGCTCGAAACCGTGGTCGATGGTCTGGAAGGCCAGTTGACCGTCGCGCTTCACATCGACGAAGCGGACTATCCGGCGGCGGCGAAACTGATGCCGAAGCTCGAAATGCTGGCCGGCCGTCTGCTCGTCAACGGGTTTGGCACCGGCGTCGAGGTGTCGCCTGCCATGGTCCATGGCGGGCCCTATCCGGCGACCTCGGACGTGCGCTCAACCTCGGTCGGCACGCTCGCGATCGACCGCTTCCTCCGTCCGATCTCCTATCAGGACATGCCGGCGGACCTGCTTCCCGACTCTTTGCGCCGGTAACGGCTGCGAACTGCCGCGCCCGGTTGCCACGACTGTCGGTAGCGGGCGCGATCTCGATTGAACCTGCTCCCGGGTCTCCCCATCTGATAGGATATCGAAGGAGACAACGGATTGAGTGAAGATCGGAATTCAGCGCCTTTCCGGATCGAGGCCGGCTTGCGGTTTCAACACCGCCATCTCGCCGCGCGGGGATATTGGCGGGCATTTTCGCGCAAGCTGCGCTACCCGCTTGGCCCCGAGGCGAAGGCGGTCACTTTCATTGAACGCGCAATCGATCCCGACCATGCGATCAGCGCGGTCTCGCAAAACGGCGATTTTCTTGGCGTGGCCGGTTTCAAGTCGCCGGAAGGGGCGTTTATCGGCGGTGGTTTCAGAGACTTGGCGGTGACGTTCGGATGGATCGGCGCGACATTCCGCGGTCTGTTGATCGGCATTCTGGAGCGTGACTGCGAGCCGGACACGCTGCTTATGGATGGCATATTCGTTGAACCGCACGCACGAGGAAGGGGAATCGGGAAAGCCCTGTTGAAGGCCATCGAGACCCGCGCCGCGTCGATGGGCCTGCGCCATGTTCGCCTCGACGTTATCGACACCAATCCGCGCGCCCGTGCCCTCTACGAACGGGAGGGCTTCGTCGAGAAATCCGTTGAGTCGCTCGGTCCGCTGAGCCCTGTTTTCGGCTTCTCAATGGCGACCCAGATGACAAAGCCCGTCGGCATTTGACGGATATTGCGCCCGGTTCGCCATGAGGAGAGATCCCAACAGCGGCAATTTGCACCCTTCGAAGACCACTAACACCGACTGACAGCGCAAAAAAAAGCCCGGACGAAACCGGGCTTTCACGACTTTCGACGTGTCTACGCTCAGGCCGGGGCAGCGGCCGATGCGCGGATACGCACGCCGAACATCACCGTGGTGGCGGAGAGCAGCAGGAGGACGCCGCTTGCGAACACCGTCCCGGTGCCGCCCGCCGCGTCGAAGACGATGCCGCCGAGGCCGGCTCCGAGCGCGATCGCGAGCTGGATGGTGGCGACGAACAGGCCGCCGGCGCTTTCGGCCTCATCCGACACGGTGCGCGCGATCCAGCTCGACCAGGCCACCGGAACGCCGCCGAAGATCATGCCCCACAGCACGACCGAGACGGTGTCGCTCATCGGATTGCCGCCGAAGACGACCATGACCATCGCCAGCGTCCCCATCGAAAGCGGCACAAGCACCAGGGTCAGGCGAAGGCTCAGTTGGGCCATGCGGCCGGCCAGGACGGTGCCGAAGAAATTGGCGATGCCGAAACCGAGCAGGATGATGGCAATCGCCTCGATCGAAAACCCGCCCCGGGTTTCCAGATAGGCCCTGAGATAGGTGAAGAACACGAAGTGGCCGCCAAAGACCAGGAGGACCGCCATCATGCCGATGCCGATGCCGGGGCGCAGCAGCACCTCGCCAAGCGTTCTCAACCGGGCCATGCCGGCAGGTCGCATGCTGGGCAGGCTGCGCCACTGCGCGAATAGCGAAATCGCGCCGAGAAGCGATGCCAGCAGGAAAACGCCGCGCCACCCGATAATCTCGCCGAGATAGCTGCCGACTGGTGCGGCGAAAACCGTCGCGGCGGATACGCCGCTCATCAGGATGGAGAGCGCCCGCGGAACCAGGCCCGGCGGAACGAGACGCATGGTGACCGCCGTCGACATCGCCCAGAAGCCGCCGAGCGCGACACCTAACAGAACCCGGCCCGCCAGAAGCATATAGACGCCCTGGGCGAAGGCGACCATCAGATTGGAGACGATCAGCAGGACGGAGAAGATCATCATCATGTGGCGCCGGTCGGCGCCGCGCGCGGCCGCCGAGATCAGCAGGCTCGCGGCGAAGCCGAACATCGCCGTCATCGTCACCGCCTGGCCGGCGGCGCCTTCGGAGATGCCGAGATCGGCGGCAATCGGCGTCAGCAGGCTCGCCGGCAGGAATTCGGCGGTGACAAGGCCGAAGACGCCCAGCGTCATCGCCGTCACGGCGCCCCATGCGGGCGCGCCGTCCGCCGTCTCGTTCATAACAGGGTTCATTGCGATATCCTTCGCGATGGGAGGTGGAGGAGGATGGGCTGAAGTTAGGCTGGACAGTCCGGACTTTCTATGCCAGTAAATCCGCTATGCATGATTATCCGTCCGAAACATCGCCGCGTTCACGCGATGCCGATCTTGTCAGCGAGCTCCTGCTCGGCATGCGGCTTGTCGGCATCGATTATCGCCGCATCGAGCTTGCCGAACCGTTTTCCTATTCCTTCGGCGCTCAGGACGACCTGCGCGCGAAATTCATCTTCGTCGCGCGCGGACGGACCGCGCTCATCGCGTCGGGCGGCGAGGTCCATGTCATGGGCGCCGGCGATGCGGCTTTGTTGCCGCATGGCGGATTGCACCGGCTGGCGTCATCGCCCGACAATCCCGCGCCCTGCGCCGACCTGACGGCCCTGCCATCCTCCCCGATCTGCCCGAGCGTCAAGGAGATCAGGACCTGCGAGGCGACGCCGCCGGAAGAGCGGGTCGTGCTGTTTTCCGCATGCATGGATTTCGACCTCGGCAGCATGCACCCGCTGGTGGCGATGATGCCGGAGGTGATGCGCGTCGGCACGCTGACCGACCGCTACCCGGAAATCCTGCCGATGCTGGAGGCGATGGCCAGAGAGGCCAGGGACGGCCGCGCCGGCTATGCCGGCATTCTCGCCCGGCTTGCCGATGTGGTCGCTGCCTGCATCGTCCGGGCATGGGTCGAATGCGGCTGCGGCGATGCCACCGGATGGATCGCCGCGCTACGCGATCCGCGTCTGGGCCGCGTGCTTTTGGCGCTCCACCGCGATCCCGGGCGCAACTGGTCCGTGGCCGAACTCGCGCGCGAGATGGGCGTTTCGCGCTCGGTCTTCGCCGAGCGCTTCCTCGATGTCACTGGCGTTACGCCGGTGCGTTATCTCACCGAAATGCGCATGCGCCTTGCCGCCGACTGGATAAGCCGCGAGGGCGTGCCGATCGAAACCGCCGCCCATCGCCTCGGTTACGGCTCGCAGGCTGCGTTCAGCCGCGCCTTCAAGCGCATTACGGGCCATCCGCCAAGCCGCATCGCCGCCGGCATGACCGCCCAGATTTAGACGGTTACGCGTCCTGAACCGCGCCTGCGCTAGTGAGCAGCGAGCGCCTGTTCGGTTTCGAGATCGAACAGGTGCATGCGGTTGAGGTCGAAGGACAGCGGCACGGTGGTGCCGGCGCGCAGGCTCTCCTCGGGCTCGACGCTGGCACAGATTTCCGTCCCCGCGATGCTGAAATAGGCCATGGTGGTGGCGCCGAGCGGCTCGACCAGATCGATTTCGGCGTCGAAGGGGATAAAGCCGCTGCGCTCCTGCCGAAGCGTGATCGCTTCCGGGCGGATGCCGAAGGTAGCGCCGCGACCGGCATGAGAGCGAAACCCGGCGGCCCTTGCTTCGGGTATCGCCATGCGGTTGCCGTCCTCGAAGACGACGAAAAGCGTGCCGTCCGCCTCTTCGAGGCTCACCGGCAGGAAATTCATCGACGGTGAACCGATGAAGCCGGCGACGAACTTGCTGACCGGCCGCGAATAGAGTTCCTGCGGCGCGCCCATCTGTTCGACGAGGCCCTGGTTCATCACCACCACGCGGTCGGCCATGGTCATGGCTTCCACCTGGTCGTGGGTGACGTAGACGGTCGTCGTCGGCAGCAATTGGTGCAGCCGCTTGATCTCGGTGCGCATGCTGACGCGAAGCTTGGCATCGAGGTTGGACAAAGGCTCGTCGAACAGGAAGACTTTCGGATCGCGCACGATGGCGCGCCCCATGGCCACGCGCTGGCGCTGGCCGCCGGAAAGCGCGCCGGGGCGGCGATCCAGCAGTTCCGATATCCGAAGCGTATCGGTCGCCTCGGTGATGCGTTTTTCGATTTCTGCCTTCGGCAGACGCTGCTGTTCGAGGCAGAAGGCGATGTTCTCGCGCACGCTCATATGCGGATAGAGCGCGTAGTTCTGGAACACCATGGCGATATCGCGCTTGCCGGGGCCGAGGCGGTTGACGACCTGATCGCCGATGAGGATTTCTCCGCCGGAGATGTGTTCCAGCCCGGCGATCATCCGGAGCGTCGTCGACTTGCCGCAGCCCGACGGGCCGACGAAGACCACGAATTCCTTGTCCTCGATATCGAGATTGATGCCCCGGACGGCCTCGTAGATGCCGTAGGACTTGACCACATTCTTCAGTGTCAGCCGTGCCATGTCCGTCTCCTATTCTTCCGCGAGCCAGACCTGCATGGCGCCCGCTTCCCGATTGGCCCAGAGGTGGTATGGAATGGCGCGGAACGGCTTCGGCTTGAGGTCAGGGGGCGCGGTCCGGTAAAGCCTGCCGTCAAAGCCGTCCGCCGCCGCCTCATAACCTTCGCCTTCCAGCACCACTGCGCCGCCGAGAAGGTCGGTGTCATAGCGCGGCTCGAGCCGGGCATCGGGCGCAATCCGCAGGCGCTGCGGCTCGATGCCGATATCGGCCTCCTCGACGCAGTAGACCACCGGGCCGCGGCGCAGCGCCACCCGCCCGGCATCCTCGCCAACGGCCGGATGGGCGTAGAGCCGTTCAACCGGCATGTCGAAGCTCAAGCGCAGTTCGTCGCCATCCTTGAAAGTGCCGCTGACCTCGGCATAGCCCTTGACCGGAACGAGCGGAATATCGCGCCCGTTGAGCGTCGCCCGCGCATTGCGGCACCAGCCGGGAATGCGCAGTTTCAGCGTGAGGTCGGTCGGTTCGAAAAGACCGAGCGCGATGCGGATATCGCCGTCCCAGGGATAGGCCGTCTCCTGCCTGAGCCGCACGAAGGTGCCGTCGAGATCGAATTCGGCGACATTGGCGCCATAGAGATGCACCGCGATTTCATTGCCCTTTGTGGTATAGAAATATTTTCCGAGCGAGGTGATGAACCGGGCGATATTGGTCGGGCAGCAGGGGCAGTAGTGCCATTTCCAGCGCCGGTTCTGGCCGTGGCTTTCCAGCACGTTCTCGTAGAAATAATGCTCCCCGTCGCGGGCGATGCCGGATAGTGCGCCGTTGAACAGCACGGTTTCGAGCTGATCGGTATATTTGCCGTCGAGATCGATCTCGGCCATGCGCGAACACCAGAAACCGAGGGCGATGGCCGCGCAGGTTTCCGCATAGGCCGTCTCGTTTGGCAGGTCGAAGGCGCGGGTGAAGCCCTCATTTGCCCCCGAGGGGCCGAGCCCGCCGGTGACATAGAGCTGCCGACCGGTGAGATCGGCAAACAGCCGGTCGGCGGCGTCCTTCAGGGTCGGGTCGTCGTTTTCAAAGGCGAGATCGGTCATCGCCGAGAGCAGGTACATGGCGCGCACCGCATGGCCGACGACCTCGGTCTGCTCGCGCACCGGCTTGTGGGCCTGGCTGTAGGCATAGGTCTCGAACACATAGTCGGCCGGGTCCTCGCCGCGGCGGCGGGCTTCGTCATCGAAATAGGAGGGCATCTGGCCGCGCTCGTCGACCAGCCATGTCGCGAGCTTCAGATGACGCGGATCGCCGGTCACCCGGTAGAGCTTCACCAGCGCCAGCTCGATTTCCTCATGCGCATCGTAACCGCGAAGCTTGCCGGGTTCGGGGCCGAAGGTGTCGATGATGTGGTCGACGGCGCGGATCATCACATCGAGAAAGCGGCGCTTGCCGGTCGCCTCGTAATAGGCGACCGCACCTTCCAGCAGGTGGCCCATCGAATACATCTCGTGCAGGTCGCGCAGATTGGACCAGCGCTTTTCCGGTTCGCGGCGGATGAACCAGCTATTGAGATAGCCGTCCTGCATCTGGCCGTGTTCCAGCTTTTCGACGATAGCGTCGATCTTGGCCTCGATATCCGGGTTCGGATGGTTCTTCAGCGTATAGCTCGCCGCCTCGATCCACTTGCCGAAATCGGAATCGAAGAAATGCTGCATCGACAAGCCGCTCGGCTGGATCGGCCGCGCCAGCGGGCCGGGCGGGTTGTCGAAATCCAGAACCTCGAGAAAGCCGTCCTCCTCCAACCGCTTGTGCTGGGTGGGAATGGTGACGTCGCGCACCGTCTCCTGCCAGCTTTTCCAGAAACCGCCATCAAAGGCGACGCGGGTGTGATCGACGGGCACGTAGCGGTCAAAGCGGCGAGACGCGGACGATGACATGGAAACTCCTTGGGACATGGTATTCATTTGACGGCCCCGGCTGTCAGCCCGCGCACATAGTAGCGCTGCAGCGCCAGGAACATCACGATGCAGGGGATCATGGTGAGGGAAATGCCGGCCTGGAGCGCGCCCCAGTCGATGATGCCGTAAATGCCGGAGGAGACGTTCACCAGCATGATCGGCAGGGTGAACTTGTTCTGGTCCGACAGGAAGATCAGCGCCGCCAGGAACTCGTTCCAGGAATTGAGGAAGGCGAACATCACGACGGTGGCCACGCCCGGCAGCGCCAACGGCATCAGGATGCGGCGTACCAGTGTCCATTGCGACGCGCCATCAATGCGCGCGGCCTCGACCAGCGCCTTCGGGATCGCATCGAAAGCGTTGCGCATCATGAAGATCGAAAACGGCAGTTGGAACGTGGTGTAGATCAGCACCAGGCCCAGAAGGCTGTTCTGCAGATGCAGGAACTTCAGGATCAGGAACAGCGGCGTCAGGATCGACTGGAACGGGATCATCATCGTCGCCATGACGAGAACGAAGATCAGCGTCTGGCCGGGGAAACGGAACTTGGAAAACCCGTAACCGGCAGGCACCGCGACGGCCACGGTGAAGGCGATGGTGCCGAGTGCGATCAGCACCGAATTGGTCGCGTAGACATACCATCCGGCCCCGACATTTTCGAGACGGCGGTA
Source organism: Martelella mediterranea DSM 17316 (assembly GCF_002043005.1). Lineage (NCBI taxonomy): Bacteria > Pseudomonadati > Pseudomonadota > Alphaproteobacteria > Hyphomicrobiales > Aurantimonadaceae > Martelella > Martelella mediterranea. The sequence continues at coordinate 359,381 of NZ_CP020330.1, read as the reverse complement.
ATTCTCCAGCGAAAACGCCTTGGAAAACAGCGCCACCGGATGGGCCAGCGCCTCTGCCGCCGGCTTGAAGGAATTGGCGAATGACCAGATGATCGGCATCAGGAAGAACACCGCCAGAATGATCATCGCCAGAAGCATGAGGAGACGGCCGGCAACCGCGCCATAGCCTTCATCTGCTTCCATGAACAGGTCTTTGACTTTCATCGTCCGTCCTCCGGCCGCTGGCGCATGAAGGAAAGCTGGATCGAGCTGATGGCGACGAGAACGACCAGCAGGGCGAAGGAAAGGGCGGAACCGTAGCCCAGCCGATAGGACGAGAACGACGCGAGATAGATGGTGAACACCGCCGAGATCGTGCTGTTGTTCGGCCCGCCCTGGGTGATGATGAAGAACTGGTCGAAGGCGAGCATGGACGAGGTCACGTTCAGGATCAGCGCCAGCAGAACCGAATTGCGCATCAGCGGCAGGGTGATACGGCGGAAGCGACTGAAGGGGCTCGCGCCATCGATCCGGGCGGCCTCGATCACATCATTGGGGATGCTCTGCAGGCCGGTCAGAAGGATGACCATGGTGAAGCCGGCGGTTTTCCAAACCACCATGAGAATGATCACGGCGAGCGCCGGCCAGAAACTTTCGAGCGGCCGCGGCGCCTGATCGACAAGGCCAAGCCCGGTCAGAAGCCGCGCGAACACGCCGCTATCGGGGTTCAGCAGCCAGAGCCACAGCGTGGAGGCCGCACCAAAGCCGATGACCACCGGCATGAAGAACACCGTGCGGAAGAAACCGACACTGCGCAGCGGTCGGTCGACCAGAAGCGCCAGCGGCAGGGCGACGGCCATGATCGCGGTGGTGACCAGCACCGTATAGAGCAGGGTGAAGCCGAAGGACTGCCAGAGCTGGCTATCGCCCAGAAGCTCGGCATAGTTTTCGAGGCCGATGAACTTACGGCGGCCGAGCAGCGGCCAGCGGAAGAAGCTCATCCACACCGTCATGACCAGCGGAATGATGAACAGGCCGATGATGAACACCATGCTCGGCGCGATGAAGGCGAGGCCCAGCCAGCCATGCGGCTCATCGCTGCCCGCCTGCCGGCGTTTCTGTAACGCGCGCTTGAGAAACAAGACGTCAAATCCCTGAGTTTGGTGATGTCTGCGGGGCTTTCCCGAGGCTCTGCTATCCCCTGCGGGGGGAGGGACGCGGGCGGCGCGGGCCGCCCGCAGCCGGGCGTCACGGATTGGTGCGGTCGAGGATCTTGGTGAAATCCTCCTGCGCGGTTGCGATCGCGCCATCCACATCATCGCCGAAGACCGCGCTCTGGATCAGGTTCAGGAACGGTCCGGTGCGGCTGACGAAAAGCTCGTCCGAAGCGTAGGTGTAGGGCGTGCGCGCCTTGGACAGGATGTCATAGGCGATGAGGTTGCGCGGGTCGAAATTGGCATAGGCCTCTTCCGCCAGATCGGTGCGCGAGGGCATGCCGGCTTCCTGCGTGATGAACACCTGCTGTTCGGGCTCCATGTAGAACTTCACGAAATCCTCGATCACGGCCTTCTTTTCGGGCGCGATGCCCTTGATCATGGCGAGCGTGTCGCCGCCGGCAAAGCTCGACTGGCCGCCCGTCGGGCCGGGGATCGGGGCAACGGCGAAGTTGACATCCGGATAATTGCTGTCGAGCAGGTTGACGATGTAGGACCCGGTCATCAGCACGCCGACCTTGCCCGAGGCAAAGGCCTCGACGGCATTGTTGCCGTTGCCGGAGCGCGACGTCGGGTGGATCGTGCCGGCCTGCCACATTGTGCGGTAGTCTTCCAGCGTTTCGCGCATGGCCGGCGTGTCGATCGTCGCTTCGCGGCCGTCATCGGTCAGGATATCGGCATCGGCCGCCCAGATATGCGGCAGGAAGTCGTAGATCAGCCAGCTTCCCGAATTGGCGACGAAGTAGAAGCCGTAGATGTCGTCGCCGAGCGCGCTGATCTTCTCGGCGTCTTCGACGATCTCGTCGAGTGATGCGGGGGCCTTCTCGGGATCGAGGCCGGCTTGTTCGAACAGGTCGGTATTATAGGCGATGATCGAGGCGTCGGGCAGGGCGGGAACGCCGTAGATCTTGCCGTCATAGGTGGCCAGCCGGATATGGGACGGGCTGAGCGCATCGGCATAGGGCAGGCTCTCGACGAAGCCGGTCATGTCTTCCAGCGTGTCGTTGGCTGCGAATGTCGGCAGATAGATCAGGTCAAGCACCGCGCCTTCGGGCGGCGCGCCGCCGGCGATCGCGGCGCCGAGCTTCGGGACCATCTGTTCGGCGATGACCGCGGTGACGTTGACGGTATCGTCATGGGCGGCGTTGTACTTCTCGGCGAGCGCCTGCAGCACGGCGGCCGACGAGGTGCGAACCCAGAGGTTTACCTCCTCCGCCTGGGCCCATGAAGCGGATGCCGCCAGCGCGACTGCGGCAAGCATGAGTTTGGTTTTCAGCATGTCATTCCCCTTCTCGTTTTCGTCATTCCTCTTGACGTTTGATAACGGTATGGGAGAAAAATTTCGTTGTCGACAATTTGTGTTCATCTGCTTGCAAAAACCTTTTTGCAACATTGTTTTTGTTTGATAAAAGCTTTTATCAGGGAATTGGAACCGTCATGATAAAGCCCATTCAGCATCGCCGATGCACCCTCAGGGATGTCGCCAAGGCGGCCGATGTCAGCCTGTCGACGGCGTCGAATGCGCTGAACGGCGTTGGTCGTGTCAATGCCGAGACACGCGAGCGGGTGCTGCGGGTGGCAACGGAAATCGGCTTCCGGCCGAACGCGCTCGCCCGCAGCCTATTGAGTCGCCGAAGCCTCACCATCGGCATCATCACGGACGATACCTATGGCCGGTTGACCCTGCCGATCAGTTCCGGCGTCTCGGAGATTCTGGTCGATCACGGCGTCTCGGCGTTCCTCTGCGCCACCAGTGGCGACAAGCGGCTCGCCGAGCTCCATCTTCAGGCGCTGCTCGACAAGCAGGTCGACGGCATCATCCTGACGGCGACGCGCCTCGACGTCGATCCCCCCATCGATCTCACCGCCCTTAACATTCCAGTCGTTTATGCCTTCGCGGCCGGGCCACCGCACAGCACCAGTTTCGTTCCCGACGACGCCCACGGCGCAATGCTGGCAATCGCCTGTCTCGAGGAGGCCGGCTGCCGCGACATTCTCCACATCACCGGGCCTGAAACCTGGCTTGCGGCCCGACATCGCGCGGCGGCCTATCGTGCACGATGCCGGCCGGCCTCACCGGTGATGTTCGGAGAATGGTCGGAGGAATGGGGCCACGCGGCGATCGAGCAGGTGCTGGCCACGCGCGAAAAGCTCCCCGACGGGATCTTCTGCGGCAGCGACGAAATCGCCCGCGGCGCCCTCGATGGATTGCGCGACCACGGCATTTCGGTGCCGGACGATGTCTCGGTGGTCGGTTTCGACAACTGGGAAGTCGTGTCGCGTCAGACCCGTCCGCCGCTGACGACCATCGATATGGAGCTCAAGGAAATCGGTCACCGCGCCGGCCTCGCGATGCTGCAGCTGACCCGGAACGAGCCGGTCGACAAGGGCATCATCCGGCTTCCGTGTTCGCTCGTTCGGCGCGAAAGCGTTGCGAGGCGACCGGACGATGGCCCAATCCTTCTACGGTCGCGTGACTAAGTCCTTCGGGTTGAAATAAAAGCCAGCGCGAACGGAAGCGGCTTCAACCTCGGGCAACGCTCAGGCTGAGCTGAGCGGGGATGGTGAGGTCGCGCACGATCGCGGCAACGCGCTCCGGCGTATAATGATCCGTCTCGTGCAGCATATTGACCGTGGCGACCAGTTCGCCGCCGAGAATGACCGGCAGGTTGACCACCGACTGGCAGCCGAGCGAGTCGATCAACTCATAGTCCGAGAACACCTTGGCGATGTCCTCGATCGTGTTGGCGACGAAGGGGCGGCGTTCGATATGGACGATGTCGAACCAGGCGTCGCGGTGGATCGGCTTGGTGCCGGTCGCCGGATAGGATTTGGGGTCGCTGGTATAGGCCCGGCGCGCAAGTCCCGCCTCCATGTCCACCGTCATCACCGTGAACAGCTTCACGCCGACGGTGGCCTCGGTCAGCGCCTGAAGTGCTTCGAAGGCGGCGTCGGCTGTGGTGGCGGCCGCGATGTCGGTGGCAAAGCGGGCGAGCGCCGTTTCGGTGGTCATGTCAGTGTCCTTCGGTATGTCCGCCGCTCGCCGCATAGAGCTCGCGGGCGTAGGGGTGGGTAAGCGTGCCGGCCTTGAGCTTGTCGACGCCGGCGATCTCGACGATCTGTCCGCGCCGCATCACCGCCAGCCGGTCGCAGAGAAACGAGACCACCGGCAGGTTGTGGGTGACGAGCAGGAAGGTGAGGTTCTGCTCGGCGCGCAGACGCTTCAGCAGGTTGAGGATTTCAGCCTGTACCGAGACGTCGAGCGCCGATGTCGGTTCGTCCAGAAGCAGGATTTTCGGTTCCAGCATCAGGGCGCGGGCAATCGCCACGCGCTGGCGCTGACCGCCGGAAAGCTGGTGCGGAAAGCGGAACCGGAAACGGCGGTCGAGGCCGACGGCGACCAGCATCGCCTCCACCCGTTCGGAACGGTTGCCGACCCCGTGGATGGCAAGCGGTTCGGAAAGCGTGGCGTCTATGGTCTTGCGCGGATGGATCGAGCCGTAGGGGTCCTGGAACACCATCTGGCAAATGCGGGCGAAATCCTTGTCGAGTTTCTTGCCGCGCGGTTTGCCTAGAACGGCGATATCGCCGGTCCAGTCCGGCGCAAGCCCGGCGATGGCGCGCAGGATGGTCGATTTGCCCGATCCGCTCTCGCCGACAAGCGCGAAACTCTCGCCCTCGGCAACGGCGAGGCCAGCACCGAAGACGACCTTGGTGTCGCCATAGGAAATATCGACATTGTTCAGGGAAAGCGCGCTCATCACGTGTCTCCCCGTTCCAGCACCGGCAGGAAATCGCGGTCCTCGTCCATGCGCGGCATCGCCGCCAAGAGCCCGCGCGTATAGGGATGGCGCGCCTGCGAAAGCTCGGAGGCCACGCATTCCTCGACGATCTCGCCGGAGCGCATCACCAGAATGCGGTCGCAATAGCGTGAGACGAGATCGAGATCGTGGCTGATGAAGATCAGCCCCATGCCCTTGTCGCGGACCAGCCTGTCCATGATGTCGAGCACCTGGCCCTGCACCGAAACGTCGAGTGCGGAGGTCGGCTCGTCGGCAATCAAGAGGTCCGGTTCGGGGATCAGCATCATCGCGATCATCACCCGCTGGCCCATGCCGCCGGAGACCTCGTGCGGATAAAGGCCCATCACCCGTTCGGGATCGTCGATCCGCACCGATTCCAGCATGGCGATGCTGCGTTCGCGGATTGCGTGACGCGACAGCGAGAAATGCGCGGCCAGCGCTTCGCCGATCTGGGCGCCGATGGTCAGCACCGGGTTGAGCGAGAATTTCGGGTCCTGCATCACCATCGAGATCCGCGCGCCCCGGATTTTCCGCATCTGCCGGGGCGATTGCGCCAGAATGTCGATGCCGTCGAAATCGAGCCGGTCGGCTGTGACGCGGCCCGGCGGGGCGATCAGTCTCAGGATCGAGCGGCCGGTCATCGATTTGCCGGAGCCGGATTCGCCGACGATGCCAAGCCGCTCGCGACCAAGCGTGAAGGAGAGCCCCTTCACCACCTCGACACGGCCCTTATGGGTCGGGAAGGAAACGCGGAGGTTTTCGATATCGAGCAATGCCGTCATCGTCCCGCCCCCTGTTTCGGATCGAGCACGTCGCGCAAGCCGTCGCCGAGGAAGCAGAAGCCGAGGCTGACGGCCAGGATCGCAAAGCCCGGCATAGTCGCCACCCACCACTGATCCAGGATGAAGGCGCGCCCGCGCGAGATCATCGCGCCCCATTCAGGAAGCGGCGGCTGTGCGCCAAGCCCGATGAAGCCGAGGCCCGCCGCCGTCAGGATGATGCCGGCCATGTCGAGGGTGACGCGGATGATCATCGAGGAGGTGCAGAGCGGCAGGATGTGGCGGAAGATGATCCGCGACGAGGATGCGCCCTGCATCCGGACGGCATCGATGAATTCGGAATTGCGGAAGGTCATGGTCTCGGCGCGGGCGATGCGGGCATAGGCCGGCCAGGCGGTGATCGCGATCGCGATGATCGCGTTCTCGATGCCCGGCCCGAGGGCGGCGACAAAGGCAAGCGCGAGGATCAGCTTCGGCATCGACAGGAATACATCGGTAATGCCCATCATGATCCGGTCGGTCCAGCCGCCGAAATAGGCCGAGACCGCGCCGGCGAGAAGGCCGATCGGCGCGGAGATGATCGCAACCAGAGCCACGATCATCAGCGTGATCCGCGCGCCGTAGATAACGCGGGAGAGGATGTCGCGGCCGAGTTCGTCCGTGCCCATCCAGTGTTGCAGGCTCGGCGGCTGCAGACGTTCGCCAAGCGACTGGCCGAAGGGCGAATAGGGCGCCAGCCACGGGGCGAAGACAGCCATGACGATCAGCAGCAACACGATCGCGAGCCCGATGGCGGCGAGCGGATTGCCAAGCAGCGCAAGACCGGCGCGATAGGATGCGCCAAGCCGCGCCTGCAGCAGCGATGTGGGAGAATCGGCCAGGAGCCAGTCGCGTGTTGTCATCGGCGGGCCCTCGGGTCGATGACGCGATAGAGCACGTCGGAGAGTTTGTTGATCAGGATGAAAACCGCGCCGACCACCAGCGTCGCGCCGAGAACGGCATTCATGTCGGCGTTCAGCAGCGCGGTCGTCAGGTAATTGCCGATGCCGGGCCAGGAAAACACCGTCTCGATCATCACCGAGCCCTCGAGCAGGCCGGCAAAGGACAGGCCGATCACGGTGATCAGCGGCACCAGGATCGGACGGAAGGCATGACGCCAGATCACCAGCCATTCGGCAACGCCCTTGACCCGCGCTGTGGTGACGAAATCCTGGCCGAGCTGGTCGAGCATGAAGGAGCGGGTCATGCGGGCGATATAGGCGAGGCTGAAGAAGCCCAGCACCGAGGCCGGCAGGATGATATGCGAGATGGCGTTGAAGAAGATGTCGGTTTCGCCGGCGATCAGGCTGTCCACCAGAATGAGCCCGGTCACTGGCGGCACCAGCCCGTCATAGAAGATATCGAGCCGCCCCGGCCCGCCGACGAGGCCGAAGCGGGCATAAAACAGCGCTAACCCGACGAGGCCGAGCCAGAAGGCGGGCACCGAATAGCCGAGCATGCCGATGACGCGGATGACCTGATCGAGCGGGCGGCCCCGATGGGCCGCGGCATAAACCCCCATGGGTACACCGAGCAGAACGCCGATAATAATGCCGATCGTCGCCATTTCCAGCGTCGCCGGGAAGAAGCGGGCGAGATCGTCGGAGACCAGCCTTCCGGTGGATACCGAGCGGCCGAAATCGCCGGAAAGCACGTTGACGACATAATGAAAGAACTGCACCGGCAGCGGCTGGTCGAGCCCCATCTGCACGCGGGCGGCCTCGTAGACTTCCGGCGTCGCGCGATCGCCGACCACCGCAAGCACCGGATCGATCGGGATCACCCGGCCGATGAAGAAGGTGATGGCGAGGAGGCCGAGAAAGGTGAACGCGATGGTGACCAGCACCGAGGCGATGGCGCCCAGCATGCGTCCGCCGCGCCTGATGCGCGACGGTCCGGCCACGGGCATCGTTTCGTTTGTCGGGCCGGCTGGCTCAAAACTCAATTCGGGTCTTTCCCTTGTCTGGCGGGAGGCTCTGCCGCCGCAAGGCGCGGCGCGATGAATATTTTCGCTTGGATAATACAAGTATTTTTGCTTAGATCAAAAAAATTTTGATCGGGATGGAATATGCGCGAAACGCTCGCCGCCATGCGGGACACGACACAACCCCGGGTCGGATCGATCATCCGGGCCCGCCGGCAGCAGATGCAGATGACGCTGACGGCGCTCAGCCAGGCATCGGGCGTCTCCGTCGGCTATCTGAGCCAGGTCGAACGCGACCAGGCCGTGCCCTCGCTCGGCACGCTGGCGCAGATCGCCCGGGCGCTGAAGGTCGGCATCGACTATTTCATAGCCACTCCGGCGCCGCGTGATGCGCTGACGCGGGAAGGCGAACGCACCAAGTTTTCCGTCGACGGCTCCTCGGTGACCTATGAGCGCCTCGGCGCCGATTTCCCCGGCAATACACTCTCCTCCTTTCTGATGACCGTGCCGCCGGGCTATCGCTCGGAAGTGGTCAGCCATGAAGGCGAAGAGATCATCTACGTGCTGGAGGGATCGATCACCCAGCGCGTCGACAACGACGAAATGATCATGTCGGCGGGCGACAGCCTGCATTTCCGCGGCAGCCAGCCGCATGCATGGTCGAACCATACGGACAGGCCGGCAAAGCTTCTCTGGGCGGGAACGCTGGCGCTCTTCCGATCCAATGCCGCCCCGAAACCAGCCGCACAGACGGCGAAACCGAACCAGAAAGAGGAGAACTGACCATGAAACTCTTCAAAGCCGCATTGCTCGCGGCAGCGCTGACCCTGCCGATGGGCGCGGGGTCTGCCATGGCCGACACGCCCGCAAACATGCTGGTCGTCGCTCAGAACATCGACGATATCGTCGCCATCGACCCGGCCCAGGCCTATGAATTCACATCCGGCGAGCTCGTCACCAACACCTATGACCGGCTGGTGCAGTATGACGCCGAGGACCCGACCGTGCTTTCGGCCGGCCTTGCCAGCGAATGGACGGCCGATGATGAGGCCAAGACCATCACCTTCACGATGCGCGACGATGCCACCTTCTCCTCCGGCAATCCTGTCCGTGCCGAGGATGTGGCGTTTTCGCTCGGCCGCGTCATCAAGCTGAACCTGACGCCCGCCTTCATCCTTGCCCAGCTCGGCTGGACGCCGGAGAATGTCGACGACATGGTGACCGTCGACGGCAACACCGTCACGATCAAATATGATGGTGATTTCTCTTCCGCCTTCGTGCTCAACGTGCTCGCCTCCCGTCCGGCCTCGATCGTCGACGAAAAGGAAGTGATGGCGCACGAGACCGACGGCGACATGGGCAATGCCTGGCTGAATTCCAATACCGCCGGCTCCGGCCCCTTCAGCCTTGCCGATTACCGTCCCGCAGAACTGATCCGGCTGACCGCCAACCCGGACTACTTCAAGGGCGCGCCGGCGATGGAATCGGTCATCATCCGTCATGTCGCCGAATCGGCGACGCAGCAATTGCTGCTGACCTCCGGCGATGTCGACCTTGCCCGCAACCTGACGCCGGACCAGATCGCCTCCATCGAAGGCGACGGCATCAAGGTCGAGACCTTCCCGCAGGCCGCCGTCCACTTCCTGTCCTTCAACCAGAAGGACGAGGCGCTCCAGCCCGAGGCCGTCTGGGAAGCCGCGCGCTATCTCGTCAATTACGAGGGCATGACCGACAGCTTCCTAAAGGGCCAGATGGAAATCCATCAGGCGTTCTGGCCGAAGGGTTTTCCGGGTTCCTATGATGAAAACCCCTATACCTACGACCCCGAGAAGGCCAAGCAGATCCTCGCCGATGCGGGCGTCGAAACCCCGATCAACGTGACGCTCGACGTCATCAATTCGGCGCCGTTCACCGACATGGCGCAGTCGCTGCAGGCAAGCTTCGCCGAAGCCGGCATCAATTTCGACATCATTCCGGGAACCGGCGCGCAGGTCATCACCAAGTATCGCGACCGCACCCATGAGGCGATGCTGCTCTACTGGGGGCCAGACTTCATGGACCCGCATTCGAACGCCAAGGCCTTCGCCTACAATGCCGATAATTCCGACGACAATTATCAGGCAACCACCACCTGGCGGAATGCCTGGGCCGTGCCGGATGACATGAACAAGGAAACCATGGCCGCGCTTTCGGAATCCGATCCGGACAAGCGTCTTGAGATGTATGTCGACCTGCAGAAGAAGGTGCAGGAAACCTCGCCGATCATCATCATGTTCCAGGCCGCCTACGAGGTTGCCATGCAGGATGACGTCGAAGGTTACGTCAACGGCGCGACCTCTGACTTCGTCTATTACCGGCTGGTGACGAAATAGTTTTTTGACACAAGTCTGCGACCACAGCGAAACATTGAAGGCCGCTCCCGAAAACGGGGCGGCCTTTTGTCATTTCAATGCCGCGCCATCGTCGTGGATCAGAGGATGATGCCGTTGCGGAAGGGGTCGTTGGGGTGGAATACCAGTTCGGCCACCGACATGACATAGGCTTGGCCGGTGATCGAGGGGATCACGCCGCCCTTGTGTCCGGCCCTGTAGGAAAGCCGATAGGTGGAGCCGATAATGCTCTCCTGCACGATTTCCTGTCCTTCTCCCAGTTGACCGGCTGCGGCAAGGCAGGCGAGCCGCGCCGAACAGCCGGTCCCGCAGGGGGAGCGGTCATAGGCGTCGTCCGGGCAGAGCACGAAATTGCGGCTGTGCGCCGCCGCATCGCCGGCAGGACCATAAAAGATGACATGGTCGACCGGTTCGCCGTTCTCGCCGCCGATCTTCTGTGCATTGAGCGCGGTCCGGGTGGCGACGGCGAGATCGGTAAGCTGGCGGATATTCTCCGGGATCACCGGGATCGGGCTCGGATCGACCAGGAAAAACCAGTTGCCGCCATAGGCGACATCGCCGGTCATGGGGCCGAATTCGGGCACCTCGACCGTAACGCCGACCGCAACCCGGCGGCTTTCGATATTGGTGACGGTGACCGTGCTTTCATCCTGCACATCGACGGTGACGACGCCGGCGGGCGTTTCGATGCGATGCAGCCCCGTGCCGATCCGGCCCATGTGGTAAAGCGTGACGGCGAGGCCAATCGTGCCATGACCGCACATGCCGAGAACCGCGCCGACATCGAAATAGATGACGCCGGTGACGCAGGTCGGGTCCACCGGCGGCACCAGCAGCGCGCCGACCATGGCGACCTGGCCGCGCGGTTCCAGCACCACGGCGCGGTAGTCGTCGTAAAAGCGCGTCGCAAGCAGCGCCGCGCGTTCGGAAAGCGGGCCCGAACCGAGATCGGGAAAGCCGTCGAGGATGACCCGCGTCGGCTCGCCCGCGGTGTGGCTGTCAATCACATGCATGCGCTGCTCCCTGGCAAGGCCCGCTCCGCCGGTTTCAGGCCGCCCAGTTGGCGTACCAGGTCTTGAACTGCCGGTACTGTTCTTCGACAAAGGCCTGCTGCGGTGCCGTCAGGGCGTCGGTCTCGTTGAAGTGCAGGGTATATTCCGCGTCGCCATTCAGCACCATCAAATATTTGTAGAACAGCACGAGATCGACGCCCTCGTCGAATTTCGACAGCACCATCAGGGCTTCCTCGAGTTCGCGCGCCTTGACGCGAGCCTCGCTGTCGCCCTCGGCGGCGGTCTTGCAGAGCGAAACGAGATGCAGGACCTCCTTCGGGAGCGCGTTGCCGATGCCGGTGATCGCGCCGGTGGCGCCGCATTTGACGAAGCCGTGGAAGACCTGGGTATCGACGCCGACCATCAGGGTCAGATCGTCATTGCCGGAGGTGATGTGCTCGGCTGCGTAGGAGAGGGAGGCCGCGCCGCCGAATTCCTTGAAGCCGATCAGGTTGGGATAGTCGGCGCGCAGGGCGAAGAACAGGTCGGCGCGGGTTTCAAAGCCGTAATGCGGGCTGTTGTAGATGACGGCCGGCAGGCCGTTCGCGGCTTCGAGGATAGCCGAGAAATGCGCCTTCTGCGCCGAGACAGAGCTGCCGCGCGAGAGAACGCGCGGAATGACCATCAGGCCAGCGGCGCCGACGCGGGCGGCATGCGCCGTGATCGCCACGGCGGATTTGGTGTTGATCGCGCCGGTGCCCACGATCACCGGAACGCCGGCCTCGACCAGCGCCTCGACGCCCTGCATGCGCTGCTCGTCGGTCAGAAGCGGCCAGTCGCCCATCGATCCGCAATAGACGACAGCCGACATGCCCGCCTCGACCAGTTCCCGGCCCTTGCGCGCAAGCGCGGCGAAGTCGGGCGTGCGGTCAGCCTTGCAGGGGGTCATCAAAGCCGGAATGCAGCCGGTGAAAATCGTGTCGCTCATCTGGGGTCCTTTCATAGGCACAAGGAATTGGTCTCGGCGGGGCAATCTGCTGGCAATCTCTGGCGCTGCGGCCCGGAGCCGGTCGGTTGCAATTTCAGTACCACCGATAATCTATCTTGTCGACAAATAAAATACTTAAAAGCGAAGCGCACCTCTCCGCCTTTCGGGAAACCCGTGAAATCTAGAGCGCGATTGAGGAAACGCTGCGGGAATCCGCAGAGATATAGGCCCGGATTTGACGCACGATCTGGTCGGCATGCGCCGTAGCAAGCCGGTCGCATGCGTCTTGATCACGCGCGATCATGGCGCTGACGATGTGTTCGTGCTCGGCCACATACTGGCGCGGCAGGTCGTCGTCATAGGAGCGATAGTAAAGGCGAAGAATCCGGCGTCCGTCATCGAGCAGGCGCCGGAACAGGTCGGTATAGTATTTGTTGCGGCCGGCCTCGGCGATGGCGATGTGAAAATCGCGGTTGGCCGCGATCATGCCAAGCACGTCGCGAGCCTCGACCGCCTCGGCAAAGCGCCTCTGGTGGGCGCGTATCCCGGCCAGATCGGCCTCGTTGTAATGGATCGCCGCAAGCCGCGCGGTAACGCGGTACATCAGCGTCAGGGCATCGAAAAATGCGCCGAGCTGGACGAAATCGATGTTGGAAACGATCGTCGTGCGATTGGTCAGCGCGGTGATCAGCCCCTCCGCCGCAAGCCGGACGAGCGCCTCCCGGATGGGCGTGCGCGACATCGCAAAGCGCTCGGAAAGCTCGGTCTCGTCGATCGGGCTGCCGGGCGCGAGCTTCAGCTCGATGATTTCGTTGCGCAGGGTTTCATAGACGTGCGCCACGCCGCCGCCGCGCCTGACCTGCTGGCTCTGGAGTCCGCTGCTTTCCAACGATGTCTTGGCCATAATGCTCCGCTCTCCGGTAATTTTGGTCAATATGCAACACTCCATGCACACAATCCATCTTGCGCTTTAAATTTTTTTTGTCGACATAATAAATTTTCGGCATTAATGTGACGACCTGTTCCACGATGATCGCAAGCTGAAACGGACAGCACCAACATGAAACCCGCCCGCATGAAAATCGCTCTGATCGCGCTTGCAGCGGTCAAGTCTCCGCGCGGCGGCAGCGGGCCGGAGTGCTTTGGGCCTGCCATGAAGGGAGAAAGCTGATGCCGTGCGATACGGAAAAAGTCTTCCGCCTTGCGGCGGCGCCGGATGCGGCGCGGCGGGTCTTCGCCTATCTGCTCGACGGCCTCAACGAAGATGTCGGCAAGGGCCTGACCACCGCCTCGGTCTACGATCTGCCGCGCATGCGCTCGCGCCGGGTGTTTTCCGAGGATGTCGAGGCTTATGAGCCCGGCGGCTTCAAGCCGCTTGAGAAAAACCGTTATTTCGACACGGTCATCGCCGGCAACCGGCATTTCAGCACGACCAGCATAGATGAGATCGCGGAGGTGTTTTTCGACTGGGAAAAGATCCGTGATCTCGGCTTCGAATCCAACATGAACCTTCCGGCGATAGCCGACGGACGCGTGATCGGAACAGTCAACATGCTGGGTAAGCGGGGCCACTTCACGCCCGAGACTGTCGCAAGGGCCCTCGCCTGGCAGCCGGCGGTGACCATGGCATTCCTTCTCTTGCATCTTGAAGACATCGAAACGGCGACATTTCACCCGGCATGACGGAAACAACCCGACCAAGGATGTCCAAGGGGCCGGAGAGTCCCGCTGAATGGCCCTCAAAGGGCCGCATAAACCCGATGAAAATATCTCAACCCGGAGAAACCGATCCATGAAAACAGCACTTACAGCAGCGATCCTCTCCTCGGCGCTCGCCGCGCCGCTGGCCGCGCAGGCCGAGGATTACAACATCGCCTTCCTCGCCGCCTCGTCGCAGAACGGCTTCAACCAGGCGATCTATGCCGGCATCGAGGAAGCGGCCGCCAAATACGACAACGTCAAGACCCAGATCTTCGACGGCGAGTTTTCGGCCACCGCGCAGTTCTCGCAGGTCGAGGATATCGCCGCCGGCGGCAAGTTCGATGCGATCATCATAACGCCGAACGACACAGTGGGTATCGCGACCGCCCTCGAAGAGGCCATCAAGGCCGGCGTCAAGGTTGGCACGACGCTGTTCCCGGTCGGCCCCGAACTGTCGAACATGGAACCGCAGGTGCCCGGCCTCACCGTCACCGTCGCCTCCGATCCGGTCGTCGGTGCAACCGCGCAGGCCGATGCCGTGGTCGATTACTGCGCCGACAAGGACCCCTGCAAGGTCGTTGTCCTGATCGGCCAGCTCATCTACCCCTTCGACAATCTGCGCAACGACACCTACAAGAAGATTCTCGGCGAACACGACAATATCGAGATCGTCGCCACCGGCGAGGGCAACTACTCGCCCCAGACCTCGATGGTCGCCATGCAGGACATCCTGCAGGCCCATCCGGACATCGACGTCGTTCTCTCCAATGCCGACCAGCACCTGATGGGCGCGGAGATCGCGATCGAGGATGCGGGCCTCGACATGTCCGAGCTCTACACCATCGGCGGCGGGCTGAACCAGATCGCCGTTGACGCCATCAAGGCCGGCACCTGGAGCGGCACACTGGCGCAGTTTCCGAAATCCGAGGGCGAGGCCGCGCTCGACGCCGTCGTCAAGGCGCTGAACGGCGAAACGGTCCCGACCTGGATTGACGAATACTCCCTGCGTCAGACCCCGAAGATCGTCACCAAGGAATGGCTCGACGCCAATCCTGATTTCGAGCCGGAATGGCAGGGCTGATCCAAATCTTCCCGGTGCGCATCTGACGCGCCGGAACCCGACTTCACACAGCGCGCCTGCCTGGCCGGCGCGCTGCAGATGAAAAGGAAAGCCATGACCGATATCGCCATCCGGCTTCGGGGCGTCGCCAAGAGCTTTGGCGGCATGCGCATCCTGAATGACATCAATATCGACATTGAAAAAGGTTCGGTTCACGCGCTTGTCGGCGAAAACGGCGCCGGCAAGTCGTCGGTCGGCAAGATCATCGGCGGCTATTATTCGGCGGACGAAGGCGTCGTCGAGGTGTTCGGCGAGGCCGTCACCCGGTTTTCGCCGCGCGACGCGCTTGGCCGCGGCATCGCGATGATCCATCAGGAGCTTCAGCTCGTCCCGGAACTCACCGTACTGGAAAACGTGTTCCTGGGGCTGGAGAGCAATACCGCCGGTTTTCTGCGCAAGGGCGATCTCGCCCGCTTCCACGCGCTGGAGGAGACCTGCGATTTCGGCCTCAACCCGCATAGCCGGATCGCCGACATGCGGATCGCCGAGCGCCAGAAGGTCGAGATCATGCGCGCGATTGCCCGCGAGGCGCGGGTGATCATCATGGACGAGCCGACCTCGTCGCTGACCGAAGACGAGGCCGAGCGCCTGCACCAGTTGATCGCGCGGCTGAAGGCGCGCGACGTCACCGTGATCTATGTCAGCCATTTTCTCGATCACATCCTCGCCAATTGCGACCGGGTCACGATCATGCGCGATGGCAAGGTGATCCGTACCGACGCCATTGCCGGCGAGACCAAGAACAGCCTCGTCGACTCCATGCTGGGCGAGGCCTCGGAGATCAGTTGGCCCACTCTTCCGCCGCGTCCCGCCGAGCAGGCGACGCCGATCGTCGAGATGGAAAATGTCGCCACGGCCACCGGCCTTTCCGATATCACCCTGAAGATTTTCCCCGGCGAGATCGTCGGCCTGATCGGCCTTGTCGGTTCCGGCCGCTCGGAGGTCGCGCGCGCCCTGTTCGGCGCCGATCCGATCGTCTCCGGCCGCTATGCCATAGGGGGCGTCGTGCAGAGCCGCCGGCTCAAGGTGCCGCGCGCTATTGCCCAAGGCATCGCCTTCGTGCCCGAGGACCGGCGCAAGCAGGGCCTGGTGCTCACCCAGACGACCCGTCCCAACATCTCGCTCGCCTCGCTCGGCAACATCTCGCGCCATGGCTTCATCAACCACGGCCTGGAACGCAGCCGGGCGCGCAAGATGATCGACCATTTCGGCATCGTGCCCTCGGCCATCGACGGCAAGGTCGCCTTTTATTCCGGCGGCAACCAGCAGAAGGTGCTGTTGTCGAAATGGGCGGTGGAAAAGCCGCGCCTGCTGATCCTCGATGAACCGAGCCGGGGCGTCGATATCGGCGCCCGCCAGAGCATCCACGAATTCATCATCGAAATGGCTGAGAACGGCGTGGCCGTGCTTCTGATCTCCTCGGAACTCGAAGAGGTCATCAACCTTTCCCATCGCGGCTATCTGATGAGCGACGGCCGTATCTTCGCGGAGACCGACTGCCGGGACACCACGGTCGACGAGGCACTGCACCGCATCTTTGAAGAACAAGGCGCCGTCTCCCGCGGCAAGGAGGTCACCCAACCATGAGCGACGTTCAGACACCTGCCCGGCGTTTTTCCATCACGCCCGGCGATTTCGCCCGCGAATACGGCGTTTTGACCATCATCGTCATCCTGATGGTCGGCCTCAGCCTGATTTCCGACAGTTTCCTGACAGCCCGCAACCTGCTCAACATTGTCAACCAGTCGGCGCCGCTGGCGATCATCGCCTGCGCGCTGACGCTCGTCATCATCGGCGGCGGGTTCGACCTGTCGACGGGGGCGATTTTCGGCGTGGCCTCGGTCGCGGCCGGCTGGATCGCCGTTCATGTCGATCCTTACACGGCCATTATCGCCGGACCGCTGATCGGGTTTGCGCTCGGGACGCTGAACGGCGCGATCATTACCGGCTTCGGGGTGCATTCCTTCCTCGTCACGCTCGCCACCAGTCTCGTCTATCGCGGCATCGCAATCCTGATCACGGGCGGCGCGCTGATCCCGGTCCGGATCGCGGAGTTTTCCTGGATCGGCCGCGGACGCATCGGCATGGTCAACATCGCCGTGGTCGTGCTGATCATCTTCATGGTGATCTTCATGGTGCTGCTCAACCGCACCACATTCGGCCGCCGCGTCTTCGCCGTCGGCGGCAATGAAGAGGCCGCGATCCTTTCGGGCATCCGCACCAATCTGATCAAGATCGTCACCTTCTCGCTGTCGGGCATGGCCGCCGGTCTCGCCGGCGTGATCGCCGTGTCTCGCATCTCCATGGCATCGCCCCAGGCCGGCGTCGGCATGGAATTCGAGGCGATCGCGGCGGTGATCCTCGGCGGAACCTCGATCATGGGCGGTTCCGGCGCGATCTGGCGCTCGGTCGCGGGCGTGCTGCTGATGGCGCTGATCGGCAACGGCTTCAACATTCTCAACGTGAACCCCTTCTTCAAGGACCTCACCACCGGCGTGATCATCGTCGTCGCGGTCGCGCTTGCCGCATCGGGCCGGCGCAGCCGCTGACATCCTTCACGCATTGAACAGAGACTTTTCATGACTGACAAAATCACGCGCGTCTCGACCGATGTCGGCGGCACCTTCACCGACCTCGTCTATTTCGAGACCGACCTTGAAACCGGCGTCCAGACCGTGCGCACGGAAAAATCCGACACCACGCCGCCGGATTTCGAAAAGGGCGTTCTCAACGTTCTGGAAAAGGCGAAGGTCGATGTCGGTTCGGTCGATTTCTTCGCCCACGGCACCACCGTCGTCATCAACGCGCTGACGGAACGCAAGGGCGCGAAGGTCGGGCTGATCACCACCAAGGGCTTCCGCGATTCCATCGAGATCGGCCGCGGCAACCGGCCGGACTTCTTCAATCTCAGATACAAGAAGCCGGCTCCCTTCGTGGAGCGTTACCTCCGCCGAGAGATCGTCGAGCGGATGGATTATCACGGCAACGAGGTCACGCCGCTGGACCTCGCCTCGCTCGACGAGACGCTGGCGCTGTTCCGCGCCGAGGGCATAGAGGCTATCGCCATCAGCCTTCTGCACGCCTATGCCAACCCCGAACACGAAATCCGCCTGAAGGCCGAGGTCGAGGCGTGCTGGCCCGAGGTGACGGTGGTCGCATCGCACCAGATCACCCGCGAGTGGCGCGAATATGAGCGCACCAACACCGCCATCCTCTCGGCCTATGTCCAACCCAAGGCCCAGCGTTATCTCGAGAAGCTGGAGGCCGGTTTGACCGGCAAGGGCTATGCCGGCCAGCTGTTCATCATGCAGTCGAATTGCGGCGTCGATTCCCTCGATGCCATCAAGGCCGTTCCGATCACCATGGTCGAAAGCGGCCCGGCCTCCGGCTTCTGGGGCGCGGCCGAGCTCGGCCGGATCATCGGCGAGCCCAATATTCTGGCGCTCGACATTGGCGGCACCACCGCCAAATGTTCGCTGATCGAAAACAACCAGGTGACGATCAAGACCGATTACTGGATCGAGCGCGACGGTAAGTCCGCCGGCTACCCGATCATGGTGCCGGTGGTCGATCTGGTCGAGATCGGCAATGGCGGCGGGTCGATCGCCTGGGTCGATGATTTCGGCAAACTGCATGTCGGCCCGCATTCGGCCGGCTCCACGCCCGGCCCCGCCGCCTATGGACGCGGCGGCGAGGAGGCGACCACCACGGACGCCAATCTCGCGCTCGGGCGGATCAACAGGGATTATTTCTGCGGCGGCTCGGTCGAGGCGGATATCCCGGCGCTCGAAAAAGCGCTCGGAAAACTGGCCGAACGCATGGGCAATTCGCCCGAGGACGTCGCGCGCGGCATCATCCGCATCGCCAATTCCAACATGGTCAACGCGCTGAAGCTGGTCTCGGTCAACCGTGGCTACGACCCCCGAGACTTCACGCTCGTGGTGTTCGGCGGCGGCGGGCCGATGCATGGCGTGGCGCTTGGCCAGGAACTCGGCGTCAAGAAGGTTGTCGTGCCGCGCGGCGCGCCGGTGTTCTCCGCCTGGGGCATGATGATGTCGGACCTGCGCCGCGACTATTTCGTCACCCGGTTGATGGACAGCGCCGACCGCGAGGGCCTCGATGCCCTGCTCGCCCACACGATGGAGCGGGCGCGCGCCGAATATGCCCGCGAGGGTTTCGGCGCCGACAAGGTTTCGCTGAAGCCGATGGTGCGCTGCCGCTACCAGAACCAGGAATTCGCCGTCGAGGTGCCAGTGCCCGCCGGCCCCGTGACCGAGGAAACCCTGACGAAGATGGTCTCGGAATTCCACGAGATCTATGAGCGCGAATATACCTATCGCCTTGCCGCCGGCGTCGAGATCATCGGCCTGCATCTGGTCGCCGCCGCCGAGGTTGGCAAGCTCGAACTGGTGGCGCTGCCGAAAACTGGCGCGAAGCTGGAAGACGCGGTGAAGGGCAGGCGCATGGTCGATTACGCCACCGAAGGCCGGCATGAGGCCACCATCTATGACAGCACGAAATTCGAGCCGGGCATGAGCTTTACCGGGCCGGCGGTGATCGAGGATCCGGGCACGACCATCGTCGTCCATCCCGGCAACCGCGTCTTCATCGACGATTTCGGCAACACGCATATCGAGACGAGGGGCTGAACCATGACCGACAAGACCTTTGATCCCGTCACCTTCGACATCATCCAGAACGCGCTGGAAGCGATCGCCGACGAGATGTTCTACGCCCAGGTGAAGACCTCGATGAGCGCGATCATCTACGAGGTGCTCGACCTCTCGACCTCGATCCTCAACCCTCAAGGCGAGATCGCCGCCTCGGGGGCCGGTATCCCGGCCTTCATCGGCGTGCTGGACAAGGCGATTGCTGGCATTCTCGCCAAGTTCCCGCTCGAGGATATTCGCGAAGGCGATGTCTTCGCCTCCAACGACCCCTATTTCGGCGGCGTCACCCACCTCAACGACATGGTGCTGGCGGCGCCGGTTTTCCATGATGGCGTTATGGTCGCCTGGGTTGCCAATATCGCTCACTGGAACGATGTCGGCGGCAATGTGCCCGGTTCGATGTCGGCCGAGGCCACGGAAATCTTCCAGGAAGGCATTCGCATTCCGGCGGTGAAGCTGTTCACCGCCGGCGTCGAGAACCATGCCGTCTTCGATATTCTCAAGGTCAATTCCCGTCTGCCGGATTACCTGAACGGCGATCTGTGGGCCGCGATCGCGGGTCTGCGCATCGGCGAGCGCCGGGTGCTGGAACTGGTCGCGAAATACGGCGCGGACACGTTTGCGGCGGCCGTGACCGACTATATGGACCTCGGTGAACGCCGGGCCCGGGCGGCGCTGGCGAACATTCCGCAGGGCAGCTACAGCTTTGCCGAGGAGCAGGACAGCGGCGTGGTCAACAAGGTCACGCTGACGGTCACCGCCGACGAATTCATCGTCGACCTCACCGACAACCCGGCCCAGTCCGGCTCGCTCAACTGCTCGCGCGAGGGCACCGAGATTGCCGTGCAGCTTGCCTTCAAGGATTTCACCGATGCCGACGCGCCCGGCAATGGCGGTTTCTTCCGGCCGCTCAAGGTGGTGACCAAACCCGGCACGATCTATCATGTCGAGGCCCCCGGCGCGCTCGGCTATTATGCCGAGGTCGAGATCCGGCTGTTCGACATGCTGCTGCGGGCGATGGCCGAGCATTTCCCGGGCTCCGTGCCGGCCGGCAATTTCGCCTCGATCTGCGGCACCAATATCGGCGGTCCGCACCCCGATACCGGCCGCCATTACACCATCGTCGAACCGCAGGTCGGCGGCTGGGGCGCATGGGAAGGTTCCGATGGCGTGTCGGGCCAGTTCTCCGGCTTCCACGGCGAGACCTTCAACTGCCCGGCCGAAGTCGCCGAGGCCCGCTACGGGCTGGGGATCGAGCAGGTGGCGCTGAATTCCGAACCCGGTGGCGAGGGCCAGTGGCGAGGCGGCAAGGGCATCGAGGTGCATTACCGCGTTCGCGCCGACAACAATTTCCTCTCGGTCGGCTACACCCGCTCGCGCATGCCGCCCTGGGGCGCATCGGGCGGGCTGGACGGTTCGGTCAACTATGTCGAGGTGATGCGCCGTGACGGGACCCGCGACCGCCACGCCTTCACAACGAACCTCACGGTCAACGAAGGCGATATCATCCGCGTCGTCACCGGCAATGGCGGCGGATATGGCGACCCGAAATTGCGCAGCCGTGCCGATATCGAACGCGACCTAAAGAACGAGTATCTCACGCCGGAACGCGCCAAGGAAATCTACGGCTACGAGGTCTGATCGACCGGGCCCCGCCGCGATATCTCCATCCCTTGCCATCGCGGCAAGGGATGGGGCTGCTCTCACGCAGTCCACACCTCTCTTCAGACTGAAATGCATTCAGTTGTGTCTACCCGAACCGATCGTTCCGCGCGGGCGACCTTCGGGCAGCCTGCTTGCGTGAATGATCGCGCGGAACGGCATATGACATCTTGACTTCTGGTCTGGACCGGAAACAATGGTTCAAAAGCCGTTCGGGAGGAAAAGATGGCTCCAATCAAGCTCGACAGTGTTTCGAAGAGCTTCGGGAACGTCAACGTTATCAACGATATCTCGCTCGCCGTCGAATCCGGTGAACTGATGGTGTTTCTCGGGCCGTCGGGTTCGGGAAAGTCGACGCTGCTGCGGATGATCGCGGGGCTTGAAACCATCGATGACGGGGCATTGACGATCGACGGGGTCCGCAGCGAAAATCTCGCGCCGGGCCAGCGCAATGTCGCGATGGTGTTCCAGAACTACGCGCTCTATCCGCACATGACCGTGCACGACAACATGGCGTTCGGCCTGCGCAATATCGGCATGAGCGCGGATGAGATCGAGACCCGGGTGCTTGAAGCCGCGCGCATGCTGGAGATGGAGGAACTGCTGAAACGGCGACCCGCCCAGCTTTCCGGCGGCCAGCGCCAGCGGGTCGCGATCGGCCGGGCGATCGTCAAGGAACCCAAGGCCTTCCTGTTCGATGAGCCGCTCTCCAATCTCGATGCGGCGCTCAGGGTCAGAACCCGCGTCGAACTTGCGCGGCTGCATAACCGCATGCAGGCGACGATGATCTATGTGACCCATGACCAGACCGAGGCGATGACGCTCGCCGACCGGATCGTGGTGCTCAACAATTGCCGGATCGAGCAGATCGGCACGCCGATGGAGGTCTATCTCAGGCCGGCCTCGCGCTTCGTGGCCGGTTTTGTCGGGTCGCCCGGCATGAATTTCCTGGAGGTGGATCTTTCAGCCGACGACCGTGTGGCCCGTCTCAAGGATGGTTCGACGGTTGAGATCGACATTCCAGAGATGAAACCCGGACGCTACGAGATGGGCATTCGGCCGGAAGCCGTGCAGGCGGTGGATGAGGATGAGCGCCATGCGGTCACCACCACCGCGACGGTTGGCGTTGTCGAGCGTCTCGGCGAGCGAACCCTGCTCTACTGCACCCTGGAAGACGGCACGGAGCTGATCGCCACCGACAAGGGACGTTCCGAAGCCAGAACCGGCGATCGGGTGAAGCTCGCCTTCGACGCGACCGCGCTTCACCTCTTCGATGACGCCGGAAACGCCTATCACGTTCATTGACGATATCGGGGGCGCTTCGGCCCCTCACGAAAACGCCGCGGACAGAATGCCGCGGCGTTTTCGTTTGAATGCAACCGGCGTGAGCCGGCCTTACACAGGCTACCCCTTGATACCGGCGGAAAGGGTGATGGCCTGGGTCACCCTACGCTGGAAGATCAGATAGGCGACCGCGACCGGGAGACCGGCCAGCACGGCGGCTGACAGTTCGCGGGCGTAATAGACGCCGAAGGCGTCGTTGACCTGGGTGATGCCGACGGTGATCGTCATCATTTCGGTCTTGGTAACCGCCAGGAACGGCCACAGAAACGCATTCCACGACCAGATGAAGGTGACGATTGCAAGCGCGGTGGTGACGCCCCAGTTCATCGGCATGTAGATGCGCG
Organism: Martelella mediterranea DSM 17316; assembly: GCF_002043005.1. Classification (NCBI taxonomy): domain Bacteria; kingdom Pseudomonadati; phylum Pseudomonadota; class Alphaproteobacteria; order Hyphomicrobiales; family Aurantimonadaceae; genus Martelella; species Martelella mediterranea. Next base: position 336,432 of record NZ_CP020330.1, on the reverse strand, counting down.
TGAGAATGCGCCATTCGGAGGCGTTATCCATGGCCGCCGCTTCCCGGAAATCCTTGGGCACGTTGTCGAAAAAATGCTTGTAGACGATGATCACCACCGGGTGGATCAACTGCGGCAGAACGATCCCGGCCCAGGTGTTGATGAGGCCGAAACGCGCCATCAGTTCGAAGTGGTTCACGATCAGCACCTGCATCGGCACCATGAAACTGGCCAGGATCAGCCACCACAGAACCCGCCGGAACGGGAACTGAAGCTGCGAGATGGCATAGCCGCAGAACATCGAGGAACCGACGGTCAGCACCGTGATCGCAAGCGCGGTGACAATCGAATTCAGATACCAGACGCCGATCTGGGTCTGGGTGAGCGCGAAATAGTAATGCGAGAAGGTCAGGGTGTCCGGCCATAATTCGATATAGCGGCGCACCACCTCGTCTTCCGGCTTGAGCGATGAAATCACCCCCCAATAGAGCGGAAAAGCCCACAATACGGCGATGAATACTGTCAGCAGCGTGATCACGAGACCGGCGAGGTTGAGACGTTTTGCGGTTGTTGCGTTCATCATTCGCGCCCCTTCGAAAGCCGTGTCAGCTGGAAGTTGAGAACCGACACCACGATGACGATGATGAACAGGACGACGGCAGCGGCAGCGGCCCGGCCGCCCTGGTCATACTGGAAGGCCCGCTGGAACACGTAATAGACAAGCACCAGATTGTCGTTTGGCCGTCCGCCGACGGAAAACAGATAGACCTGGTCGAAAATCTTCAATTGCAGGATCAATTGGATCGTCAGCACCAGCGCCGTCACCGGCCACATCAGCGGCCAGGTCAGTTGCCGGAAGGTCGTCAGGCGGGATGCGTTGTCCAAGGCGGCCGCCTCGTAGATCTCGGCAGGGATGGCGCGCAGTCCGGAGAGAAAAAGCAGGATCGAGAAGCCCGCGGTCCACCATATCGTGATGAGGCCGACCGCCGGCATGAACCAGACCGTCGACTTGAACACCGGCACCCGGTCGATCCCGAGGATATCGAAGATATACATGGCGATGCCGAACTGGAAGTTCAGAGTCCAGTCCCAGATCAGATAGACCACCGATACCGGCAGGATATAGGGCAGGAAGAACATCGCCAGCACCAGCGCCTGCACGCGGCCCTTCAGCCGGTTGATGCCGAGCGCGATGGCGAAGGCCACCAATGTTCCGGGAATGACGGTGATGGCGACGAAATAGGCGGTGTTCCAGAACGCAGTGTTGAAGCGTCGGTCACCCCAGAGCCGCGTATAATTCTCGAGGCCGACAAACTCGCCGCTGCCGATCAGCGGCGCATCCTGAAACGAGATGATGAGCAGCCGGATGGTCGGATAGATGAAGATCAATCCGTAGATTGCGACGAACGGCGCGACCAGAAGCAGGGCGACAATCGCTTCGTTTCGTTTGTTGCGGAGCATCATGAGGCCTCAAAAGCGGAGAACTGGTATGCGAAACGGCCGCCGGCGGTGATGCCGGCGGCCCGCAGCGATCATTGCAGATCGTTCAGCTCGTATTTGATTTCCTCCACGGCCTCGGCCGGCTCCATTTCGCCGTTGAGCGTCGGCACGAAATAGGTGGACATCACGTCATAGATCGGCCCGGCAACGCCCGCGAGCGTCGATTTGGGGTCGAAGATCATGTTCTCCGTCACGCTCGAATAGGTGGCGTTCGGCTGCATGCCCTGGTAGTCCGCCGATTCCGTGACCGGACCGTAGGCCGGGATGTGGCCGGCCGTCGCCCAGAACAGCGAGTTCTTCGCCATCCACGACATGACTTCCAGAACCGCCGCCTTCTTCTCCGCGCTCATCTCCTTGCCGGAATTGGCGGGGATGGCGAATGAATGGCTGTCGGCATAGGTCGCGGGGTGGTCGAAGATCACCGGAAGTTCCACGGCGCCCCATTCGAACAGCTTGCCCTGCTCCTTGAGGTCGATCATGGTCGGCACTTCCCAGACGCCGTTGATCATCAGCGGCGATTCGCCGGAGGTGAACAGCGCCACGGTCGCGGGATAATCGGTATAGGTGGTCTGAAGCCCGTCATTGGTCCAGCCCTGCAGCACGGCCAGCGCGTTTTGCAGCTTTTCGGCGTTGTCGCCGGCGAGGAATTCACCGTCGGACATCAGCTCGCCGTCCTGCTGGCCCATGAGCGAGTAGATCGTGCGGAACATGAAGGTGCCGTCCGCAGTGGTCGAGGCGAGCGGAAATTCCGCGCCTGCTTCCTTCAGGCCCTTCAGCGTGGCCTCGAAGCCTTCGCGGGAATCAAGTCCCATCGGCTTGCCGTCCTCGGTCAGGAGACCGGCTTCGGCGAGCGCGTCCTTGTTGTAGTAGAGCACAATCGGATGGGTGTCGAAGGGCACGGCGTACTGCTTGCCGTCCACCGTTACCGCGTCCCAGGTCGCCGGCGCGTAATCGGCTTCGGAGAGGCCCATCGTCTCCCAGTCCTCGGGGGTGATCTGCTGCAAAATGCCTTGGCTGACGGCAAGCGGAATGCGGCTTGCGTGATAGGTCATGATATCAGGACCCTCGCCGATCGCGGCGGAGGTTCGCACTTTTGAGTAGAACGGCGTGCCCCATTCCAGCGTGGTCGCGTCGATGGTGATCTCGCCTTCATGTTCGGCATTGAAATCGGAGATCAGCTGCTTCATGCGAACGCCGTCGCCGCCGCTGAGAAAGTCCCACCAGGTGACCGTTTCCTGAGCCTGGGCGGCGGTGGCGAATACCCCCGCGGCGATTATCGCGCCCATGGCCGCACCTAACATTCTAGCCATCGTCTTCTCCTCTCTTTGCAATACGGCCTCCCGCCGTATGGTTGGCATTTTCGCCGCGCCGGCCCCGTTCACGGAGGCATGCGGCGCGCCGTCTTGCTTGATTGAGCCCTGCGGCGGCGCGGCTGACGCGCTACAGCTTCACCCGGATCATCGAGTAGGAATAGGCAGGCACCGTAATCGAAACCTTGCCGCCGGACACGCTCGCGCCGTCCTGCTTCACAGGGCTGACATTGTCCGGATTTTCCTTCGTATTCACCGCTTCGAGGTCGTCATGCTTGATCAGGGTATGCTCGACCGACCTGATTTCGCCGAAGCGCTCCAGCGCCAGATCGATCGTCATCGGCTCCTCTCCGTGACGGTTGATGGCGAAGAAGGTCAGCGTGCCCGCATCGGCATCATGAACGCCGGTGATGTCGAGATAGGGCACATTGGCCGCGATATCGGCGTTATAGGTCGCGCAGTCGACGTCGAGCGCCAGCGCCGTGCCGCGGCCATAGCGCGAGGCGAGCTGGAAGGGATGATAGATCGTCTGCTTCCAGGCAGCGCCGCCGGGCGCCGTCATGATCGGCGCGATCACGTTCACGAGCTGGGCGATGCAGGCAATGCTCACCACATCCGAACGGCGGATGAAGGTGTTGATGATGCAGCCGACCTGCAGCACATCCTCGAAATTGTAGATGTCCTCAAGAAGCACCGGCGCGTGCGGCCAGTCCCACTCCTTCATGCGCTTTTCGTCCGCCTCGCGCTCGTGATACCAGACGTTCCACTCGTCGAAGGAGATCTTGACGTTCTTCTTCGAGCGCTTCTTGGCCTTGATATAGTCGATCACGCCGCTGACCGTGCCGATATAGCGGTCGAGCTTTTCCGGCAGCGCCAGATATTCGCGCGTGTTCTTCTCGTAGTTCATGAAATACATGTGCAGCGAGATATAGTCGACCTGGTCATAGGTCTCGTCCAGCACCGTGGCCTCCCATTGCGGGAAGGTCGGCATGTCGGAATGGGAAGAGCCGCAGACCACAAGCTCCAGCTTGTCGTCGAAGGCGCGGATCGCCTTGGCGGTCTCGTTGGCGAGATGGCCGTATTCGGCGGCCGACTTGTGGCCGACCTGCCAGGGGCCGTCCATCTCGTTGCCGAGGCACCAGAGCTTGACGTTCCACGGATCAGCCTGGCCGTTCTTGCGGCGCAGGTCGGACCAGTAGCTGCCGCCCGGATGATTGACATATTCGACGAAGTTGCGCGCCGCATCGAGCCCGCGCGAGCCAAGATTGACGGCCAGCATCATCTCGGTATTGGCGGCCTCGGCCCAGCGGGCGAATTCGTGGATGCCGACCTGGTTGGATTCCGCCGTCCGCCAGGCAAGGTCGAGGCGGGTGGGGCGCTCGCTCTGCGGGCCGATGCCGTCCTCCCAGTTATAGGCCGAGACGAAATTGCCGCCGGGATAGCGGCAGATCGGGGTGTCGAGTTCACGCACAAGATCGATGACGTCGCGGCGCATGCCGTTTTCATCCGCGGTCGGATGGTCAGGCTCATAGATGCCGGTGTATACTGCCCGTCCGAGATGCTCGAGAAACGAGCCGTAGAGCCTCGGATCGATCGTGGATATGGTGAAATTCTTGTGCGCGGTGACGCGGGCCTGCATGCTTCCTCCTCGAAATTTTGTTTTTTGGTGCAAACCAATATTTATGGATAATAAAGACCCGATCGTTCCGTTCGTCAAGCGGTTTTCCGGAGGCGGGTGGGTTCGTTTTAGCCCCGGGCGGGGCTACCGGGTCGTCAGGCGCAGCACGATATCCTGATCGTAATTGCCGAATCCCTTGCCGAAGATATTGATGCCGCCGGGGTGGCGGGCGTCATCACGCACGCTCAGACAGAGGCGGATCGAATGCTTCTGATCGAGCCGGAGATCGGCGAGACAGACATCCGACATCCTGACGCCGTCGACAAACGAGCCGGCATCGGTCACCCGAAAACGCTTCAGCATGCCGTATTGCGAGCCCTTCAGCTTCCACCAGTCGGGGGTGAACACGCCCCGGCGATCGCCGAAATCGCCGGGCGAGGTCCACTGTCCAATATCAACGCCGTTGACGGTGATCGTGATATCGGACGGCCAGTCCGGATTGGTGCCCGGCATTTCGGAGGAAAGCTCCAGCGAGAACTCAAGCTCGGCGACGTCGCGGTTGTCGAGCCGGGCATTGTTGGGAAACTGGTACTCCACCGAGCCGCGCGTGAACCAGATCAGTCCCGCCTTCATCCGCGCCGGGTCGAGGAAGGAATCGGGCACATCAAGAAGTCCGATAATGCCTTCATCGGTGCACAACCCGCAGGGCGCGCTGACCTCGCAGGCGGTATAGAGACCGACCGGCATTGCCACCTCGATCGCGTCATTGCGACGTTCTTCGGCCGCATCGCCGAACATGATGACGACCTCGTCATAAATGCTGGTGCAGAGCTTCTGATTGCCCTTGCGCGCCCGATGGCTTTCGGTGCGGATCAGCCCGGCCTCCTCCAGCAACTGCACGCTGAGCGACACCGTCGACTGCGGCAGGTTCAGAAGCTCGCCGATTTCCTTGACGTTGAGCGCGCCCTTGCGACGCAACAGCTTGAGGACCGAGATGCGCGCGGGCGCGGCAAGCCCCTTGATGACATGCATGTCCTTTTGAGGATCAACGACAAGAAAGTTACGTGGCATGGATGTGGTTCGCTGCTGGGAGGCGTTTGTCAAAAAACGTTCATATCAGGATTCTTGGCGCGGTCAAATTTCTCGACACGTGAACGGCAGATCCCGGTACGCGGGTCTGCCCGCCCCGAATTGCCCCAAAAAGCAGCGGGGCCGGCAGCAAGCCGCCGGCCTTGAATATCCGGCATTTCTCAGCGGCCGCCTTCGATCTTGCGGAAGCGCTGTGCGGCCCCGGCCTCTCCATAGGGATAATCCGGCATCGGCTGGTGGGAGACGTCAGAGAGGCGCTTGATCTCGTCTGCGGAAAGCTGAAGCTCAGCCGCGCCGAGATTGTCGGCAAGCTGGGCCTCGGTGCGCGCGCCCAGAATGACGGAGGTGACGGCGGGCTGCGCCGCGAGCCAGGCGAGCGCCACCTGCGCCATGCTGGCATTATGCGCACCGGCGATGTCCTCCAGCGCGCCGAGCACCTCCCAGGTCACCGATTTGGCATTGTGCTTGTCATAGGCTTCCATGCCGCGCGCCGGATTTTCGCCGAGCCTCGTGGCGCCGGTCGGCATCTGGTCGCGCTTGTACTTGCCCGAAAGCCACCCGCCGGCGAGCGGCGACCATGGCAAAAGCCCCATGCCCGCATCCTGGCAGGCCGGGACGATCTCGTGCTCGATGCCGCGCGCCAGCAGATTATACTGCGGCTGAAGGGTGACCGGGGCGGAGAAGCCGTTCGCCCTGGCGATCCAGACCGCCTTGGTCAATTGCCAGCCAAGGAAGTTGGAGAAGCCGTAATAGGCGATCTTTCCGCTCGAGACGGCATCGTCGAGGAAGCGCAGCGATTCCTCCAGCGGCGTCAGCGCGTCAAAGGCATGAAGCTGGTAGAGGTCGATCTGCTCGACGCCAAGGCGGGCCAGCGAGGCATCGAGCGCTTCGGCGAGGTTCTTGCGCGACAGGCCGATGCGGTTCGGCCCGTCGCCCATGGGAAACCGCGCCTTGGTGGCGATCACCAGGTCCTTGGTAATGCCGGGCTTCTGTTTCAGCCAGCGCCCGACAATCTCTTCGGAGAGTCCGGTCGAGTAGACATTGGCGGTATCGATGAAGTTTCCGCCAGCCTCGACATAGGCGTCCATCAGCCGGAAGGAGGTCGCCTCGTCGGCCTCGTCGCCGAAGGTCATGGTGCCGAGGCAGAGATTGGTCACCACCGCGCCGCTGTTTCCTAGTCTGCGATAATCCATGAGCGTTTCCTTTCTGTTGACTGATGGCAAAGGCGGTCGCGCGGCTCAGCGCGCCGCCCAGTTGGCGCCGCGGCGGAAGATGGTCGCCATTTCCGGAACCTGGAACTCGCTGGCGATGTGGCCGAGCGAGGAATAGAACACCCGGCCCTTGCCGTGGCGGCGCTTCCACGCCACCGGCATGACCACGCCGTCGATCCATTCCGCATGGTCGCCTCTGAAGGTGGTGGTCGCCAGCACCTCGTTCGATGGGTCGACATGCATGTAATACTGCTCCGAATGATAGGGGAAATCGGAAATCCCCTCCATGATCGGATCGTCCGGCTTCGTCACATTGACCGTGTAGTCGATGATATTGCCGGGATGGGCGACCCACTGGCCGCCGATGATGAACTGGTAGTCGACCGAATCGCGGAAGGCATCGCCCGCGCCGCCGTGATAGCCGGCAATGCCGACGCCGCCCTCCACGGCCGCGGAGAGGTTCTTGACCTCCTCCTTCTCGATTTTGGACATGGTCATGATCGGAACGATCAGGCTCAGATCCTTGATCTGCGGATCGGCGAAGGCCTCGGTGGAATGTTCCAGATAGACCTTGAACCCATCCTCCTGCAGCATGTCGCGGATGATGTGGGCGCATTCCTCCGGCTCGTGGCCGCTCCAGCCGCCCCAGACAATGAGTGCTTCGCGCATGATATCTCTCCTCTCGCGTCAGCCGGCGCTCCGCCGGCCGGGTTGATGGTTTCTCGCCCTTCGGCCTACTTGCCGAGCGCGCCGTCGATCAGCGAATCCGACAGCGGCGCCGGCCGCGCGACGGTGGTCGTGATCCCGACGGTCTTTTCGGTTTCGGCGGCGGTGGTGAAGGCCTCCATCACCTCCAGCACATGCAGGGCCAGATCGCCGTTCGCCCTGTGCGGCCTGTCGTTGCGGATCGCATAGGCCATGTCGGCAAGCCCGATCGAGCGGTAATTGCCGTCGGCATAGGGCTGGTCGACGGGCTGATCCTCGAAGTCTCCGCCCTTCTTCAGAAGCGAGACGGGGCCGGCGAAGAAATTGGGGTCGGGAACCAGCAGCGTTCCCTCGGTGCCGTAGATCTCGATCGGCAGATGCTTGTGGCCCGCCACGTCGAAGCTCATCGTCACCTGCACGACCGCGCCGTTTTCGAAGATCAGCGTGCCGGCGATATGGGTCGGCACCTTGACGGAAATCATGTCGCCCCGGCGCGGTTCGCTGGTGATCTCGCGTTCCCGGCGCAGCATGGTCGCAAAACCGGCAACCTTCTTCACTGGGCCGAACAGGTTGACCAAGTCGGTGATGTAATAGGGCCCCATGTCGAGCATCGGCCCGCCGCCGATATCGTAGTAGAAATCGGGATTGGGGTGCCAGGATTCATGGCCCGGCCGCATGAAGCTCGCCGTGCCCCCGATCGCAAGGCCGAGCGCGCCGCTGTCGACGAGCGCGCGGGCCGTCTGGTGGCCGCCGCCGAGAAACGTGTCGGGGGCCGCGCCGATCCTGAGTCCCGCTTTGGCGGCGGCGTCCGCGAGCGTCTTGCCCTCGGCGAAGGTGATGCCGAGCGGCTTTTCCGAATAGGTATGCTTGCCGGCCTCAAGCGCCCTGAGGCCCACCGCGACATGGGCGCGCGGAATGGTCAGGTTGAGGATGATCTCGACCTTGGGGTCGGCCAGAAGCGCGTCGATCGTGCTGACGGGCACATTGAACTCGGCCGCCTTCGCCTCGGCTGCCGCCTGGTTGAGGTCGGCGACGCCGCGAATGTCGAGAATGTCGAATCCGGCCATCGCCTTCAGATAGGCGCCCGAAATATTGCCGCATCCGATGATGCCGATACCTACTTTTTCCATTTCTCACTCCTCCCAAAGCGCGAAGCCCGGCGTTCAAAGCGCAGGGCCGGTTGTGCTCCATGGCGATTCATACAGTTCGTAAAGTGCTACCGCTGCCGCTCCCCGCGCCCAGAAAAAATCCTCGGCGTCGTCGAAGACCAGTTCGCTGACATCGGCGAGCGATGGCGGGATCGCGCTGTTGAAGGCCTTTGTCAGCCGGTCGATGAAGGGTTTGCCAAGCGCAAGGCTGGACCCCACGAGAATAACGCGCGGCGGGGCGAAAAGGGTGACGATGTTGGCGACCGTCACGCCGATGGCATCGCCGGCGCGCTCCGCCGCCGACATGATCTGCGCGTCCTTGGCCTTGATCAGCGTCTGGGCATGCGAAATGCCCCGACCAAGGCGGACGGCGTCGGCATAAAGCCCCTCGCGCGGGCCGTCGCCGAGGATCGCGCTTTCGCCGGCGAGGCTTGCCAGCCGCGACATGCTGTCGGCGCTGCTGCCGAGCACGAGGTCGCCGAGATTGTGGCTGAGCCCGCCCGCGCCGCGAAACAGCTGGCTGTTGTGCAGCACGCCGAGCCCCAGGGTCCGCTCCAGCGAGATCAGCACCATGTCCTCGAGATGGCGGGCCTTGCCGAACCAGTGATGGGCGAGCGTGACGGCGTGGACATCGCTCTCGATAATCGTGCGGATGCCGAAGCGCGGGGACATGACGGCGGCGAAATCCACATTCTCGTCACTGAAGATCGGGCTGGAGCGCACCACGCCGGTGCGGTGCTCGACCACGCCGGGAATGCCGAGACAGATCATGTCGATTTCGGAAAGCGTCAGCCCGCTATCCATCACGCAGGCGCGCACGCCGTCTTCCACCAGATCGGCGATGACGTCGATCGGCATTCTGTCGATGCGCACCGGGAGCGAAAATTCCGAAAGCACCTCGCCGCAGAAATCGGACACCACGAAGGTCATGCGCGTCGCCGCGATCTTGGCGCCGACAACCCGGGAAGCCTCGGGGTTGAGCTCGAGCATCACCCGGGGGCGGCCGCGCGCGGCGGCATTGCGCAGGTCGCCCTCATGCCGCGACAGAATAAGACCATCGTCTATCAGCGAGCCGGTGATCGCCGAAACCGTGCTGGTCGAAAGCTCGGTGCGCTTGCTGATCTCGATGCGCGCGATCGGGCCGTTGCGCCGGATCGTGTCCAGCACGCTCAACCGGTTGATTGCTCGCATCAATTCAGGATCAGCGGTCTTCATGGAGGCTCGTCGGGCAGCTTCAGGGCAGGGGTTTAATTTTTCCGCATCACGAAATAATTTATGTCTGTTCTTAGTCCCGGTCCCGCGCGCCTTGCAAGCGATTTTTCCGCGATTTGGCTATTTTAAAGGCAGTCTGCCCCGGCGCGGGCAGTTTCGGGTTGACAAAACTCAGGTCTCGACATTTATTTAATCCGGAGTGTGCAAAAAGTACTTTGGGAGGAGTGCGATATGTCAATTACTGCCAAATGGCTTCGTTACGGCGCTGCCGCCGCAGGCTTTGCGGCCCTCGCGGTGACCGCGAACACGGCATCGGCCGAGACCGTCATCAAATGGCTCCATCTGGAAAACCAGGAGCCGGTCGTGGAAGTCTGGCGTCAGGTCGCCGACGAGTTCGAGCAGGCCAATCCGGGCGTCAAGATCGAGATGCAGTTCCTTGAAAACCAGGCCTTCAAGGCGAAACTGCCGACCCTGCTGCAATCATCGGAAATCCCCAGCCTGTTCTACACATGGGGCGGCGGCGTTTTGAAGGCGCAGTCCGAGACCGGCGTCCTCAGGGATATCACGCCGGCGCTCGATGCCGACAACAACAAATGGCGCGACACGCTGAAACCGTCGTCGATTGCCGGGATGACGTTTGACGACCAAGTCTGGGCCGCGCCAGTGCTGAACGGCGTCGTCTCGTTCTTCTACAACAAGGAACTGTTCGACAAGGCCGGCGTGGATGGCACCTCGATCGAAACCTGGGATGACTTCATGGGGGCCGTCAAGACCCTGAAGGATGCCGGAATCACGCCGATTGCCGGCGGCGGCGGCGACAAGTGGCCGATCCATTTCTACTGGGGTTATCTCGCCATGCGCGAGGCAGGCCATGACGGCTTCATGGCGGCCAAGGCTGGCGAAAATGGCGGTTTCGCGGGCGAGCCCTTCGTCGCGGCCGGCGAGAAGCTTGCGGCGCTTGGCGCGCTTGAACCCTTCCAGAACGGCTATCTCGGCGCGACCTGGAACGATGCGCTGGCAGCCTTCGGCGACGGGCGCGCGGCGATGATCCTGTCCTTCGAGAACACCGGCCGGACCCAGATCAGCAATTCCACCGACGGCAAGGGGCTTGCGGAAGACAATATCGGCCGCTTCGCCTTTCCGGTCATCGAGGGCGCGCCGGGCGTGGTCACCGACAATATGGGCGGGCTGACCGGCTGGGCCGTGACCAAGGACGCGCCGCCCGAGACCGAGAAATTCCTCGAATACTATACCAGCCCGGATGTCGCCCGCAGGATTTCCGAGGTTCAGAAGGTGATTCCGGTCACGATCGGCGTCGCCGATTCGATCACCGATCCGCTTCTGAAAAGCAGCGCCGAGGCGCTGGCCGATGAAACCTGGCACCAGAACTATCTCGACCAGGATCTCGGCCCCAATGTCGGCGCCGTCGTCAACGACATGAGCGTCGCGATCGTCTCCGGCGCGACCTCGCCGGAAGACGCCGCCCAGCAGATCCAGGACACCTACGAACTGGAAAACATGTAGCTCGTTGTTCCGGGCGCCGCCTTGCCGGCGCCCGGCATTCCAGGCTCCTGATGTTCGGGGATGTGCCCGGCCGGCCTTTTTCACTGAGCCCGGCTTAAATGCGCGATCTCCGGCTGCACGGGCAAGGCGGCATACCGCCGCCGCACTGCATGCGGGAAAATGCCAATGACGACCACCGACTCCATCCTGCCCGCGCCGGTCGGGCCTGCTCCGGGCAGGTCCAGAAGACGGCGCTCGCTGGCCCATACCAAATGGCCGGTGCTGATCATCTTCCTGCCGCCGGCGCTGGTGCTGTTCACGCTGCTGGTCATCCTGCCGATCGGCGAGGCGGCCTGGTACTCCTTCTTCAGCTGGAACGGCTATGGCGAACCGAGCAAGTGGGTCGATTTCCGCAACTACCAGCTTATCTTCCGCAACAGCGCCTTCACCAAGGCGCTGATCAATAACGGCCTGATCATCGCCGTCTCGATCGTCATCCAGCTTCCCCTGGCGCTGTGGCTCGCCTCCATGGTGACGAAGCAGATCAGGGGCGCGCTGTTCTTCCGGCTGATCTTCTTCCTGCCCTATGTGCTGGCCGATGTCGCCGCCGGCATGATCTGGCGTTTCGTCTATGACGGCGATTTCGGGCTGGTGGCCGGCATCTGGCATTTCTTCGGCGCGGAGCCGCCGTTCGTTCTCGCCAACCCCGATACCGCCATGTCGGCCATCCTCGCCGTTGTGGTCTGGAAATATTTCGGCTTCCACATGATGCTGTTCATCGCCGGCCTGCAGGCGATCGATCGCAGCATTCTGGAAGCGGCCGATATCGACGGGGCGACCGGCTGGCAGAAATTCCGGCTTGTGACGCTGCCGATGCTCGGCTCCACCGTGCGGCTCTCGGTATTCTTCGCCGTCATCGGCTCGCTCCAGCTTTTCGATCTCATCATGCCGCTCACCGGCGGCGGCCCGGCCAACTCGACCCAGACCATGGTGACCTTCCTCTACAATTTCGGCGTCACCCGCATGCAGGTCGGCTTCGGCAGCGCCGTCGGCGTCATTCTGTTCATCATCTGCGTCACGCTGGCCTTCAGCTACAAACGGATATTCATGAAAAATGACTGAGATTTCCGAAAGCGCGCCGATCGATGCGGCAAAATCCGGCGGGGAAGGCCGCAAGCTCAATGCCGGCACCAAGACCTATCTCTATGTCTCGCTGCTGCTTGTCGCGGGCATTGTCATCATCCCGCTCATCACCACCGCGCTTGGCGGCTTCAAGACGCTGCCGGATCTGCGCGGCAGTCCGTTCGGCCTGCCTGATCAATGGCAGTGGAGCAATTACACCGATATCCTGATCTCGAAGCGCTATTGGCTGCAGATGGGCAATTCGCTGCTGATCGCGGTGTTCACCGTGTTTCTCACCATCGTGTTCGCCGCCTGCGCGGCCTTCTGCTTCGCCCATATCCGTTTCTTCGGCTCGGATTACCTGCTCAACTATTTCCTGATCGGGCTGATGTTTCCGGCGGCCACCGCCATCCTGCCGCTCTATATCCGCATCCGCGATCTCGGCCTGCTCGATACCTATTGGGGCGTGATCCTGCCGCAGGTGGCCTTCGGGCTCGGCATGAGCATCCTGCTGTTCCGCAATTATTTCCGCAACCTGCCGGAGGAGCTGTTCGACGCCGCCTTTGTCGATGGCTGCGGCTATATCGGCTTTTTCTGGCATGTGACCATGCCGCTGTCGCGGCCGATCATCGCCACGGTCGGCATCATCGCCTTCGTGCAGAGCTGGAACAGCTATATCATTCCATTGATCATGCTGAACACGGAGAGCCGCTATCCCTGGCCGCTCGGCATCATGGTCTACAAGGGCGAATTCGCGACCGAATGGCAGCTTGTGCTCGCCTTCATCACGCTGACCATCCTGCCGACGATCATCGCCTTCTTTATCGCCCAGAAACACATCATCGCCGGGCTCACCGCCGGCGCCGTGAAATCGTGAACCCTCCGGGAGCTTGTCGAAAATGGCATCCGTCGAACTCAGCAATATCAGAAAGTCCTACGGCGCTCTCGAGGTCATCCACGGCGTTTCGCTGACCATCGAGGATGGCGAGTTCGTCGCCCTTGTCGGGCCGTCGGGCTGCGGGAAATCCACGCTGCTGCGCATGATCGCCGGCCTTGAGGAAATCACCGGCGGCGATATTTCGATCGGCGGCGAGATCGTCAACGATCTGACGCCGCGCGAGCGCAACATCGCCATGGTGTTCCAGTCCTACGCGCTCTATCCGCATATGACGGTGGCCGAAAACATGGGCTTCAACCTGCGCCTCGCCAAGCGCCCGAAAGCGGAAATCGAGGAGCGCGTCGGCGAGGCGGCGCGGATGCTGGACCTGACGGCGCTGCTCGACCGCAAGCCCTCGCAGCTTTCCGGCGGCCAGCGCCAGCGCGTCGCCATGGGCCGCGCGGTGGTGCGCGATCCGGCGGTGTTCCTGTTCGACGAGCCGCTGTCGAACCTCGACGCCAAGCTCAGGGTACAGATGCGCGCGGAGATCAAGACGCTGCATCAGCGCGTGGAGACCACATCGGTCTATGTCACCCATGACCAGATCGAGGCGATGACGCTGGCCGACCGGGTGGTGGTGCTCAACCAGGGCCGGATCGAGCAGCAGGGCACGCCGATCGAGCTTTACAGGAAGCCGGCCAACCTGTTCGTTGCCGCCTTCATCGGCTCGCCGGCAATGAACCTTCTGCCCGGTACGATCGTTGCCGCGGACGGCGCGCCGGCGGTGCGCTTTGCCGATGGCACGGTGCTGGCGATCTCTGGCGACCATGCCGGCCTCACGCCCGACCGCAAGGTTACGGTCGGGCTGCGCCCCGAACACCTCAATCCCGATATCGGAACCGGTTCGGTGATCAACGGCACGGCGCTGCTGGTGGAGCCGACCGGTGCGCAGAGCCATGTCGTGTTCGAACTCGGCGGCCAGCATGTGACGGCGATCGTCGACGGCGAACGCGAAATCCACCACGGCCAGCTCTTCGAGGCCAAGATCGACCCCGAACGCGTCCACATCTTCGACAGCGAGACCGGCGAGGCGCTTTAGCCGGGCTGGAAACCGTCGCGCGAATGGGGATGGCCGGCGAGCGGTCAGCCCCGACCCTGCGTTTGGCGGCGTTGCGGCGAGGGGTGGAACAATGCGCTGACGGCGGACGCGATTTCGGGGCCGCAGGCGCGCACCGGTCCGCCCTGGCGGAGCAGGTCGGAAAGGGCAGGGCGTTCGACAATGGCGCCTGCCTCTTCCGCGATCAGAATGCCGGCCAGGACGTCCCAGCAATTAAGGTGGGCCTCGTAATAGAGCTCGGCCTTGCCCTCAGCTACACGCAACAGTCCGAGCGCCGCGGCACCGATGCGGCGGTGATCGAAGCCGTGCTCGTGCAGCTTCAGGAGCAGGTCGAGATAAGGGTCGATCGCAGTGCGGCGGGAATGGCCGGTGAGCGCCAATGCGGTCTGCGGGTCATCGATTGTCGAAGCGGCAAGGCGGTTGTCGCCATTGAACGCGCCATGGCCACGGCGGGCGTGGAACACGGTTTGCGTGGTCGCGTCGAAGATCGCGCCGAGCATGATTTCGCCATCGGCCACCAGCGCGATCGATACGCCCCAGTCGGGCAGGCGGCGCATGTAATTGTTGGTGCCGTCGATCGGATCGATCACCCATATCGGGCCGTCGCCACCCGTCCGGCCGGTCTCCTCGCCCACGAAGCCGTCATCGGGAAAGTCGCGGGCGATCGCCGCGCGGATCAGCGCCTCGCATTCCCGGTCGGCATTGGTGACGAAATCCTGAAGCCCCTTGTTGGCGACCGAAATCGCGTCTTTGCGCCGCTGGATTTCAAGCGCACGCGCGCCGGCGCTTTCGGCCAGCGCTCGCGCAAACGCATAGCGTGCTTCAATGTCATGTTCGGACAGGCTGGTCATGCGGCGGATACCCGCTCGACCAGCCGCACGGGCGTGGTCTCCAGCCGCGCCGGAAGCTCGGGATCGGCGATGCGGCTTTCAAGGAAATCGATCGCGGCCTCGGTTTGCAGGTCGCAGGCCTGGGCGAACGTGGTCAGTCGATAGGCGTCCCATCCCGCCTGGGGGATATCGTCATGACCGATGATCCTGAGGCCGGGATGGTCGCGGTCGCGTCCAAGGCGGGCCAGCGCGTCGATGACGCCGCAGGCCATGTAGTCATTGACGCAGAACAGCGCCTCGGCGGCGCTGTCGGCGAGTGCTGCGCCCTGTTCGAAGCCCGATTTGTAGTCGTTGACCGGCACGTCGATCACCTCAAGAGCAGCGCCCAGTTCCTCAGCACGCGTGACAAAAGCCTGCCTGCGGCTGCGGCCGGTGAAGGACAGATGCGGTGAGGCCATGACGGCCAGCCGCCGACAGCCGGCATCGAAGAAATAATCGGCCGCCGCCCGGGCAGCTGCATCGTCGTCGTTGACCACGCGATCCACCAGGGGAATGTTCTCGCCCTTGTTGATCAGGACGATCGGTATGCCATTGCCGGCGCATTCCTCACAAAGCTCCGTCGGCGGGGTGTCCGATGTGACAATGACGCCGGAAACCGAATATTGCAGCAATTGCCGGATGAAGGTCGTCACATCCTCCGAACGCGAGGTGGGCAGCAGGATCGGCCGCAGGTCGCGCGCCAGCAGGCCGCGCGTCAGGTGGTCGATCTGCATCGTCCGGAACGGATTGTCGAGGCCGGCGGCGACCACGCCGACGAGATCGGAGCGCTTGTTGATCAGGCTGCGAGCGAGATAATTGACGCGGTAGCCGAGCTCGTTGGCGGCCTTGATGACCTTCTGCCGGGTTTCCTCGGAGACGGAGGCATTGGGCGTGAAGGTGCGCGACACGGCGGCGCGGGAAACGCCGGCGTGCCGGGCGACATCATGGGACGTCACGGCCCGTTTCGGAAATACTGGATCGCTCATGTAATATCGCTGGATGCCTCGCCGGTCTGCATCATCTCCGGCCGGTTGGTGCAGATGCCCAGAACCGGAAGGTCGATCATGTCTTTCAGGATATCCGCCCGCTCCTCATGCCAGAGAACAATCTGCCGTTGTGAGCGGAAGATACGGTCGCAGAGCCCTGCTGTCACCTTGTCCTGCGGGCGCGGCCCGTCTTTTTCCCAGCATAGATGCACCAGATCGGCCCCTGCCTCTTCGGCCAGCGCCATCGGGTCCTTGCCCATACCGACCAGGACGGCAAGCGGGTGGTCGCAGCCGGCGTCGCGCAATTCGCGCACCTGCGCCGTGTCGAACGAGCCGAGGGAGGCATAGCGCTGGTCTTGGTCCTTGAGTTCCTGCCAGCATTTCAGCCCGGTGCCCGGCGCCTTCAGCTCGACATAGAGGCCGGTGCCAAGTTCGCGCCCGAGGGCTGCGACCTCGGCGAAGGTCGGGACATCGACGCTATCGAGGTCGGTCAGTTCAGCCGCCGTCATCGCGGAAATCCGGGCATCGACACCGAACACCCGTTCGAGGTGATCGTCATGGGAGACGACCACGACGCCGTCGCGGGTCAACTGGGTGTCGAGCTCCCACATGTCGGCCGCCAGCTCGGAGGCGAGGCGAAAGGCCGCGAGAGTGTTTTCGACGGCATGGTCGCTCGCACCGCGATGGGCAATGCAGAGCGGGCCGGATGTCTCCGGCCAGCCATAGCGCGCGATGAAATCTGCAAGTCCGGGCGCGCCGCTCATAGGCGCGTCCCGTCCTGCTGAAACACCAGCAGATCGTCCGGGCGAACGCCCCAGCGCACCTCGTCGCCGATCGCGATGTCGTGACGCACCGGCTGGATGGAGCGGAGCACCGCGCCCGACGGCAGGGCAACGTCGTAGAGGTTCTCGCGCCCCTGGGTTTCCACGAAGCTGACGCGACCGCCGACCGGGCTGCCATCATTGCTGCCGAAGATCTCCGGGCGGATGCCGACGATGATCGGCGCGCCGTCCTCGGTCTTTTTCGCATTGGAAGGCATCGGCAGGATGACGTCGTCCTCGTCGAGCCGGATGACGCCTGCTTCCGCCCGTCCGTTGACGAAGGCGATCGGCGGATTGCCGAGGAAGCCTGCGACGAACTGGGTCTTCGGATTGCGGTACATGTCGGTCGGGGTGTCGATCTGGATGATCTGTCCCTCATTCATGATCGCGATCCGGTCGCACATCGACATCGCTTCCACCTGGTCATGGGTGACGAGAATGGCGGTGATGCCGGTCTCCATCTGGATGCGGCGGATTTCCGAGCGCATTTCGAGGCGGAGCTTGGCGTCGAGATTGGCGAGCGGCTCGTCGAACAGCAGCACGGCGGGCTTGCGCACCAGTGCGCGGGCAAGCGCCACGCGCTGCTGCTGGCCGCCGGAAAGCTGGCCGGGGCGG